>NZ_QHJQ01000002.1:0-300000 GCF_003185655.1 Coraliomargarita sinensis | reverse complement strand
GGTCTGGAAGAAGAGTTTAATGTCGCTGACATTATCGATGAAGGTCTGAAGACCGGTTTCGGCATCCGCGCTGAGTGTGGCACCGGGAATAATCAGCAACCAGCGCGTGTTCCAGACCGAGCGGCCGACGAGGCGGGTATCGTAGGACATTTCCGTCTCATCAAAGTAGCCACTGTCGTGGTAGGCGCGGAAGCTGGAGAACTTGCGGATATCACCCTCCGTGCCGCCGAGCGTATCGAGCGGACGCCAGGACCCGTCATCCAGATTGGATTGAAGGATCGGGAAGGGAACGGGAATCTTTTGATCCAACACATCCCACATCCGCACGCCCAGATCCGTATCGGAAGGATAGGCCATCACGTCCGTGCCAACAGGCACGAGGTAGATCCGGGGCGTCTCGGAGAGGTCCGTCGCGAAGTCGCTGCTGAGGTAGCCTTCGAACCAGGCACCGACCGAAAGAATCTTGGTCGAGTAGTTCGTCGGGTCGTAGGCATTGTCACCACCGGCGAGGTTGAGCCCGAAGAAATTCTTCCGCGAAGTCACTTCGGAGGAGAATTCGATCACGAGCCCGGGCTCCGGATTAGCCGGATCGTAGGCCGCGAATGGGCGACAGTAACGACGGAATTCAGGCAAGTCCCAGAGGTTGTCGACCTTGGCGGCCTGCAACTCATCACGCCATGCTTGATCCGATGCGGGCGACGCCTCGCTGGATGGTGCGATGCGGAACATCTCACGGCGCAGGGAGAAGCGGCCGGACTCGGTTTGCGGATTGTTGATCCCGAGCTGTCCTTTAAGGACATCGAAGTTCGCCTTCAACATGGCGAGTTGCTCGGAGAGACCACCTTTACCGATGAGCGGGACGCCTGAAACCGGATCGATGTAACCCAGACTGCGTTCACCCACAATGTCGGTGAGGATGCCCTGAGCGGAGCCGGCGGCATTCGGATTCAGGTTGGTTTCGTAGTCGTATGCCTTGGCCGCGAGATAAGTGTAGCGGGCGGTAATGTCGAAGGCCTCCTCATAGCGTTGGAGCGCGGCGTTGCGCGCGACGCGGAAGGTCATGTCCTGGTAGCGGTTACGCTGCACCAGTTCGGCCACACGCTTGTTGTAGGCCTCGCGCTCGTCGATCAGTCGGGCCCCGCGTTGGAGCAAGGCGCGGTATTCCTCGGAGAGTGCACGCAGTGCTTCCTGCTCGCGGAATACGTTAATCCGGAGAATGGCGTCGTCCCCGATCATGTTCTCCAGCTCGACCAGAGCACTCTTCAACTCAAAGTTGCGCTCCTGCTTGTCGATGGCGAAGTCAAAACCAAGATCAGCCAACTCACGGCCGAGGTCGGCAGTATTGGCCACTGTGTTGGCGGTCACGCGTGCCGCCAGCAGAATGGCCTTCGCTGCGGTAGCACCGGTCGTGGCGGCACCACGGACGGCGGAAAGCGCATCCCCGGGCGAGATGGAGAAACCACCCGTCGGCAATGCCGTCGGTACGAAGTTTTGAATATCGTCACCCAGGTCACCGGCCACGTCACCGGCATCCTCGAAGGTTTCACCAAGAGTGCTGGCCACCAGGCTGGCTGTACCCAGGATGGTGTTGGTCGCGATCTGTCCGGCCAGCAGGCCACGGATTTCTTTGTCCATGTCCACCTGCGCGGCAATGAGGCGCAGTTGGAGGATCACTTCACCCTGGTAGTTATCCCAATCGGCCATTGCCTGTGCGAGGTTGGCTTCCTGCTGGATCATTTCGGCGATCTTAAGCTGCAAGAGTCCGGGAGAAGCACGGTCACCCCACTCTTCCGGTGCCGCGAAGGTATAGCCGGAAGATTTGATCGGGAGGTCCACGTTGGTCAGCGGCACACGCGCCCCGTCGGCGTCGAACTCGATGCCGTTCTCATCGGTTACGATGTAATTTACATCGTTAAACTCGGAGACCCAGTTGGAGGGCGAGCCACTCTGTGTGGAAGAGGAGAAGGTGGCGCGGAACTCCGTGTTGAGGTAGCTTGCCGGGGTCGAGCCCAAATCATCCCGGTAATCCGCGGTCAGACCGGGCACCGTGTCGGCGCTGATCGTACGAACCTGCGGATCCACGTACATGTAGAGCGATGTATCGGGGCCGCTGTAGCCGGCCGGGTAAGCGCGGCCGGAACCGATTGTGCCGGCGTAAGGCGTACCGAAGATTTCGATGAGCTCACCACGATAGGCAAGGTCCTCTTCAAACACCGCACGGCGGAAGTCGATCTCATCGTTGGCGATACCGCGCACCTGGTTGTTCAGGTCGTTCGCGTAATCGTAAACGGCGACCGCATTGTTGAGCGCATCCACCGCGCGCTGGTAGATCTGCTCGAAGTGTGTGGCTCCGGAGCCTCCGTCCAGTAGTGAAGGATCAATATCGAAGGGCACGGTGTTCCCGGAAATACCCAGTGGGTTGAAGCCGCTGTTCGCATCTTCGAACGTGCGCTGCACCGCATTCATATTGGCCGAGACCACGGCGATGTCCTTCACCGTCGTGCGATCCACTTTCTGAATGCCCGTGAAGCTGGAGTTCGGGTGCTCGGACGGAATGAGCGCGTTGGCCGTGACCCAGTCAAAGTAGGCGCCCTGACCGGCGCGGCGCGCCCAGCCCTCGACACCCCAGGCACGCTGCGGCTGGGTATCGAGATAGCCCTGCCATTGCGATTCGGGGTCGGCGACGTAGTTGTCGCGATAAGTCAGCGCGACAATCTCTGAACCGGCCTTCGCCTTGGCGGCGGCGACCTGGGCGAACTTCCGCTCATCGAGGAAGTCGACCTCGATCACGATGTCCTGCAGGCTGTAAAGCTCGGAGCGGGACACCCAGTTGAAGAATGGGTTATTCAACAACTCATACTGACCGCGCAGCGCCGTCAGGTAGTGCCCCCAGGCATCCCCGTGGCCCTGCGGGTAAAGAATCAGCGCGTCATCCTCATTGATAAAGCCGTCCTCATTGATGTCGGATAGGTTGTAGTTGGTCGCGTAGGCGGCCTCCCCTTCTCCCTTGGTAAAGTTCCAGAAGAGACGGTTGTAGACCGGGCGGGCCTTGAAGTCGTAAACCCCGCGAAGCAGGCCGAGTTCCTCCTCGATCTTCGAGCTAAGTTGGTTCTGGAAAGTGAAGACGGTCGGCGCAAGATTGCCGTAATCCACACTGTTGCTGCCGTGCCCGATGGTCGGGTTCTTGGCGTCGGCATAAGCTTCGTTCCCGAGCAGCATATAGAAGTCCGCCAGACGGGTTGATGCCAGGAGCAGTGCATTGGTGATACCCGGTGTGGATACCGGTGTCGAAAGGTCGATACTGAGGCTGCGTGCGCGGTTCAAGACCGTGCCGTAGAGTTGGATGAGACCGACATTTTCGATCACGTTCTTATCCGGATTCAGCGCAACCGGCCCCTCGTAGCGTTGGCCGAACTGCTGGATCATGCTGGAATAGGTGGCAGGATTGTCGCCATTGAAGTCGCGGATACGCGCCTCGTAGGGATTGACCGCATCCAGCACCCGCTTGACCCAGCCTTGCGCAAGCTGTGCCTGGTAGTCGGGCACGCCGTCGCCATCCAGGTCATTCGGCGTGGAGTTACCGGCACCGGCCCACTCGAAGGGAATTTCCGGATCGGCATCCCAGGTGACGGGATTGTTTGGCGTTTCGTCTTTATGACGGTAACGCACAAACCAGAGCGAATCAGCCAAGAGCAACTCAGGAGCAGAAGGATTGCCCTTCAGCTTAAGCTGGTAGAAAGCCTGACCGCCGTCACCGGATGGATCGGGGAAGAGCTTCCAGGGATTCGGAGTTCCGGCCGGGATCTGGTCGGGGGGCAACGCGGCGGTGCCGTCCTCGACCCGGTACCACCAGTCGAAGACGAGGTCGTCGGCCTGGGCCCCGAAGTCACCCGTGTGGCGCAGGATGATATTCTCGTCGAAAACGTTATCGGAAAGAAGAACCTTGACCGCACCGCGGTAGCGCTCGCGGCGATCAATCTTGATGACGTGCAGCACGACCGGTGAGCCGCCGAGGCTGGGATCGTTGTTTTCAGCCAGCGTCACATAACTGACATCAGGCAGCGTTTCGTCATTCGGATCGAGGAAACCGGGATTGGCAACGAGTGCGAGCCCCGGTCCGAGGGCCTGGTAGGCCTCGGCGGCAGAAGCTTCCACCACGTCCTCGCCATTCGGATTACTGATCGATTGCACCTGAAGACCGGCCGTATAGCCGCCACCAGCTTCGATACGTTCGTCGCTGAGTCCGTTCGGATTCCGGCTGAGTTTGTAGAGTGCATCCACCGCAGAGGTCCAGTCGCCGTTGTCGGCCACATCGGTAAACGGGCTGTCTTCGCTGATGCCCTTGAGCTCCTCGTACTCGGCCTCGGTCAGAATGTTCGGCTCGAGGACGTAGACCTGCGGGGGCGCCGCCGTAAGCGTTTCGTCACCGATATCCTTGTCGTTGACGAAGCCCTTGATCCCCAGCTGACCGGTCAGCGGATCGTAGAAAATTCTCTTCTTCAGGGAGGAGGAAAGGTCGCGGAAACGGTAGATCGTACCGTCCACCTCCGTGCGGCCGGTCGCCGGCAGCAGCACCTCCGGGAATCGGGCCACCGGCAGCGAAACGAGTCGCTGCTCCAGAGCGGAGATCATCCGTGCGGTATATTTGTCGAAGTCGTTCCCGTCCTGGTCGATCCCGTCGCCTTCGCGCATGTCGGGGTTGAGATCGTCATAGATCACCTCACCGGCAGCCCATGCGAGCACACCCGGCAGGCCGGGCTCACCGGGATTATCCTGGGCATATTCCCCTCCGGCGAATGTGAGTGTCTCACCGACCTTCATGACCGGAACCGTGGTCGGCCAAACCGTGGTGTAGGCAACGCCCTGTGCTTCCGGCGTTTCCGTCGGCAGCGTGTAATCGATATCAAAGGACTCCAGGTCGCGAGCCGCGTCGGTATTCGGCAGCCAGGCAACAAAGTCACCGACGCTCTTGCTATCGTCCGGCCACCAGAAATCAACCAGTAGCGGGTAGTAGAAGTATGCGCTGAAGGCGCCATCGCCGGAGACCGCCCAAGAGGTGTCCTTGTGATCAGTCCAGTAAACGAGCTTGTTCGGGTCGCCTTCCTTCGCGTAGTTGCTCGGGCTGAGCGTCGCGCCGCTGACCGGCCCGAGCGGATAGAATGGAATCACCGGTTCGCCCGCGACCATCTCCTGTGAGAAGCCGTTCGGGTAGTTGGTGGTGTCGGCACGCGCGACGGTAAAGACCGACATCTTGAATTCGTTGTCCGCCTTGTCCAAATACTGTACCAGCACGTAAGGATCGGAGGTGTAATTGCTGTCGCGCGAGGTGACATTGAGATCGTTCTCACGCAAGGCATAGGCAGCCAGGGGACGTGGCGCAACCGAGGCAAACCGCAGGGAAGGCGCCATCAGTGCGTGCTCCTCGTTGGGATTATAACCGGCGACCAGAGGATCGGGCTGGTTGTAGATCTGCACCTGCTCGACCCGTGCCGGGTCGAAGGTCGTCGCTTCGGGGAAGACCGTTCCATCCACCGTCAGGCTGGGCACGACAACCTGCTCGGAACCGTCGGCAGCCACACTCTCACTACCGAAGCCGCTGGATTGGAGTATCCGGTTCAAGCCTTCGGCGGGATTGCGCGGCCAACGCGGCAGGTAGCGCTCGGCCGCGTAGGGCCAGAGCATATAGTCGTTCAAGGTCGGATCATCATACCAGACCACCACGAACTCGTCGTTGGTCTCGCTGCTGGCGTTCGGGTTTTCATTGACCGGGATGATCGGGCCAGGACGTGTACCCTCTTCTCTCAGAATTTCGCCCGAGAACAGACTACGGTCATAAACGAAAGGATTGAAACGGGCCTGGTCGAAAAAGAGATAGCCGGTACCGAGCTCAGCCAGATCCAGATCGCTGGTGATTTTCCGACCGACGATGGCCGGCTTGGTGGCACCGAGGCCGGTGTTCCAACGTTTCGTCTGCACCACCTTGAGTTCGACGACGCTTTCGGAAGCCCCGCCGCGGCCGGAGGCCGTGATCCGGTTAAACTCGAGTACGGTACGGCCCGGTTGCGAAGCGGTGAAAAGATTGTCATCATCGACACTGCCGTCGGCTTCCGCGTAGGCCACCTCCTGGAAGATCAAATCATCGGGCTCCGTAGAAGGTGGATTCGGCACCAGCGATACTCCCGGTGTATCGGCAATGTGGTTATAGTTGGTAATACTCCAGAGCGAAGTGACTTCGACCTTCACCTGATTCCCGTTGGTGGCCGGCCAGAGCAGATCAAAGACCAGAGGACGCAGCGGGAAGAAGCGCTTGGCGGTGTCGTCCCAGATAAAGTCGGACGAGGTGGGCGTGTCGCTGGAAGGTGTGGCATTGGGATCATTCGCCAGCGTGGGCAACTGGTTGGCCGCAAGGCTGAACTTGCTGATCTCGTCCGGTGTGAACTGGACGAACTCACCGACGCCGACCGTCTTGTAAATAACCAGGTCGCCGAAGCTCCAGACCACACGGGCGGGACGTTCCAGCACGACTTCGCGCCCGATGTAATCGACCGCACCGTCACCACTGTTATAGGAGAAAATCTTGAACCCATCGTTGATCTGCTCGGACGTAAACGGATTCGTCAGCGAGGGGTTGAACTCGTCTTCTGCGGGTGAGAAGATGTATCCGTCACCATTGAGCCAACCGCTCAGGCCCTGTGGGCCGTCGGAAAATTGAATCTCTTTCGGTGCCGCAATGCGAACAGTCGCACTATCGTCATACCAGTAAACGCCATCCCCCTGGGAGTATTGCTCACTGGTGACCGAACCGTCGAGGTTCTCAAGATATTCGACCAGCACAAGCGGGTTGGCCGACTGCTTCGACGATTTGATGTCCACACCATACTGTAGTTTCCAGATGTACTCGACCGTAACGGGTTGCGTCATGGTGAATTCATCGACCTGTTGGCGGGGCTCAATGCTGGGAAATTCGATCTTGGAGGGAGTCGGCGTCAAGGCACCTGCGATGTTGAATGCGTAGGGAACATAGCGGACCGCCAGCCCGGGCTTGATCGCAAGGTCGCGCACGGCACCGTCGATTTGCAGAACAACGGGCGTGTCTTTCTCGACCCACTGCTTCCCGACGGCCGGCGAAGGGTTGCCGGAGGCGTCCGAATCCAGGGCGGGAATGTAGGACGATCCGTCCGGGTTACGGGCCTTACTCTCGGTATCGGTGAAGTCGGAAACCACGTTAAGCGCGTACTCGATCAACCATTCCAGTTTCACATCGGTCTGTTCAGCGATGGCGAAGGTGTAGACCGTCGCGTTACTGTCCTCGACCACGCTGTTAACGGAGAAATTCAGGAAGGTGAAACGCGTATCCGCATTGTCGACGATCGACGGGTTGCTGCCGGTCAGGCTGTCGGTTTCTTCGTCGCCACGCAGGTAGACGTTGCGCGGGACCTTGAGTTCGATCTCGGAATCCACGATCAACTCGATACTGTAGCTCTTGAAGAGATCCGGATCGATGGGGAAGTCGACGATTTCGGACAGTCGCGCGCCGTTAATCTGAAGGGAAGCCAGGACCACATCGGAGGCAATCGTCAGGTCGACCACCCGGGTGAATTTACCGTCCGGTTCGAACACCGCGATAAAACCCTGGTTCAAGTCCTCACCCGAAAGGGTGCGCTTTGAGTCCGCGTCCGGGCCATCCTGCATGGACATCGGTATGCCGTTGTAGGTGCCGGCCATCCAGAGACGCGAGTTCTTGTCATCGTAAGAGACATGCAAACTGTTCCGCAGCGGGGTAAACGGGGCCTTCGCGGGTGTGATGACCCATTCGTATTCAAAATCTGAATTCACCTTAAGGACGTAAGGCGCTTCCTCGGTCGAGGAGATCGTCCGGTAGGAATCACCGTTGTCGTCCACAAATTCGACTGTGCCATCGAATGCGAAACCGCTGACATAGACATTATCCAGCGCATCGGCATCGACACTGAAGAGTCTGCCCTTACCGTTGGAATTGGTCCCGGTGAGGCTGAAGTATGTGTTGGCCAGCATCTTGATGCTCTTGTTGGCGGTCAAATCGGGGGAGAATCTAGTCAGCTTGACCGCACCGGAGAGGCCGAGGGGGCCGAACTCGCGACCGATGAGATAAAGCCAGCCATTGCTGTAACTGATCCCGAAGGTGCTGCTGTAATCATTCATCGTGCGTGCCCGATACTCGGTGTAGTCGCTGTTCATTGTGATGATGAACGGACGGTCGGGCGTCAGCTTGTTGTCGGACAGTGTGTCATCGGGGTCGATATTCACTCCATAGAAATAAGGCGAACTGGCGGTCGGCGCAGGCGTGGTGTTCGAGGCGATCCCCGCAAAATAATAGTTGCCCGAATCGTCCGTCGTCACGGTGGTGGGATTGGATCCGGTGCTGCGGGGTCCGCTACTGGACACTGCGAATATTTGATAATCCTCGAAATTCAGAATATCTCCACCCGAACCATCTTCAATGACGAAGGACATCCCGGCGAGCGGCCAGGAAGGGCTGTCGATGACCGTCATCAGACGCTTATTCACGCTGGAATAAACCATGTCCTTGAAAGTCCAACCGGCCGGGGAGAAGCGGACCGGACCCACCACGCCTTCCTTGTCGTTGATCCCCCGGTAGGTAATCAACGTGGATGAAGCCACGTAAATGAGATCGTTATCACCGACCGCAAAGGCGACCGGATTGAAGCCGTTGATCACGATATTGTCACCCGCGTTGGTCAAACCGGCCTCGTCATATTTTACGATCACGGCATTACCTGCATCAGAGCCGAGCACATAGGTGTTTCCATCGCTATCCTGCTGCGTATCGATCGCGGTAAATTGCGAGGGTATGCCGTCGAGGAAGATCCGCGTATTATCTTGAGCGTGGGTGAGTCCACTCAGAAACGTCAGAAGGAGAAGGCTGAATAGGATGTTTTTCATGAGAAAGTGAGGTCTGACTGAGAACGGTTAAGACGACTAAAAGTTGAGGGTATCGACCAGGGAGATGCGGTTCAGCGTGAAGCTGCCCTCGGTTTTCAGGCCAATGTCCTGCGAGTTGCCCAGGGGCTTGTGCAGGCCGAAAATTTCCTCGCGGTACGTACCGGTGATGCGAGACACACCGTATGCAGCACGGTCGAGACCGCTGGCGGCGCTCGTCGGATTGACTTCGAGGCTCACCTCGCGGGTGATCGCGATACCTTCCGTGTGATCGGGGTGGAGGCGGTGCATAAAGGGATTCGTCGGTGCCAGCGCAGGTAGGAAGAACTGGGTCTCGACAGTACCGCCGGGTACCAGTTCACCACTGAAGGCGACGGAATCCTGAGGCAGTCCGGCGACTTGATTACGCACGGCAATCAGCGCGCGTTTGACGGCGCGGTCGGCAAAAAACTCCAATTGATCATCGTCGCTCACTCCGGCGCCGACTTGAAAGGCAACTTCGCTCGCGGCAGTCGACGCGGCCAGGGCGGCGGCCTCACTGAAATCATCACTGTTTACGAATTGGTCGTAGGCCGCAGTCGGTGTCGTCGCAAAGACAGGCGCTGCCTGAATCGCGGCAAAGGTGTTATCGGCAGTCGCTTCCACGACCTCGGTCAGTGCCTGTGGGTCGGCGTCGATCAGGACTTGTGCGGCCGCGGATTCGGCGGTTTTGCCCAGCAAACGCTCCAGGGCGTTGATGGCACGGGGGTCACCAAAAAGGGAGGCACTCTGCAAAGCCACCGCAGCCGAATCGGCATCCCGCACAGGATCTTCGAGAATAAGGGCGTCGCGGATCGCTTGTTGGATCTCAGCCGGGTCAGTGGTGCGTCCCAGCTCGGTAATCGCGGCGTTGACTGCAATTTCCACGATGAATTCAGGCAAAGAACTGTAAGCCTCACTGGCTAGATAGCGGTTGTAGGCCTGGTTGACATCGGCAGCGTTGTGCCAGGCATCAATCGCGGCAGCCTCGGCGGCGGTGACCTTTTCCGAAAGCTCGGCACCAGCGTCCAATGACCCGACGGCGTTGGCGGCACTCTCGGTCAGACGGGCGATCGCTTCGATACTACGGGTATCTGAGAATACGGAGTTATCCCGCAAGGCGACCGCAGCCGCCATCACGACGTCAAAGTTGGCCGAACTTGTCGCGGATGGGGGCAGCGGGCCGTAGGGCGTGCCCGGGCTGTAGGCAAAGTCCGCAACCGTAAGAGAGTTCGAATCGATCAGCCCGGCGACATCAGCCGCCAATTGCTGAACCTCGGCCTCGGTGAAAAAGTCGTCGGTGATGAATGAACTCGCCCCGGTACCACTGTCCAGATAAGCGGTCGAGACATCGGAGGCTTCTATAATTGGATCGAGAAAGCCGTTAATGTAGGTTTCGATGTCCGCAGCTGAGGAATTCTTATCTTCCACCGCACGGGCAACGGCTTCGTCGATGATTTCGTTGAGTGCCGTCACCGCCTGGGTATTGCCGAAATCGTAAAAGGCGGTGGCATAGCGCCGCGCAATACCGGGATAGTTCGGATACAAAGTGGGGTCCGTGATCAACAGCACATCGATGTCGCCGTTCGCCGCCACGGACTTCTCGACCACAGCCACGCTCTTGAGGAGCGAGGCCTGACCCGCGCCGTTCACATGCACAATCAGTCTAAGGTAGGCGGTATCCGCCGTCGGTGTGGTGATCGCCGGGTCGGTAAATTCGTAGGTATTTGAATCGCCCACGGCACCGGTCGCTTCATTGACCGCGTTGAGCGCTACCTCGCCCACCCATAGCCCCTGCGAGGGATGTGCCGCCCATAATTGGCAGCCGGCAAAACTTAATAAGGTGATCGGAAGAACGATGGGTTTCAGAAATGAGCGCATGGTAAGTTCTTGATAAAATTTAAGTCGCGGATCGTGCGTTTATGGTCGAAAGGCCAGCGGGATTAGTTGGCAAGATCGGGGCGAAGAGAAAGAATCGGAACGTCCACCCGAAGACCGGCATCGGAAGTGAAAACGAGCGTGGTGCTCATCAAGGCGGCGTTGACCTGACTCTGCTCGACCTCGATCGCAAGTTTTACGGCTTGCCCCGCTTCCAGAGTGCCCAGTTCAAGACCGTTACCCATCGACACCGAAGTGGCGGTAAGCGGCTCTTCGGGAGCATTGACGATACGCACCCGGTATGCGAGGGGCAGTTGGCCGGTTGAGCCCGCCTCAAGACCGATGCGGATTGCCTGCGGGTAACTGGCTTCGTTGCGGACCACGATTTCGCGGGCTCCGGTTTCCTGACGATAAAACATCCCGCCGTTGCCACTCCCGGAAAAACTGACGCTGAAAGGACCACTGAATTCCGACGCCCCCTCCGAAAAAACCCAATATGCGCTACCGGGCTCCATCAAATAGGATGCCGGTTCGGTGATCAGCGACCATCGACCCTCTTTGAGTGTGTAAATCCGCATGTCCTCGTGCGGCTCGGATCCAGCGAAGAAGTTGCCTAGCGTCGGGGCCTCACTGGCGTGGATGGGAAAACCGACAAGACTGAAGGTATTGGGATAGAAGGTCGCCGTTCCGTAAAATGGTGTGCCTGTCACGGTGAAGGTGTGCGCCTCCTCACTGAAAATCAGGTAGGCCTGATGGGCCTGCATGCGGTAGAGATCGGTCAGTAGATGATCGTCGCGACCGGGTGCATACCACATACTCCAGTTCTTGCGGTCGCCCAACAGGTCCGCAGGGCTCTCGATGAACTCCATCGAAGTGGCCGGCCGGAAATAGGCGGCCGCGATTCCAACCGGTGTGCCCGCAAAAAAGTCGTTCGGGGCCGCATTGGTCGGCTCAAGGTCAAGATAGACCGCGTTCCATCCCGCTTTCAGCTCAATCGTCTGCGTGCGCAGCGGGCCGACACTCTCCGTATCCTGTGCCTGCAACTGATTCGCCAGAAGCGAGAATGCGATACCTATGACGGTTAAAGTCGGTGTGCGTAAGACAGTCGCAAGGAAGGAAAAAGTCGGTGTCTGCATGGAGTCGAAGTTTGGAGATTGTCACGAAACTAAGGAAGTCGTTCACGCAACTAGTTGAAATTACGTGCTTTAATACTCCAAGCGACACGCTGAAAATACAGGGGTTAGCCGAGAATCAATATGAGGGATGAAGCAGTAAGGCAGTAAGGTATATATGAGTTTGAGTAGGTTGTTGTATCCCCCGCTTGAATACGCGCGATAAAAAATTGTCAGACGATTCAAATGTTTAAGCTAAACTTTTATCAAACATTCTTCTATTAGATATTTTAATACTAACGGCGTGATTCATAATCACCCTGTAAAATGCGATGCCTGGCAACCTTCTGGGAAGAAAAGGAGACAGTTGATCGCCTATCGCATGTAAGCTGCCGCCACAAAGACCGATGGATTGAGATGGCTAAGAAAAAAATCGTCGTGCTGGGTGCAGGTTTTGGTGGACTCGCTTTCACACGTGCACTCCAGCATAAGGACGCGGAAATCACTTTAATCGACCGGCAGAACCACCACCTCTTCCAGCCCCTGCTCTATCAGGTTGCCACGGCTGGTCTTTCTATGCCGGAAGTATCGGAACCGGTGCGCACGATTTTTCAGAAGCGCCGCGACGTCAATGTGCTCATGGCCGAAGTGGAATCGATCGACGTGGAACGCAAGCGCGTTGTTCTCAAAGGTATCGACTCGGTGGAATACGACTATCTTGTCGTCGGAATGGGCATGGTGAATGCCTACTTCGGGCATCCGGAATGGGCCAAGCACACCATCGGCCTGAAGTCCCTGGATGAGGCCCGCCGCATCCGCCGGCAAATACTCCACGCCTACGAACGGGCCGAAGCCACGAAAGATATGGAGGAGCGCAAGCGCCTGATGACGCACGTGGTCATCGGTGGCGGGCCCACCGGTGTGGAAATGGCTGGCGCCATCAGCGAATTGACCAAACGCGTCTTCAAACATGACTTTCGCTCGATCCGCCCGGAGGATTCACGCATCGTCCTGGTCGAGGCGGCACCCAGAATCTTGGGGGCCTACACCGAAGCCTCATCCCAAAAAGCCACTGAAGATTTGAAACGCCTGGGTGTCGAGGTCATCACCGACGCCCCGGTCAAGGATGTGCGCGCCGGTATTGTTGAGCTGGACGGTCAAATTATTGAGTCCGAATCCATTATCTGGACAGCCGGCGTCGAAGCCAACCCCGTCCTGCGCAGCATCCCCGCTGAGTTTGACCGCCGGGGCCGTATCAGCGTGGAACAGGATACCTCCCTGCCCGGCTACCCCGAGGTCTTTGTCATCGGCGATGTCGCCAACATGACTGACATCAAGGGCCAGCAAGTCCCGGGCGTCTCCCCCGCAGCCATGCAGATGGGGAAACACGCCGCCAAAATTATTAAAAAGGAACTCAAGGAGTTTCGCCGCATCCCCGTAAAGGAACGCAAGCCTTTCAAATATTTCGACAAGGGCACCATGGCCACCATTGGACGCAGCAAAGCGGTGGCAGAAGTCGGCGGCCTGAAATTCTCCGGCCCCTTCGCCTGGGTACTCTGGCTGGCCGTCCACCTCATTTTCCTCGTCGGTTTCCGCAACAAGGCAGCTGTCCTCTTGCAGTGGGCCTACGCCTACATTGGCTACCGTCCCGGCGCCCGGGTCTTCGACCTGCGCAATCCCGACCCGGCCCCAAAGCCGGAAGAAGTCGTCCAAGAAAAGGTTTAGTCTGGTTTTTACCTCGTAGAGTCTCAGCTTGCGGATGCCAGTGCGCTCAGGTTCACTGCCGCTTTCACGATGAGGCATGAACTATTCTCATTAACCATGCTTCTCGGTGCAGCCTGCATCAATGCAAAGGATAAATGCGAGTGTCCCGAATAATACTGGCATCCGCAAGCGGAGCCTCTACCGATTACCGACAACCGCCCACCGATCATCGCCCTGTCACGCCGTAGTCCCGCCGGGCAGAGGCGGATCAACCATTTACCCGGTCCGCCTCGTAGCTCAAGCCGATTTCCGCGCGCCAACGATCCAGCGCCTTCATATTGCCGAGCGTATCATCGTAGCGCATGGCCACTTCCTTGGCACCGATTGGCTGGCCCTGCATCTCTTGGGTAAAGGATTCGATTTCGTAGGCATAGAGATGCCGTGAGGTATCGGTCGGGGTGACTTCAGGATTTTCGCCGCCGTTCCCTTCGACGCGTAACTCCCCCTTGCAGTGCCAGGGCTCGGTGATCGTGATTCGCCCCGTTTCTCCGTAGATGCAGGCGAGATTGGGCATTTCCACCCGCAGGGCGGCGCTGGTCTTGGCCAGGATGTCGCCTTCAAAGCGCATGATGGCGGTGGTCCACAGATCGGTCCTGGCCTGCGTGTCGAGATGCCCCACCGCCTGCAGCTCGATGGGCTCGGCGAAGAGGCGGTCGCGGGCGCGCCCGGCGACCAGCCGGCAGAAGGACATGCCGTAGCAGCCGATGTCGAGGATGGCCCCGCCGCCGAGTTCTTTCGCAATCAGCCGGGAATCCGGCCCCATGTCCGAGTGGTAGCAAAAGTTCGCCTCGATCATCCGCACCTTACCGATGGCGCCGCCCTCCACCAGATCGACCACCTTATGCATTTGCGGGTGGTGCCGGTACATGAAAGCCTCGCGCAGCAGGCAGCGATTCTCGTCGGCCTGCTGCTTCGCCCGTTTGGCCTCGCGAAGGTTCATGGTGAGCGGCTTTTCGCAAAGCACATGCTTGCCAGCCTGTAACGATTTGATGATCCACTCCAGATGAAAGGGATGAAGGGTGGCCACATAGACCGCCTCCACCTCCGGATCGGCCAGCAGGGTCTCGTAGCTGCCGTAGCTGCGGGTGGCCCCGTGCTTGCCGGCAAATTCCGCCGCCCGCGCCGCATCCCGTGCGGCCACCGCGTGCAAGTCGCTGCCCTCGGCTTCTTTTAAAGCTTCGGCAAATGTACCGGCAATTTTACCCGCGGAAAGAATCCCCCATTTCACTGATTGCTTTGTCATGGTTGTCCAAAGTAAGTGGCCAGCCCGTCACGCCAAGCATCAGCTTGCGTCACTTCCAGCAAGGCACGGTTGACCGACTCGCGCAGCCGCGAACCCGCCTGCAGACCGAACGCATACGCTTGCGGTTCCAGCAGCTCGGGCAGGACCGAAAGGTCGCCGGCATCGCGCTGCTCGAGTTCATAGCGTAGGATCGGCCGGTCATGCACCACCGCGACCAGGTCGCCGGCTTCGAGCTCATCCATCATCTCATTCAGGGTGGGATAACTTCGGTAGCGGATACGCTCGTCCTTGAGAAATCTCGCGGCACTGGAAGACTCCAAAACCCCCACCCGCTCACCGCGCAGATCCTCCAGACTCTCGATCCGGCTCTCCAGATTGCTGACGGTTAGGGAGGAGGCAATCGCCGCCGTGAAACCAGAAATAATAATGATGGCGGCAAACATCCAGACCAGTCCCACAAACCGTCCAGCCGGAGTCACCGGGGCTTTATCGCCGTAGCCGACCGTGGTCATCGTCACAGCCGACCACCAGAAACCGGAGCCGATGCCCTCGGCGGTCGTCCCGCCGAACATCTCGTTCTTCTTCCGCTCGAAAAACCACATCAGCACCCCGAAGATCGCAATGACACAGGCCAGCGCCCCCGCCGCCTGCAGGAAAGGGAGCGAGACGAAGCGCCTCACCGTCTGCCACCAGCCGCTGGGCTTGACCTCGGTCGCGATCGCCAGTCCCGACTGCATGAAGGGCATTGTAAAATCGAATACTTTCTCCCGCTCGGCTGTAATAGTCAGGGGGGCCACCGCCACATCGACCTCGCCCGCCTCCAGCGCCTTCAACAGATCCGCCAGACGGTAGGTCTCGTATTCGAAGCTGTAGTTATTGCGCGCCGCCACCGCATTCCAGAGGTCGACCGCGATACCCGACCAGTTCCCGGCCGTGTCTTTCATGGCAAAGGGCGCCGTTTCCCGTAAGCCGACCTTGATCGTGGCCGACGCGTCCTGGCCGGAAAGCGAAGCCAGGAAAAAACTTTGGAGGAGCAAGAAGAAGGTCAGGTAGTATCGGTAAGCCATGCCCAACAAGCCTACAGGCTTCACCGTGAAGTCAAAGGGAATGCCGCGAAAAAGCCGGCTTAAGATCCGTAGAGGCTCCGCTGGCGGATGCCAGTCGAAGCGAGCGTGGGTCAACCTGAGCGGAGGATCTGAAAGTTAAGCACCATTTGACTGGTTCAGGCAGATGAGCTTAAGAATTATAAACGCGGACCCTGCGTAAGCAAAGCTAGGTTAAACGTACCACCAAATATCGACATCCCCATCCGCGGTGAAAACTTCGCGCATCGTCGCGACCCTTCGCGGGCAAAAAAATAAACTTTCATAACCTTGTGCCGCGCCAGCTAAACTCTAGTTTCCAACCATGAAGCAGACTCTCGCTCTTCTCATGTTTGGGACGCTTGCCCTTACCTCCGGCTGTAGTTGCCTCCCAAAAGGCTATACGGAAGAGCGCTCCGTGATCAAAAATGCCCAAGGCGAATGGGAAATGGAGACCCGAAAGCGCTATCATTCCAACGAGCGGGATGACGAATCCGACTGGCACGATAAACCTTTAGAGCAGCTGGCCAAGGAACCCATCGACGCCTCGAAGCTCTTCAGCCGACCGGGCCCCGAGGATCATTACTGAGAGATTTGAACAGCAGAGGCGCAGAGAACGCGGAGTTACCTCCATGGAGGAGCTATTCGCTTGAATGCTATTAACTTTTTTTCGCCCTCTTGTCCCTGCGAAGCCGGATCGACGGTTGAAAATCCCCTGGCCTCAGTCGCAGTAGGTCGAACGAACCACAGCAAACGACAAAATTTTCGTGCTCGATAACATCGAACATTGAACATCCAAGTCCGAACGTCGAATATCGCGCGAAAACTCACTCATCCATTCTGCGTTCAATGTTCCATGTTGGACGTTCGACGTTCTTCTCCGCATGCAACCAATCATTCTTCAAGGCCGCCCGGCATTTTCCGATTTCCGTCTCACCGCGCTCCAGAAAGCGCTCAATGAAGCCATCGACGCGCACGATATCGCCTCGATCGATGCCGTCGAATGCTACTTTATCGAGTCCGAGGGCCCGCTCGACGACCAGACCACCGAGCGCGCCTTCGCCCTGCTCGCGGCCACGGAGCACTTCACCCGCAACGACGAGGGCGGCTTCTTTGTCACGCCGCGCAAGGGCACCATCTCTCCCTGGTCCTCCAAGGCCACCGACATCTTTCACAACTGCGCCCTGAGCGACGTTCTCCGGGTCGAGCGCGGCATCCACTTCATCATCACCTCCGAGGCCGGGCTGGTGCTCGGGATTGAGGAGCTGGGCCTCGCCCTGCTGGCCCTGCACGACCGCATGACCGAAGCGATCTACGACCAGGTTGACGACTTTTTCCAGCATCTCCAGCCCGCTCCGCTTCGCACCGTCCCGCTCATGGCGGAGGGCCCGGAGGCCTTCAAGAAGGCCAACGTGGACTGGGGGCTGGCCATGTCGCCGGAGGAGATCGACTACCTGGTGGCCGCCTACCAGAAGATGGAGCGCGACCCGACCGACGCCGAGCTCGTCATGTTCTCGCAGGTCAACTCGGAGCACTGCCGCCACAAGATTTTCAATGCCGACTGGATCGTGGACGGGGAAAAGAGCGAGCGCTCCCTCTTCAAGATGATCCGCAACACCCACGAGCTCAATCCGGACGGCGTGCTGGTGGCCTACTCGGACAACTCGGGCGTGCTGGAGGGCTTCCCCGGCGACTGGTGGGAGGTCAACCAGGCGGACGGCAGCTTCCGCTACCAGAAGACAGCCTCCCAGCTGGACATCCTCTGCAAGGTGGAGACCCACAACCACCCGACCGCGATCTCCCCCTTTCCCGGGGCCGCCACCGGCGTCGGCGGTGAAATCCGCGACGAGGGCGCCACCGGCATCGGCGGACGCTCCAAGGCGGGCCTGGCCGCCTTCATGACCTCGAACCTGGAAGTGCCGGGCTACCCGCTCCCCTGGGAGAAGCCCATCGCGGAGCACCCCGGCCGCATGGCCTCGCCCATGGACATCATGATCGAGGGCCCGATCGGTGGCGCCGCCTTTGGCAACGAATTCGGGCGTCCGCAGCTCTGCGGCATGTTCCGCACCCTCCAGCTGGAGCACAACGGCCAGCACCGCGGCTACCACAAGCCCATCATGGCGGCCGGCGGCATGGGTAACCTCAAGCGCGAACACGTCGCCAAGAAGGACATCCCACCCACCGCACTCATCATCCAGCTCGGCGGACCGGCCATGAAGATCGGCCTCGGCGGCGGCGCGGCCTCCTCCATCGGCGCCGGCTCGCAGTCCGAGGCGCTCGACTTTGACTCCGTCCAGCGCGGCAACCCGGAAATGGAACGCCGCTGCCAACAGGTCATCGACGGCTGCATCGCCCTGGGCGAAGGCAACCCCATGCTCTCGATTCACGACATCGGCGCGGGCGGTCTCTCCAACGGCCTTCCGGAGCTCGTCGAGGCCACCGGTGGCGTTTTCCACCTCCGCAACGTCCACAACGAGGACTCCTCCATGTCGCCCATGGAGATCTGGTGCAACGAGTCCCAGGAGCGCTACGTCATGGCGGTCATGCCGGACCGCATCGAGGCCTTTGAAAAGCTCTGCACCCGGGAGCGCTGCCCCTTCGCCATCGTGGGCGAAGCCACCGACGACGGACGCCTCGTCCTCGAGGACTCCCACTTCGAGAACAAGCCTATCGACATGGAAATGGGCGTCCTCCTCGGCAAGACCCCGAAGATGCTCAAGGACGTCACCCGCCTGGTCGAGGACCACGCCGAGCTCGACGTATCGGAAATTCAACTACCCGACGCCGTCGACCGCGTGCTCCGCTTCCCCGCGGTGGCCAACAAGACTTTCCTCATCACCATCGCCGACCGCAGTATCACCGGGATGGTCGCCCGCGACCAGATGGTCGGCCCTTGGCAGACCCCCGTCGCCGACGTCGCCGTGACCGCCAGCAGCATGGACAGCACCACCGGTGAGGCCATGGCCATGGGGGAACGCACCCCGCTCGCCATCCTCGACGCGCCCGCCTCCGGCCGCATCGCCATCGGTGAATGCCTGACCAACCTCGCCGCGTCCTACGTCGGCCAGATCGGCAAGATCAAGCTCTCTGCCAACTGGATGGTCGCCGCCGGTGAGCCCGGCGAGGACGCCAACCTCTACGACACCGTCAAGGCCGTCGGCATGGAACTCTGCCCCGCCCTCGGCATCTGCATCCCCGTCGGCAAGGACTCCATGTCCATGCGCACCAACTGGCAGGACTCCCAGGGCAAGGACCACAAACAGGTCTCCCCCCTCAGCCTCATGGTCACCGGCTTCGCCAGCGTCGAAGACGTCCGCAAAACCGCCACCCCCGACCTCAAGTCTGCCGAGTCCGCCCTCCTCCTCATCGATCTGGGCTGCGGCAAAAACCGCCTCGGCGGCAGCACGCTAGCGCAAGTCTACAACCAAGTCGGCAACGCGTGCCCCGACCTCGACGATCCCGAGCTGTTCAAGGGCTTCTTCAACGCCATCCAGGAGCTCCTCGCAGAGGACCTTATCTTGTCCTACCACGACAGATCGGATGGCGGCCTCCTCGCGACGGTGGCCGAAATGGCCTTCGCCGGCCGCAAAGGCGTCAACCTCATACTGGACAAACTAACCTCCACCACCGACCACTCAACCACTCAACCACTCAACATCCTCTTCTCCGAGGAGCTAGGCGCCGTCCTAGAAATCGACAAATCCCGCCTCCTCGACATCACCGCCATCCTCAACAAACACGGCCTCTCCAAAGTCACCCACCTGATCGGCAACACCACAACCGATCTCCAACTCAAGGTCAGCCTGAACAACGAAGCACTCTATTCAGAAAGCATCACAACTCTCAACCGCGCCTGGTCCGAGCTCACCTACCACATGCAGGCCGCCAGGGATAATCCGGCCTGTGCAAAGGAAGAATACGACCAACTCCTCGACGAAGGCTCCGCCGGCACCCTCATCCGCCCGGAGTTTGATCTCGATGAGGTAGAAACCTTCACACCTTCCACCTTCCACCTTCCCACCGGAAACCGGCCCAAGATGGCCATCTTCCGCGAACAAGGCATCAACGGCCAAAACGAAATGGCCTTCGCCTTCGACCGCGCCGGTTTCCTCCCCATCGACGTCCACATGACCGATCTCCTCGCCGGCCGCGTCGACCTGAAGGACTTCGCCGGCCTCGTCGCCTGCGGCGGCTTCTCCTACGGTGACGTCCTCGGGGCCGGATCCGGCTGGGCCAAGAGCGTGCTCTACAACGCCAAACTGAAGGACATGTTCCAGGAATTCTTCGAGCGCCCCGACAGCTTCACGCTCGGGGTCTGCAACGGTTGCCAAATGATTTCCCAGCTCAAGGACATCATCCCCGGCGCCCAGCACTGGCCCGAGTTCAAACGCAACCGCTCCGAGCAGTTCGAGGCCCGCTACGCCAACGTCGAGGTCCTCAAGACCCCCAGCCTCTTCTTCCAGGGCATGGAAGGATCACTCCTGCCCATCCCCGTCGCCCACGGCGAAGGCCGCGCCGACTTCACCCACACCGGCGACTTCGAAAAATGCCTCACCCACGACCTCATCGCCCTCCGCTACATCGACAGCAAAGGCGAAGCCAGTGAAGTCTATCCGATCAATCCGAACGGCTCCCCGAATGGCTCCACGGCCTTCACGACCGAGGACGGTCGGGCCACGATTATGATGCCGCATCCGGAGCGTTGCTTTAGGTCGGTGCAGATGAGCTATAAGGCTCCCGGCACCTTCGAAGGTGAAGCTGGACCCTGGCTAAAGATGTTTCAGAATGCCCGAAAGAACGTGGGTTAAGCACTCTTAATCATAATCCTAATCTTACTCTTAATCGAACTGGATTCAATTAACCGCAGAGTGCGCTGAGGTCGCAGAGTGAATTTTGAGAAGAGAATCTCAGCGTTCTCCGCGCACTCTGGGGTTGAATCAAAGATCAATTTATTACGTTCAGTGTAACACCTAACCTTGACAATAATTACGCCGTGCGTAATTTCGTATTACACAAATGATCCAGAGCTTTAAAGGGAAACCCACCAAAGCTCTGTGGGAGGGCAAACGTTCCGGCCTGCCTCCGGATGTTTTGCCTCGAGCCGCCAACAAACTCTCCATCCTCAACGCCGCCACTTCGCTCGACACCCTGCGTATTCCACCCAGCAACCACCTCGAAGCCCTCACCGGTAAACGAAAGGGCCAACACAGCATCCGCATCAATAGTAAGTGGCGCATTTGTTTCCGCTGGGAAGACGGCAACGCGTACGACGTCGAGATCACCGACTACCACTAATGTTAAACTTTTTTTAAAACCGTTAATTTACGTTTATTCACGTTAATTAACGGTTCCTTCCCATTCCAACTCACAACAAACAACCAACAACAACCAACCCCTCCCCATGACCCCCGAAGCCAAAGCCATGCTCGCCGCCACCCCGGGCAGGATTCTCCTCGAAGAATTCCTTGAGCCCATGGGCCTCAGCCAAGCCGAGCTGGCACGCCGCACCGGCATCCCCGCCTCCCGACTGACCGAAATTATTAAGGGCCGTCGCGCCATCACCGCCGAGACCGCCCTCGCCCTCGGCATCTTCTTCAATATGGAAGCCCAGTTCTGGATGAACCTCCAGTCCCACTCCGACCTCCGCCGCGCCCAGATGGAAAAAGAAATCGAGTTCCGCAAACGCATCGACCCGCTGCCGGTTGCTGCTGTCGCCGAGAACCAAGTGGAGTATAATTCCTAGCCATATATGACCTTTCACCCTTCTTATCGCACTGTCGGCCAAAAGATATGTTTGCAGGCGAAGCTTGGCTTTGGTTGAAAATGTTTCAGAACGCGCTGAATCTAATATCTTAAAGTAAGTGAATTTTACCGTAATTCGTGTATTCCTGAGCAAACGCTCTCAATTAAGTAACTAGATAGCTTTGCCATGAAAAAAATTAACATACTACACATTTCGGACATTCATGCGCGAACCGACAGAGAGCTTGAACTTGATATTAGAACAAAAGCACTTATTCGGGACATTGAACATCTAAAGGTCGAACCCGATATTATTATTGTGTCCGGAGATTTAGCCTATTCAGGGAGACCCGAAGAGTTTGAGTTAGCCGATAAGATTTTCAGCAAGCTCTCGAGAGGCTTAAATATATCAGCTAAAAATTTCATGTTTTGCATGGGCAATCATGATATCGACCGTAGCAAAATCGATACAATGGCTGAAGCAGGACTTATTAGCAAAATATCCGACACAAATCTAGCTAGTGAAGCGTTTGATCATACTTCTTGGACGATGCCTAGACAGCAGAACTATCTGAATTACCTAAATACTAGAGGTATAGATACAACTTCGCCGTCATACAGTAGAGTATTTGAAGTGAGTGATTTTAAGGTTGGTATTTCCAGTTTCAACTCATCATGGAGGTGCTCTGGAGACACTGACAAAAACAACTTGTTTCTCACCGATCCCCAAGTGCATGCTCTACATGAAGAAATCAAGGATGCAGAATTAAAAATTGCTATTATGCATCACCCCATGGACTGGTATCATGCTACTGAGCAAACTCACGTCCAACCAGATCTTTACAGGCGGTATGATTTTGTCCTTACCGGACATCTTCATTCACCAGAGTCCAGCTATCAAATTACACCGAATAACGAGAGCCTGATATTCACGGTTCCAGCATTTTTTGATGGTGCAATTAGCGGAATACATGACGGGTATAACTTTTATACCGTTGATCCAATCGAACGTTCCGTTGCTTGCCATCATCGAAAATTCATACGTGAAAGAGAAGATTTCGATAGACATGTTGAGCACGCTAAAGATGGACAATCGCAACTACCGCTACCGCAACAAGCAATCCCCACTTTAGCTCCATTACATGTAGTCAAAAAGATGAATGAGGCAGTTACCAGCCTCGAACTAAGTGTTCGCGAAGAACTAAAAATAGCTCAGAAGTTAGATAATCCCATTATTGTAAATCCACCTTTCAAGGAAGTTACCTGGAAGAGAGAGGGGAAATCAGAAAACCATGTTAATGATCCATATCATAATGCATCCGAAACCTCGTCTATCATATACGGTGAACCTGATTCTGGAACAACCATCTTCCTAAAGGAATTATGCTCTAAAGTTAATGCGGTGCGAAACGAAAGATATGCATTATATTTTGAAAGTCAGGAAGTCGCAGGTGTAAAAAAGCCTGAACAACTACTGCGATTCATCAATAACCGCGTGGATGAGGAAATCGGAGAGTCGAAAAATGAAGTTCAGCTAACCATCGCCATAGACAATTTGAACTCTAGCAACAGTGATTTCATTGGTAGATTTCTAAGCCTGGCAGCAGAACAAAAGTGGCATATTGTGTTGTGTGTAAAAAATGACATGTTGTTCGATGCTATCGGACCTGAACTGTCGCTGAAAGGCATAGCATTTCTAAGACTATCTCAGTGGGGACCAAGCCGTTTAAAGGAATTTGCGACAAGGTATCTAGAAGCGCTTGGAAAAACAGTTGATGTAGATGCTGCTATTGAATTCTTGGAAAACTGTCTGGCAAACTCTGACATACCCGTAACTCCATTCTTAGTTGCAGTATACCTGAGAGTGTTCTGCGAGTTAGGTAATGAACTGAGTGGCCTTAACTTTATACGCTTACTCGAAAAAATGGAAGAAACTGGCTTAGACCAAGCTGAAGGAGAAAGTGCATATTCCATTTATAACTTAAGACTGATATTACAAAAGCTAGCAATCTTATGCTACGAGCGAAGTAGCCTATCCGTAGATAAAAATGAACTAGAGAGCATCATAATTGAATTTTTTGATAAGAAGTTGTTAGACTCAAATCCGAACAAGTTTATTTCTCATCTGTGCCAGTCTGGAATTGTATGCGAGAAAGATAACTACATAGAATTTACGTGTTACGTGTTCTACAATTTTTACCTAGCGCAAAGCCTAGAAAAGGGCTTTTTGATACTTAAAGATAATCTTACCGACTTAGATAGTGCACTACGTTTAGGTGACGCCTTGTCCTATTTCTCGGGACGCCAAAGAGAAGATCAATTCATCGCGACTCAACTACTGCGATATATAGAAAAAGAATATCCGATTGAAAATGCCGTTACAGTCACGCACCTAGAAGAACATATCAAACACCTACTTGAGCCAAGAAAGAACGCCGACGAGCGTGATGACATAGCTTCAAAAGCAGTAAAGCGACGCAAAGATCTCAAAGCTGCAGATAAAGACTTCGAAGAACGAAGGGCTGAACATCGCGAGGTAAGCGAGAGCTTAATGGGCTACAAGACTCCGTCTACAGATATCGAAAAAATAATAAGACATGTGCTGGCATTACGCTCGCTTTATAATGTCGTAAGAAATGCAGAGCATATCGACGGACCAGATAAGCTAGTTATTCTTAGCAAAGTCATAGACCACCATGTTCATTGCAACATGAGCCTCATCACTCTTCATGCAAAAGCGTTAGCTAGCGAAGAGCTACACTCATTATCAGCATATTTAATTACTTTAGGAGGAAGTTCATTTCTCACAGAACATCTAGGAGCAGAATCACTAAAAAGAGCTATACTTAAGCTTCTTGAGACCGAAACTGATCCACTCAAGAGATTCCTCTTAATATCACTATATGCGGACTTAAGACTGCCGAACTACATTAAGATGTTCGAGTCATTTATTACCGAAGCAACTAATGTATGCCTAATCGAGATGTCGTATGCAAAAGCCAACGACCTACTGATAAAATACGAGCAGGAGAAATTACCTACACAACTAATAGGCCTTTTTAATACTGCTTTCGATAAGCGGCAGAGCCTGACAAGTAAACTTACGACTATAAGCTATAGTCAAAAAGACATTAAGCCTAAAGATACACTTCAAGCTCGAGATGCAGCACTTAACCACGCTAAGAAGATGCATTTTCGATACCGAGAACTCAAGAAGATGCAGTAGATTATTATTAGTTAGACTATCTGCATACGCTATGCAGCCAAGTTTACGCCTTTCCGTCAAAATTACGTGACCTTAGAATCTAAATTCCGACGAAGACTTTTTATTGAATTAAAATAAATTTCCTAATTTGTCTTTAAGTTAGCCTTCAACTAGAAAAAGTTATGCAGCCTGCAAAGTTTCAGCCTAAAGTCCTACTTATATATTTGTGCATTTGCGCAGCTATAATTACGATCTGGCTAGCAGACGAAAAACTCAGCATAAGTGCATATGCACTCGTCCCAGTCATTGTTATTACATTTGTCTGGATTTTATCTGTCCGCGAGAACGGTATTACTTTAGCCACTCGTATCCTTAGCAGGCTCGGTGTTGTTTTTTTTAAAGGCCACAGAAGCCTCAAAAGTTTGCCTATCGTTCTATTAATTAAGCGGGAAAGGTTTAAGAGGGCACTTCATGCTACATTGTATACTGGGGTAGCTAACCTTATTCCAAAATTTGCCGAACTTTGGTTTAATATGTCTGATTATGATCCAAAGATTTTATATGCAATATCAAGCTTTTTGGTTTTACTAATCTGGGGCAACTATTGCGTATTCTACTTTAGGGTAAAGTCCGGCCTATATGGTATGAATTTTGGCGAAGCGTTGGAGATTCTAAAATTCATAGCGCAGAATTCTAATAACTTTGATGAAGGTTCACCACCAGGGAAAGTTTTTGAAGACGTTAAAAGACCAGCCTCTGAGAGTAGCACACCATTTGGAGCAATTGAAAATGCCTGACATAGGTGGAACCTCTGATGCGGTTAGCCTTTTCCTAGAAAAGGCCACAAGAGCATTATACCTCAACTCCCCAATAAGATTCTCAATAGGGTGCTTTATGGGGGCGACGCTAGATACCGCTCTCTTCATTGGTAACCAAATCGATCCTACTATTCCTGAGCTAGGAATCTGGCGAGCTATGGTTCTTGGTGTAGCGTTTATGAATGCGCCTGTTGCTTGGGCTTTGTTGAGGTCCGATCCCCTTGTCGATGAAAAGTATTTAAAACAGCTTCGATTATTAGATGAAGCAAAGAAATCTGGTTCAATAGCTGAAAATCAAATCAGACTGCACTATCAAGCTACTCTCAAAGAGGCTTTGGCATCTGCGAAACTCAATTCGAAGACAAACAAAAAACTCCAAGATATTGAAGGAGAGAACGGAGATTAAGTGGCTAAAAAAGGAGGGCCAAAAGGGGACATTCCGTTATTATTAGGGCTCTAAAAGATGACATGGGAGGAGTTGCCAGTGGTGATAAACTGACACTCCAGCTATGAAGAATCAGAACCAACAACCCACTCCCACATCAAACCAACAGACTAAAGCGCAAGCGGAAGTCCTCAAGCTTGGAATCGACATTCACAAACGTGAATACGTGGTTGTCCAGCAATGGGGCCAGAAAGGGGTCATTCCGTAATTCTTGTAGTCGAAAGCTATATTACCTTTTTTATTTAGCACTTGGGGGGCTCCAAAAGGGCTCAAACGCCAACTATAAAGATTTGCCCTTCGCCTGCCCCTGACCCGGAAAAGGCGCAGCTGCCTACTTCAACAATTCGATGAGGTGGTCCGATAACGCGGTGAAAGCTTGGCCGCGCCGCTTCTTTGCTTTGATCATTTCACAGGGCACCCCCAGCTCGTCACAACGCTGCTTGAGCCCAACCCCGTAGGCGGCCGAATGCACTTTGGCAAACGGGTGCTCACTATGATCCGGGAACATGACTTTGGCGCCATAGCTCAAGACCGTCGGCGGGTCATCCGGGGTCAGCAGCGCATAGGGGGAATAGGCGTTAATCCAGGGCAGCACCTCCTCCCGATTCTCCAATAACTCGTCGAGATCTTTCCGGTTGAATGCATGCGCCCCATAACTCGCCTTGGTGATCCACTGCCGGACCTGCTTCGGATCGAGCGAGGTCTGGGCCTGATCGACCACCACACAGCTCACGCGGGTGGATTCGCGGGCAATGGGGTCGTTACTTTGGGGCTCGGCCAGCTCGTCGTGGTAGGCCAGCCATAAGGCGGTGCAACCGCCCGCCGAAACCCCGGAAAGCCCCACGCGGTCCTTGTCGAGATTCCACTCCCCGGCCTTGCTGCGCACAAACTGCAAGGCACGCGCGGCGTCCTCCATCGGCGCCTTCACGAAGGGCTCGACCTCTTTGGCGTCCTTGAGCAGGCGGTAACTGATCGCCACCACCGAAATCTTCGCATCGAGCAGTGCCTGGATATCCAGCCAGCCCCGAGCATCGATTTTGTCACGTCCGCGCCAGGCGCCCCCGTGAATGTAAATGGCCACAGGCGTCGGCTGACTCGATTCCGCCTTCCAAACGTCGAGCACATGCTTCTCGTGCGGCCCATAGGCCACGTTGGCCAGACTCGGCTCCGGGCCGTAGACCTCGGAAGTTTTCCCGGAAAGCGTGGCACCGGCAATGAGGGCAAACAAGAGTACAATAGTGATATGTTTCATGAAAATTGGTCAGTTTGGGCCGAAACGAAATAGGGTCAAACTCAAGCTTGTTGCGTTATCACCACGTAGGTACTTCAATCGACTTGCCGCCTAAATAGCTCATCTATGCGAGCGCAGCACCCTCCCCTCGATTCGAGGCTGAACCGAGCAACCTAAAAGAGGGCAAGGAAGGCAAGGACAGTTGCAGAACGACTGCGGATAATCTTTTCCTCGGTGCGATGCGTTCGTTCTGCCATGCTTCTGTTCGATCCGCACCGTCAAAAGCCAGAATGACTCTGGGATTATTGATGGGAGAACACCGTTCCATTTTGAAGCACCGCGTGGAGGGCTTCCGGATCGGGGATTTCCACTTCCATGTCGATGGGAATGATGAGGTTTTCCCGGCGCTCGGCGCGCTCGACGACGAGCTGGCAAAGGAAATGAAGGGAGAAGACAACAGCCAACGACCCATGGATGCCGAGCGCCTGTATATGGGACACCCCAACTACGTCAGTGATTTGTGAACAGAAATAGACCCTCAGATTGATGCTGAACAGATACGATAAACTATTCGCACATCTTTTCCAGCTCGTGCACGGCATTCGCCGGTCCGTCTTCTTCAGCAAGTAGTTTTGCGAGCTTCTTTGATCGACGATTCAAGCGCTTCGATCGTTCTGCGATCCTAACCGCTTTCGGCAACTGCTCCGGCCATCTCTTGCGTTTCACCTCAAGGCCGACACGTAGCCGCCTCATTTCCCTGGCAAAGAACCACTGGTCGCCGATGTGGGGAATGATGATCTGCGGAATGCCTGCGTGCAGAACGCTGGCCGTAGTGCCCGCCCCACCGTGGTGGATCACACAGGAAGCGTATTGAAAGAGCTGATCGTGCGAGACAGGACCGATACATTTCATCTCCGCACGGGGACGCTCAATGGTCAGGCCGGCCCACCCTGCTTGAATGATAATCTTCTTACCCTCCGGCCAGTTGCGCATGAAACGCGTCATTACCTTGCGAGCCTCATCAAAGGTCACACTGCCAAAATTCAGGACGGGCACTTTCTCGCCCTCGGTAAAGGCATCGATCTCGGCATTCAAATTCGGATCCTCGGGCGACTGCCAGCGGAGGAATCCGGTAAATCGAAAGCGATCACTCCAGAGGTGTTTCGGCTCAAACAACTTTTTCGACACGGTCACAATCACCTTGTCGGCCGGCTCAAGAACATAACTCTCCGTGCGCCCGATTCCAAAAGCTTCCATCCGTTCACCAACGACCTTGTTAATCTGCCAGCAAAGCACGCGGTCGGTAAGTTTCCAGAGCATCGAGTTCCAGCGTCGCCGGAAAAAGGCCGGCAAGGCAAGGCGCGGCAAACCATCCGGCGGGTAACCCACAGAAGGCACGATATTGTGGGCGAAGGTTGTGACAGCACAGGGCACACCGGCCCTTTTCGCCAACTGACACAAACTGGAATAGACATAGCTCGAGACAAAAATATCCGCCGTTTGCAACTCACGCTCCAGCGTCTGAAAGATTTCATCCAGATAGGGAAGTGTCTCCGTGAAAATGATTCGTATCAAGTCCACGGGATTGCGGGCCTTGGTCAGATCACGCATGGCCTCGGCGAAGCCCGACTGGTCCCAGTCCGGCGGAAGATAGACGTATTTGATTCCCGCCGATTCAATCTCCTCGCGATACAGAGATACTGTCGCAAAGCGTACATCATGTCCCGCCTCGACCAGCGCACGTCCAAGTCGGATAACCGGATAGATGTCACCCGTCGAACCATGTGATGTAAGAAGCACTCGCATAAGTGAACCGGCAGATAGTTCTTAATCTTTCGGGCCGCAATAGCGAAACAAGATTGTGGATCAGGGAACCTCCAGGTTTAACCTGAGTGTAACATGAAGCGTATCGGAATCATCGAATCGGGCGTATCAGGTTCTTGGATTCCTGTAAGTGGGCTTGCATGGCTTATGAACGAAGGGCATTTTGTTGGCACGATGAAAACCAAGCGCCGGTCTCTCTTCACCATGGTTCCTGCTGCTTCTGCTGTGCTTGCTTTGCGGTCCAAGGGTGGAGTTATTCCCGCTGAGGCAATAACATCCGCAGGGTTTTCGATTTCTGTTCAGTGCTGGTCTTTCAGAAAATTCACCTTGTTTGAGGCGATTGAGATGGCCGCTTCCACAGGGGCGAATGTAGAGATTTTTCCCGGCCAAAGACTGGGAGGCCCGCATGATCGGCTGAAGCTGGAACCAAGCCTTTCCGATGAGGTGATTGCATCCATCAATGACCATCTTGAGAAACACGGATTGAAGGCGGTCAACTTTGGCATTACCAGGATTCCCAAGGAAGAGAAAGCAGCGCGACCGGTCTTCGAGTTTGCCAAGAAACTCGGCCTGTATGGAGTGACAACGGAATCACTCGAAGCTGTCGATACACTGGAGAAGCTTTCCCAGGAATACGACCTCAAGGTCTGTTTCCACAATCACCCGAAGCCAACCAAGCTATGGAATCCGGATACGATATGGAGGGCAATCGATGGCCGCCATGCCAATCTCGGATATTGTGCGGACATCGGCCATTGGGCAACATCGGGCCTGGAACCGCTGGAGGTCATCAAAAAGGTGGCACCACGTATCCGCGCCTTTCACATGAAGGACAGGGCGTCGGTTGAGCGGTGGACACACGACCGTCCCTGCGGAACCGGGATCATCGATCTTGTTTCAATTCTCGATGAAGTGCGGCAGCATGGTTTTGCCGGAAATGTCTCGGTTGAGTATGAGCATAATTGGGAGACCAACCTGCCGGAGGTGGCACAGTGCGTTGGCTATCTACGGGCCTATTCCAAGATCAGGACCTAATGGCTTGATCGGCCACACGGGGGCGAATGAGATCAAACAAAATAGAAAATCGGCGCACTCCCCTGCGCCATTAACGATCAATCATTTCCCGTTTGCCTTCCTCTCTTTTTGCGACCTGCTAGGGAGATGGTGAATGGAACATCGCGGCTCAAACTCGTCCTATGGATGCTGATTCTCCTCGGCCTGATCGTTGGCTGCAGTCTCTGGCTCCGGAAACCCGCCTGGGAAACCGACGGCTCGGTGGCGGTCACCGATCATCGAGAGCTGCCCAACCGGAAAGCGGCGACCACGGTAATCGTCTCGGGCCTGGATGCGCCCTGGGGCTTTGATTGGCTGCCGAACGGCGACATCCTCCTCTCCGAGCGTTTCGGGTCTTTACGAATCATACGTGACGGGGAGCTCGATCCTCAACCGATTGGCGGAATCCCGGAGATCTATATCAGTGGACAGGGCGGACTGCTCGATGTGATTGTCCATCCGAGATTCGATGAGAACCAGCTGATTTATCTCTCCTATTCGGCGGGTTCCGACGCAGCGAATCGCCTCCAAGTCCTCCGAGCTGAGCTACGGGACGGTGAGTTGGCGAACGCGGAGGTGATATTCAAAGTCGTGAACCCAAAGTCAGGCGGGCAGCACTTCGGGTCGCGCTTCGCCTGGCTGCCGGACGAGACCCTGCTTTTTTCGGTTGGCGATGGCGGGAACCCTCCGGCCGAATACGGGAATGCCTTGATCCGCGAGCAGGCGCAGTCACTCGATGAGCATTTCGGCAAGATCCTTCGAATTCACGATGACGGTGCGATTCCTTCCGATAATCCTTATGTCGATGCGCCCGGGGTTTTACCTGAAATCTGGAGCCTCGGTCACCGCAACGTGCAGGGCCTGACCTACGACAGTATCCATCAGCGCGTGCTGGCGAGTGAGCACGGCAGCCAGGGTGGCGACGAACTGAATGCAATCCATTCGGGGGCCAACTACGGCTGGCCACGAACAACCTATGCCAGGGAGTACGACCTGACGAGCACGCTGATCACCCCACATCAGGCGCTGCCCGACTTCCGGGAGCCCGAAGTGGTCTGGACCCCTTCGATCGCGCCTTCCGGCCTGGTCGCGTATACCGGAAGCCGCTACGAGAACGCAGTCGGCGACGTCTTTCTCGCGGCCATGCTGCTGCGCGCCAATAAGACCATTTTAGCCTATATTCCCTCACCGGCCGGTGCCATCCTTCGTTTAAAGGCCGATGAAACGGGCGGATTCCCAGCCCAGGAAAAAATCCGAATCGGTGCCGTTCGCGTGCGCGATATCGGGCAGGGCCCGGATGGCTTTTTGTATGTCCTCACGGACACCACCGATTTCCCTGCGGAACCGGGCATGCAGGCGGGGACCCTTTTGCGCATCAATCGGCTGTAGCGAGCGCGGCAAAGCCGTGCGCGGATTCGCGCCGTTTCCCAGTTTTCAGTTCCCCGGTTCTCAGTTGGCTAAAAGCCTAATCTTACTCTTAATCTTACTCTCAGTCATTCTACCTCAAAAACACAGCCATTCACCTGGCTCGGAATGAAAACATGATACTCTCCCTTGAAACCCCAGCTCCAGCCCGGTCGTACCGTCTCGGGATCTTCAAATAATGAAAAACAACCCCATCACAAACATCACGAGTTTAACCGTATTTCTTTTGATCCTGTGCGGGTGCGTAAGCGTCGACAAGAAGGTCGCCGACAAAGATGCCGACGGGCTGCCCGACGAATGGGAAAAAGAGATTGTTCTATTTTTAGAAGAGTTCCGGCACTACGGATTATCGGTCAGAGACATTATCCCCGAGGACAGAACCCCGGGAGTTCCTTCCGATGACCACCTGTCGGATGCCGATTCGGATGGGATATCAAATGGTGAGGAATTCGCCAACGGCACGGACCCGACCGATTTCTACAATGGAAATAATCCGGATCCCGACTCCCCGCCGAAGGCCCCCGTCAATTTGCAGGTCTTCAAGTTACCAAATGGTCGCATGCTGTATACCTGGGAGGATCACGCGAACAATGAAGAGGGCCAAACGCTCCAGAGAGAAAACCACGATGGCCAGATCGAAGTGATTGCGAACGTTCCGCCGAATCAGACCAAAGTCATCGTCGATGCGCTCGGGCCACCACCAACCACCATGCACTGCCGATCGCGGCCGGCGGTCAACCTCGGCCCGCAGGAGGGGGTCATGCGACGTGACCCCAGCGATATCATCAAGGTAGGCGATACCTACTATGTCTGGTATTCAAAGGGCTCAGTCTTTTCGGGCTACGATGCGACCATATGGTATGCGGTTTCAAAGGACGGAAGAGTTTGGGAAGAAAAATCCATGGCGCTTGGGCGCGGCACGCCGGGCGGCTGGGACGGAGCCAGTGTCTTCACACCCAACATTCTGGTCGCTGAGGGAAAATACTGGCTGTTCTACAGCGGGACATCGGTAAAGTTGAAAGATGATTTCAATCCGAACACGAAAATTGGGGTGGCTGTTTCTGATTCGCCGGACGGACCCTGGAAACGAGTACATAAAAAGCCGGTTTTGAAGAACAGCGACCAGGCCGAGGCCTTCGACAGCCATCTGGTTGACGACGCATGCCTGATCATTCGCGGCGGCAAGTATTGGCTTTATTACAAGGGACGGCAGCTCGGCAAGAGCCCAAGAGAGACAAAGATGGGGATCGCCTTTGCGGAGAATCCCGCGGGGCCTTACCGCAAATGCGGGAGTAACCCCGTTATCCCCGGCGGACACGAGGTACTCGTCTGGCCGCAGGGCCCCGGAGTTGCGGCCGTAATCGGTAACGTTGGGCCAAAGGGAGTGGCCCATTCGATCCAGTACGCTAGAGACGGCGTAAATTTCAGCAAAAAACACGAGCTCAAAGAAGGACCATGGGCGGGTGGTGCCTACCGCCCGGACGGCTTTGAAGAAACCACAGACGGTGACCGTATCCGCTGGGGTTTGCAAATAGGCAAAAAGAAGGGATCGCTCCCTTTCTTGGAGAGGTTCGAATTCCATCTCAGATGATCGATTCATTGTGCCAGATTGAGGGCGCAAACAGGACCTGCAGCTTGTGAAAAGCTTATAAAAGGGATTAAACGCGAATGACGCTTCTTAAGCTTATTTAACGTACTCACTGTGCTTTGCCCTGTGACCTAGTAAAGGCACGCGGTTCCGTTTGCACTTGCGGGCAGCCGGCTAAAGCAGGCTGCCTACGTGGATGAATCGCTACCACGATAAAGTCCTTAAGTTAGTTTCATCCGGATTAAACGCAGAAGATAAAGAAGATGGCCAAGGCAGCGCAGTTTCCCCGTTTTCCAGTCCCTCGTCGGCTAGCACCTTAGTTCACCACGGAGCACACATGGATTTATCTCTACCATGCATTCACGTTAATTGAGGATAATGAACGGCTCTCCTCTTACATAACTCGTCTCAAAGGAGATATGGCGAAATCCGATCGCAGCGACAACCCTCATATAAAGATCTAAACAGTCCCCCGCCTGCACTCATCGGGTGTATCGCATCCATAGACGGTAGCGCTCTGCCTGCCTTGCCCGTCATTCCGACTGGAATCACAGGTCCCAACTCAGCTGAACAAGCGGAATCTCTCCAGCAGATCGCCATCCAGAGTCGCGTAGCGGGGGTAAAGGTCGGCGGCCAGGCAGGAATGAACGGGCAGGATGTAAACGCACTGGCCGAGTTCAATTTGTTCAAAGACCCCGGGCGAGACCTGGATCTTGGATACTTCCTGGCAACAGCTGGTGAGCTTTCCCTCCTGCAGGGGTACGATTGCCCAACCCTTGCCATCGGGCAAGGCGAGCTGGCCGAACAGGCGTTCGCCATCAATGTGTACCGAGTCCTTGGAGAGATGGATCGAGCCTCCGTAAACAACCAACTTCAGTTCATCCTCATACTTACCGATCACCGGGCAGGCCGTGGCCACGGCGATATCCTCCAGCCCGCAGGAACCCACCTGACTTTGAAAGAGGTCGTAGAATACAAAATTCCCGGGCCGCATTTCGTCCACTCCTTCGAACTGCTCCGCCAGGCTCGCGGAGGGAGTATCGCCCATCGAGACTTTAACCTCATGGCCGTGATCCTGCAAAAAGCGCTTCAACTCGAGCATACGAAGCCGCCCTTCCTCGAAGCACGCCGCGACTTCCCCACGACCACGACATCCGTAGCTGTGGCCGGAGTGGGTCAGCAAGCCCAAGAGCTCCAAACGAGGCGCTTTGTCGATCCATTCGATCAAATCCAGAATCGCCTGCTGCTTGTGCCACCGGATGCCGACCCGGCCGTAGCCCACATCGACCTTCACCCAGACGGGGCAGCTCACATCCAGGGAGTCGTTGAGCTGCCTGGTGGTTTCGAGTGAATCGACAAGCAGATTAAGCCTGGTCTGACCGGCCAGCCGGTTGATGGCCTCGAGTTGGCCGGGATTCACCGGTACGGCCAGAGTGATGTCATCCCACCCGCTTTGGTGAAAATAGGACGCCATATCCAGAGATGAAACGGTGATCGCGCTCACGCCAACCTTTCGGAACAACTCGCCGATGGCGGCGCACTGGTGGGTCTTGAAATGTGGCCGAAACCCCACGCCGTGGCGTTGAAATTTATCGGCCATTCCCGCGATGTTACGACGGACCTTGTCCAGATCGACAGTGAAACGGGGTTTTTCGAGTGGAGCGGAGTTCGGCGCGGTCATCGGTACGGGTTTGTTCCAGTAAAAGGTCACCGAGAGACCAGTGGGGGGTCAAAAGCAAATTATAAAGATTACATCCAAATCCCCCCCGGATTCACAGCAATCCTGCAGCGGGTATCTTTACAACATGCGTTTAGACTCCCCCACTAAATTGCCGTGGAAAGCGTTGCGGGAACCTGTGGGTGAAAAAATCATGCTTTCTGTGCTAAAAACCATAAAAAAAAAGGAGCCTCGGCTGAGACTCCTTTTGAAAATGAAATTTAGTTGTTACTCACCACGCCGGCGCAGTAACACCAGACTAACCAAGCAAGGGATAAGAAAGGGTCAAACGTTTAAATTAAATATTTGGCCCAAAAGGGGTCAAACGCAACGTTGCTTCACCATCTCCGCTTAAGCTCCGTCGACAAACTCACGTCAGGCAATCCAAAGGCTTCAACTCAACCCTAGCCCCACCTCTACCTGATTAATCCCAACCGTATGCCCGCAGGCCCCGGAACACTCTGGTTCCTTGGAAGCGAGCTAGAACCCGCGCGGATTACGTCCATGGCCCTGCTTGATCCGCTGCTGCTTGGGCGTGGGCGGTTCCTCCAAATAAAGGCTATACCATTGGTCCCCCAACCCGGCATTCGAGAATTTTTTGACACGGTCGTTGGACAGGTGCTCCCAGTTCTTTTTAAAGGTATCGTCTCCTGTTTTCTCCTTGGCCTTCAATAGAATCCGCCGGGCTTCATCCAGTTCGCCCACCTGAACGTACATCCACGACATCAGGCCGTAGAGCAAGGTCCCCCGATCGCCCCAGGTCCAGCGGATCCGACGCTTGAAGACCTTTTCCGCGCCGGCCAGGTCATCGTTCTGATAACAGCGCGCCATCCGCATGGCCGCCGTCATGGGGTCCATCATCATCGGGCCCCTCAGGAAACCGCAAGTGGCCAGGATCTCGTCAGCCTTTTTGAACTCTTTTAGCTGGTAGTAAAACTGAAAGCGCATGGTTGCGATCTGGCGTCCCGTGAGCAGGGTCCACTTCCGGAAAGGTTCAAGCTGATCGACAAATTCCAGCGCCCGCTGGAGCATGGCTTTTTGATCTATTTCAAGCTGGCGTTGCATCTGCTTCACGTTGCCGCCGGGCTTATTCTGAAACTGCTTTATCTTTCGCTGCATACGCCCCTGAGCGGCTTGCATCGTCACCTGAAGCTCCTTCTGGACCTTGGACATCCTTTTCCGAACCGGAAACCCGACCAGGAAAAATGCACCGATAAATGCGAGAATAATATAGAAGACCGAAGCCCCCGTGCTGAACAAGGCAATGGCGACAAGCGTTGAAATGAGAAGTGTAAGCATACTGGGCGACCTTTGTGTCGAGGGGGCTCAAAGGAGCAAACGCAAATTATAAAATTGCCCCCGCCGAGGGGCCTGAGCGGCACCAAGCCCTACAGACCCCTCCCGCCTCACTTTCAGAACCGATCCGAGTCACTCCTTGACTACGGAAGCCACTGGGTGATCCTCAAACCATGACGACGCCGAACGAGGAAAATTTAAATACTACAAGAAAGCTGAAAGCAAGGCGCTGGAAATTCTAGCGGAAATGAAGGCGACCACGCCTAAGAAGATGGACATTGAGCTTTCGCTTTTAGTCGCAATCTTCGAGCTGCACGAGGGGGAATTGCCCGCCGAAGCGATCGGCAAAATCGTGCAAGGTCATCTGGAAACCGTCGAGCCCTACTACGCCTCGCAGGCGCAAAGTCGCAATTGAATCTCAACCAACGTGGAACCATGCATGCGGGCGCGTGTTTTAATTCGCCTTGATGGCGGATTGAGCGTTATTTAACTCACCTCATCTAGAAACAGTCATCTTTAACTCAATCCACTGTGTCCGACTCCCCTCAACCTGACTCGTCTCCGCGCTTCCGTTGGATCGGCTATCTGCTGATTCCCATCACTATTCTTCTGGTGGGCTATTTTATCTACATCAGTGCTGCACCCGGATCGCCACTCAACCAGCTAACTGAATCAGAGGCGAAGCTGATTGAAAACATGCGGTCGCTGGATGAACCCGATAAGCTCGATGCCTTGGCCAATGCCCCGGAGTATTTCTACCAATCCGTCCTGAAGGACATACCCGAACCCTTAGACGGATCCGACAGCGCCCTCGAACGGGTTCTCAGAGAAATGAGTTCGGCGGAGCCTGACGCTGACCGGATCGCCGGGCTCGTGCGCCAGATCGAAATCGATAAGATGGAAACAGCGATCAAGGCCTTGTTGCTATCCGACGAAGACAAACTCACCGAACTGGCGGTCTGGCTCGCTATTGAATTAGCCCAAAGTGAGCCCGAGGCGGCGCTTCGGCTTGCGGACGATTTTCCCACGGAAAAGGACTGGGGACACATTACCGTCAATGCGGTCTGGAAGTGGGCCCGAAAGGATCCCGACACGGCCTATGATTGGGTTGCAAAGCGGTTGAATACCGTCAGGCGCAGCGCCCACTATGTTTTCCTGGAGATGACCAGGGACAAGCCAGAGGAAGCCTATCGCAAGCTCAGATTAATCTCGAATCACCATACCCAGCTTCAGGGAGGTCGGGGCGTTATCAAAGCATTGGCTGAGGCAAAACAACCGGATACCCGGGCCATGGTTGATTTCATCATGGACCAACCGGAATCCATTCGAAGCAACCTGGTGTATAACCTTTTCAGCAATTACCTGGAAAGCGATCCGACCGAACCCGTTGTAGAACTGGCGCAAGCACTGGCCGCCCGCGACGCCGAACTGGCCCAAAAAGCTTACGGTTGGTGGGCCGGGGAATACGCGGAGGATCATCCGAAAGCATCCGCCGAATGGTCACTGCAATTAGCCAATCCGGAGGACAGGTCCAGAACGCTGGAGCCGGTCATTCGGGAGTGGGCAAGAAACGATTTGAAGGCCGCATCGACATGGCTCAAGGAACAACCGAATGAACCCGTTTATGACTACGGGCGTTACGCTTTGGTGAGAGAGCTCTCGAAAAAATCCCCCCAGCAGGCCATCCCCTGGGCGGAGTCCACCGTGGATGCGAAATTGCGTTACCGCGCGCTCTACCTGGCGGCTTCCCAATGGGCCAAGGCATCTCCCGAGGAGGCCATCGCCTACGTGCAAGCAACATCCCATTTATCAGAGGTGCAAAGAAAACAAGCACTTGAGCGGCTCGAACGGTATCCACGAAAACCCAAAAGAGATTAGACGCAAAACAGATCAATGAACTCCTTGAAGCCATAGGTTCTGTGATCAAAGGAACCTGGTTGGAGATAGTCCCTTTCTGGCACTTATCAGCTCTTGCTGCGGCGAATAGAAGGGCACCCGATCCGCACCGAGATTCTTGGCAAATATACGACGCAGCCACAAAATAAGGCTTAACTCCTTCGAATCGAAGCTATAGGCATACTCGTTGAACGCCTATGAAGTCCCCCATCCGTTTTCTAGTTCTCACCTGTATTGGAGCAATCCTTAGCCTGCCCTTGTCGGCGGTGAACGTCAAAAGCGACGGCTGGCCCTGGAACCTGAAATACAACGGATGGCATGATCGTGAAATCGTGGAGGAGCTCGGGAAGGGATGGTTCTTGAATGTCGGCCCGACGGGGATCCGTGCGGAGATCACGGAAAAGCATTCCAAATACTTCACGGTCCGATACGTTTTCAAGAATTCCCCCGCCCACGGCAAAGTTGAAATCGGTGATCTCATCGTGGGCGCCAATGGCACTAAGATGAATGTATCCCACAAGTTTGGCCGGGGTGCCAAAGGAGAGTCCGGTTGGGATGGGCCTATGGCGGAAATGGCGCCGCTGATTGAGGATAGTCAGGCAAACGGCGGTCAGCTGGAACTGATCATCTGGAAAGGCGGCAAACAAACCGACGAAGCGGTCGTGCCCATCACCATCCAACCCAGGCCCCGCTTCTCCGAGACCTATCCCTTTGATTGTTCCCGCTCGGACCAACTCATGACGGACCTTCTGGATTTTCTGGTGGAGGACTACGAGCGGGCCGGAAAGTTTGAAAGACAGATTCACACGCATTCGACGGCGGTTCTCGCCCTGATGGCCAGCCCTGATGAAAAATACATGCGCCTGGTCGATGACATCATGAAAGGCTATTACCAGAAGCGCTATGACCCGCTGGATGGGGCCGGCTTCAAGTCTTGGACTCAAGGTTATGATGGCATCGTCATGGGGGAGTATTACCTCAAGACCGGCGACCGGCGATTACTGCCTGCAATTGAATCGCTGACCCAATGCTACATTGAGGCGCAGGAAGTCAAATCCGGTGGCTATTCCCACAGACCAAACCCTTTCATCATGCGACGCCGTGCCTCCGGTGGGCCAAAAGGGTACGGCGCCATGGCATTGCCGGGGGCGCTTGCCATGACCGCCATGAGCCTCTTCAAGGAAGCTGGTCTCGATGAGTACGGGGAACCCGCCTACAGCAACCTTCACCAGGCATTTTTGCGCTCTGTGGGCGATAACGGCAGCATCGGCTATGGCTTTGAAAGTCTGGATCACGCCGTCATTATTTTAAATGACTCGAGGACCGCGAAGAACAGTAGTCCGGGAGGCATCGGCTATCCGGTTGAATCCGGCATGAAAGATATTGGCGACTATGAAATCCAGTGGCCGACGAAAAAAGACCCGCGCTGGCGACCAACGGACTGGGTCGCCGGGGAATCGGAGACCAACCTGGTCTATGATTACGGGGGCAGAAAACGGCTGGTGATCCGCAATCAGATAATCGAGGAGCCCAAGCGCCCCTACCGCCACGACGACAGCAAAGAGATGCATCACTTGTCACGCCCCGGGGCCGGCGCCCTCGCCCACCGAATCGGCAACCAGGAAAACGAATCCTGGCGCTACCTTTCCGACCTGATGGCGACGGGCTGCGCCAAAAACGCCGAACATGTTTTCCGCGGGCATGCTTCGACGCTGATGCATGTTTCCTGGGGTAGTCTGGGAGCGGCACTGGCATCGGAAGAGGATTTCCGGGAATACATGGATGCCCTGAAGTGGTGGTTCATCATGACCGAGACACATGATGGCGGCTTCGTGGTAATCCCGGGGCGCGATTATGCTTCGACCGATCACGCCTACGGCACACGCATCTTCCCCACCGCAACGGCTGTGCTGATGCTATCCGTCAAGGACAGGCAGTTACAAATCACCGGCGCCTACGAGAATTCCACCGGACAGAAAACCACGCAAAAATCATCCACCTCGCAGCGTCCGGCCCGCTCTTTGATCGAAGCAAGACGGGAATTCGTGGACCACGGTTTGATGAACGCACTGGAACGTCTGAATTCAAAAAAAATGCTTCAACCACTCTTAATCGATTTCAGCAAGGCGCGTAAGAAAGTATGGCTTAAGGAAATCAAAGACCAGAAACTGATTTTCAGCTCGGCGAAGGGAGAACATGAAGCTGCATTCGAATACACCGACCTGAACAATCAGGATAAGGTCAATCTCTCCAGAATGGCGGCCCAGATCACACCGGACAACGGCGGCATCAATGTCCTCGCGGGAATCTTTTTGGAGATCGAAGGCGAAACCGAGCTGGCCGACGCCTACTACGAGCGCGCCGACGAAAAGTCCAAAGCCCTTCTTAAGGCTGTGTTTGAGTAGCTGCTTGTGCCCGATACTCCAGAAAAATCCGAGCACTGAGAAGAGGGCGAGCCAAGGCGGTCCATTTCTCAAAGACAGCCGTCATTAAGGCTCGGATGAGGCCAAACTGCAAACTGAAAACGCACTTCACCTGTTACTTTATGCGCATAACTCCTTTCAGCCCATCGACTTGCATCTTGATTTTCATTAAATTCCAGGTTATAGCTTTTCAGCTATACAGTTTCAGATGCCCCGTTTACTTCCCCTACCTGCCAAATGCTCCGCATTTACCCTCGTGGAAATAATGATTGTGGTCGTTATTATTGGCTTACTCGCAGTTATGGGAATCCCGGCCCTGGAAAAGTCCCGTCAAAACACCTACGCGAGTCGTATTGCGAACAATATGCGAGTTTTCAGCGGTGCATTTGAAACACACGCCTTGGAGAACGGCAGTTGGGCACCTGACGGACAGGGCAACAATCTACCTGCGACAGTCGCACCCTATCTACAGGATACGGCATGGTACGAAGAACCGATCCCGGGTGGTTGGTATGACTGGGAATACGACCGGGAAGGAATCAAGGCCTCCATAAGTCTCGCTTACGAAAGGGACTTCCCTGAAGTTTTTCTCAAGGTGGACCGGATTCTCGATGACGGCAACCTGGGCACCGGAACTTTCATCAAAACGGGTGGCCGGTATTTTTACATTTTGGAACGCTGACAAGCGTTCTTTTGAAGTCACGTCGACGCCCGAACAACAAGCGCCCGGCAAATCTTTTAACACATCCTAACGCACTATCTTCCGTACTTGCGGAAGACCTGTTTTAGCGTCGCCGGCGCAGCATCAGCGATAATGCAGCGAATGCGGAGAGCCATAAACTAGATGGTTCAGGTATCGGTGCGGCTGCCAAGTCTACATGGAATACTCGATCATGCCCATGAGTATTAACGGTGTCGGAAGTAGAACTGCCAGTGTTACTACCGCTGTAAGCTGTGCCACCAGTGTAGGAACTATCATCAGTGTTTCGGTAGGATTGGAATCCCTGGCCATCAAGCTTGTTTACATCGATGGCGTAGAGAGTATTTGCGGCAAGGAGAACAGAAGTGTCGAACGAGAAAGTGATGTAGTGGGTATCAGTGTATGCGAAACCGGTATCCAGAGGAGTCGTTTCATCTGCAATCGCGGTAAATGTGGAACCGGAGAGCGTACCCACGCGGAGCTGATACTCACCGTCTTGAAAACCGTTGGGCGTAAAGGTTTCGGCGGACTGCAAGGTAAAGGACGAAAGCAGGTAGCCGGTAGAGTTACTGCCGGTGGTGAAGGTTTGACCGCGCGCACTCCGGTCACCATTCAGACGGGATGTACCAAAATCCGTATCGGTAATTGTATACATCGCAATGTCCGCACCATCGATAGTCGGAGCAGATGTGGTTGAAGTTACAGTTGCAGCATTGATGGAGAGACTACCAGCAAGTAGAGATAAGGGGAGTTGTAGGTGTCGCATTATGATTAAAAGAATTACTATTTTAATGATAACGCTTTCAGAAAAAATGTCAATTATTCGGCTTCTACAACAGCGCTCATTACACCGTGCCTCGTTCGGGAGCAATGACTCAGCGACCCACCGAACACTAAACCAAACCGCCGGGCACCGGTCGAATGCCAAAGCGGCGTTCCAAACGGGGGTGAAGCAGGTTGGCAACGACGATGGCTAACGCACCGAAGTAGAAGGTTGCGCCCAAGTTTTCATATTCCGCGAATATCAGCGCTGCCGCGATCATGCCGTAGACCGGCTCGAAGTTGGCGGCCAGGTTGAAAGAGTAGGCGCTGATCGTTTTCAGCAGTTTATTCGCCAAAGCCTGAGCAAACACGGTACAGCCCCAGGCAAGCAAAAGAATCCAGAACCATTCCAGAAGCGCCCCCACCGCCAGTGCCGCATAACCAAGCGGATCAATGAACGGAACCGCGCAAAAACAGACCATAGTCGCGGCGAGCATTTCCCAGCCCACCATGACCATGGGGTCGCTCCCACTTTCCACGATGCGCTTGTTCAGGACCATGAAAAGGGCAGCAAACAAGGCGCTGAGCAGGGCAAGCCCAAGCCCGAGCAAATGCCCCACTTCGGCACCAGCAATGAGGCAAATTCCAAAAAGCACCAGCATGCCCAGCACCACCTCGAAACGCCGCACTTTGACACGATTGATCAAGGGTTCGGTGAAGGCGGTAAACACCGACAAAGTCGCGAGACCGGCCAGGGCAATGGAAACATTGGCGACCTTAACCGCGCCAAACAGGCAAAGCCAATGCAGCCCCATAATCATGCCGACGAACAAGAGCCTCCCCAGTACAGGCCAACCCAACCAGAGCCTGCGATCACGCATCAGCACCACCCATAGAAACGCCCCACCCGCCGCCAGGAGGCAGCGCCAGGTAATCAATACGGGAGCGCTGAGTTCCGAGGCCCGACCGATCAGGGTCGTCGCGGCGAAAATAAACACCAACAGATGAAGCTGTAGAAAGGGATTAATACGGAAGTGGCAGAAAGGGATGAGTTGAAAAGGAGCAATCTTAAAAAATACGGGACGAGAGCGATTATGGTACAATCGCAGATTATCCCGATGCCGCCAACGCCAACTTTTCGTTCAACGCCTACCTTTTGGCAGACAACGACCTGAACACGATCCTTGGCGTGCCCGAGCCATCGACACTGGTACTGCTCGGAATCGTAAGGCTGTCATTGATCTTACGCCGTCGCCGCTAAGCTCACACCTAGCCCGGGTCTTTTCAAACTGGTCATATTTTTGGCTTGGGCGGTTTTTGGTCCAGCTGGACTCCGTTAGCGGAAAGAAATGATACCCAATCCCAGGCGGCGCAAAAGCCTAACCGATCGCAAGTAAAAAACTTTACCACACCCCGCTTTAACAAGCGAGGCTACGTAGCCTCAAAACTCTGGTTTTGGGGTTCGTATTACCGACAAAAGAAAGTAGCTGGTATTACACCAATAAAAAAAAAGAATTGATACTTAATGGTTGTAGCGATGGCACGCCAGTGACGTCGATTAACACTCAGATACCACCCTCGACTACGGACAATCTGTTTCCAAAAAGATCAAAACTTTTGCAAAGTGATATTGTATGCTTTGAGATTACTCGTCTCGCAGAATAGAATTCCAGTAACAGTTCTAAGAATCAAGCTTACTGCTCCGCATCCTGCCCCATCTCAAAGACATGAAGCACCAGGTCTTTTTGTGCCTGTTTCGTGATCAGTTCGGCGACCCGCTCTCTTTCTTTTCGCACTGCCGTCGCTTCTTCAATCAAGCGCTGTTTGACCAGGGATCGCTCCAATTCGCCGTACACGTCCAAGTATTCACGGTAGATGGCGAGCAGGCGCTCCCGGTCCGCTGATTTTAGTTTCTTCACGTCCTTCACGAAGTTTCTGCGAACGATTGCCAAGTGCTTTAATTCAGCCTCTTCATCCAATAGAGCGCCTTTTTCTTCCAGACGTTTCATCTCCTTACGGATGCCCAGTACGCCATCAAGACTACCCTGGCTCTGATAATGAAATTCACGGATGCGCAGCTCCCTCATGTATTTTTTATACATTTTCTGCTCATCTGAAGCGACCGTCTCCCAGTGAGCCACAAGTGCCTGCTGGAACTTGGCCTTAAGGACGTCGAAAGCCCCGCTTAAGGCATCGGCTCCCTCACTCATCACCTCCTGATTCTCTACCTCCGGGACGGCATTTTCCGGCTCTTCAGGACGCAAAAAAACATCCTCTTCCGAATCCGCACTATCGGCGTCTTTTTTACGCTGGGACGCGAAATACTTCTTCGTCATGGGATCAACCTGCTTCTGGGAAAGCTTTCTAATGACTTTTTTGACCCGATCTCGCTCCTTTCTGACATCGACGGCCTTTTTGATGGATCCCATCCGCACAAGCTCTTCTTCCCTTCTCAGTAGTGCATTCTCGTAAGCATTGTAAATACGACGCACGCCAACCATCTCTTCCGATTCTATCTTCTTAATTTCATTGGCGTAAATCTTTTGATAGTTCGCTAGCTGCTCAATCGGCGAAAACTCGGTCGGGATGCCGCCTGAGTTTTTATATCGTCTGATTTCATCCTGAACTTCCAGAACGCCATCCAGACTTCCTTGATCCAGAAATTCGCTTTTCAAATCAGACAGCTTTTCCAAATACATCTCCCCCGTATTCGCCACTTTCTGATCCGAAGAGACTTTTTGGGCATTCGCCTCAAGTGCTTTATCGAGTTTCACCTTGAGCTCGCCGAGTGGTGTTTCCGCACTCAGCTTGACGCAGCCTGTTACGAATAAAGCGAATACCAGCCATCCCAGAATCAAGCATCTAAATTGAATACGGCTCGTTAACATGACAGAAATGACAGCTTTACTAGACCAAAGCCATGATCCAGGTAGCAATAAAACCGGAAGTAGCCAAGAAGCAATCGCAAGCTTGTGATAACATCTCCAAGCCTTCTGGTTAAGACTTTCTGAAACGCGCGTCGCTTACGCGCAATAATGCGTCTGATAGTTAGGCCCTAATGCATAAGATTTTACATTAAAAACTTAAATCTGATGACGACTCATCACCAACAATATCACCGCGTCACTCTATTTTAAAACGATTCTTCGCTTCAATCCAACGGCTCATGTATTCGGTGCTGCGATGCCGGTGATGTCGGAGCATACGACCGATGAAGTGTTGTTCCCGCGTCTCCGGCCGCAGCGACCTCAACGCTTCGACTAATCTCGGCTTCCATTGGCTGGCGAGAAAGCGCTCTTCTATGATACGGTAACCCTGCTGTTGTACCTTACCCCACAGCTCAGGTTGGGAGTGTACATCCACCGCGGTCTTGGCCAACCCGGCCGCATCAGCCTGAATCGGACAGCCCCAATCGATGCTTCCATTCATGGACTCGGCGGCAATCGGTGTGGCCACGGTCGGTGTGCCTGAACAAAAGCCGTCGACCACCTTTCCTTTCTGTCCGGCGCCGAAGCGTAGCGGCGCGAGATTCACCCGATAGCGCTCCAGCGTTTTCAAGGCCTCATCCGCTCGCCCCTGTGAGTAAATACCGCTTCCGGGACTTCCCAAACGACGGGCCTTGTCCGGCTCATAGGAGCCGTAGAGATGCAGTTCCGCACCCGGCAATTGCCGACGAATGAGCGGCCAAATTTCGGCACAACACCAACGGACCGCATCCCAGTTTGGCGGATGGAGGTAGCTGCCAATCATGACAAAATCTTTTCGGTCCTCGTAAGAGAACGATGACTCAACAGGCGCATCCAGCATCAGGGGCAGATAAAACAACTGATCAGCCGGCACCTGAAAAACGGATTGCAGGCATTCGATTTCGAACTCGGAAATCATCAGGCTTATATCCGAGCGAAAGATCGCGGCAATCTCGCGCAACGCCACATCATTGAAAAGGTCCAGTTCCCCGCCCAGTTTCAATTGTTGCTCGCGCGCCTCTCTCAGGCAATGAAGGTCACTGGTATCGAGAATGCGAACCGCATCCGGACAGGCTTTTTCAATGCGCCAACCGAATTGCTCCTCGGTCATGTAACGATCAAAAACGACATAGTTCGGCGCCAGCGCATGCACCCAATGGTCAAAGGTCTCGTCATTAACCCTTATTTGCCGGGTAGAGGTGCCCATAGCCTCAAGGTCGACTGAATGTTCGGTGGCCTGGGCCGCGGTGGCAAAGGTCACCGTCCAACCGTCATCCAAAAACGCCTCAATCAGCCCCATGGTCCGGGTGCCCGCCGCGCTCGATGTAGGCTCGGGCCAGACTTTACCGATGACCAGAGCCTTCATGAGAAAAAAGATGGGCTGAACCGTTAATGGACATCAATGAATGTTAATAAGAAAAGAATAAAGCTGTTACTAAGCACTTTAGTATCATCCGGGTTTACATTACTACCCAAACATGTGAACTGAACGAAGTAATGTCCACTATCAGAGTCAACCATGAGCTCCGGCAGGAGGTGTGGCGTGCTTCGGCGCAGCGCCATTACGAGCGCGCCTCCGAGTGGACCGAGCCCTATCGTGGCCGACGAGCCAGTGGGAAGCTTCATCCCGTTTACGACTTTCTGTTTATTTATTACCGGTTCAAACCCTCGCAGCTCGAGGCCTGGCACCCGCAATTCGGCATCAACCTCATTGGGGCCAGCGGGGAACCCGCCTATCAACATCGCTACTATATACATGATGCCAACGGCACCCGGCTCGATCCGAACAGAATGGAAGACAGTGCCCGCCACCGACTTGAAATGGCCCTCCGATTATGTGAAGCGGTTGATCAGCGTCCCCCACAATTCGGCTGTTTCGGGATGCACGAATGGGCGATGGTCTATCGCGGTGACTTTGAAGGGGAAATCCGCCACGCCGAGCAACTCCCGCTCCGACTCAGCCAGGAAGAAACCGATGCCTTTGTGCGGAGCCGGCCGATCGCCTGTAGCCACTTTGATGCTTTTCGGTTTTTCAGTGAACCGGCGAAAGCCTTCAATCGCATCCAGCCCACCAAAGAGACGCGCATCAGGAACGAACAGTGCGGCTGTTTGCATACCAATATGGACCTCTACAAGCTCTGCGGCCAGTGCATGCCATGGCTTGGAAGCGAACTGATGTGGCAGTGCTTCGAACTCGCTATCGAGGCACGCAAACTCGACATGCGGGCCAGCCCCTACGATTGCCGTTCGCTCGGCTTCGAGCCTGTCAAGGTTGAGACGCCAGCGGGACGCAGTGAGTATGAGCAACAACAGCGTACTCTGAGCGAGCGGTCACAACCGATTCGCAGAGAGATCATCGGCGGTTTAAAAAGGATCCTTACGGCCGATTAGAAAAGCGGGACCCCACGCTAACCATTCAGGCAATCCTGTCCTTAAGCGCTGATCTCCATATTGCCCGGATGTGGGCATGCCGACCGCTGAGTGCCTGAAAGGTCAGCACAGTTAACATCATCCAATGCCCGGCCTGAGATTTCTTATCGCTTTCCGCTGAAAATGCCGTTTACGGTCGTGTTATAAGCCACCTTCTGGTAACATTAAATTATTCTAATGCAAAATTCCACAACAGGCCCCGAAGAAGAACCTGATAATGGAAAAAACCAGCGTGGACACGGCCCGGTCGATTCAACTGACTCCGAGCTGATGCAGTCCCGCCGGGAACTGGAAGAAGTCCGCAAGGAGCTGGAAGCCTGTAAGCGCGAATTGATCGGCAAGGAGCGCGCCATGGCAAAGCTGGAAGAAAAACTGGCCCAGCTGCAGGACGCGAACTCACTCAGCAAAAAGGAAGCTAGGCTCGTGCGAATGGCCAGTGAAATGGAGCGGGCCCAGGAAATAGCGACGATGGGAAGCTGGGTGCTTGAGGTGGATACCGGTGAAGTCACCTGGACGCCTGAGCTACACAGGATGTTTGGTCAGGACGCGTCCTGCCCGGTGCCGACTTTAGAGCAACAGAAGGGCTGGTATAGCGAAGCGTCCTACAATGCGATGGTCGAGGCCGTGAAACGCACCAGCAAAGACGGCAGTCCCTACAATATCGAGCTGGAGGTCAAGCGCCGGGATGGAACAAACGGCGTGCTGCGCTCTATCGGCGAAGCAGAGCGGGATGAGTCGGGACGAATCGTCCGGCTCAGAGGGGTTGCTCAGGACATTTCCGAAATCAAGGAAGCCGAGGCCAAACTGAAACATGCCCTGGAGCAGGAAAAAGCCGCGCAAATCTACAAGGACCAGTTTCTGGCCAACATGAGCCATGAATTACGCACGCCACTGAACGGAGTTGTCGGCTTTGCCAGCCTATTGCGGGAGGAAGGCTTGGATGCCCAAACCAGAGAAGATTATGTCCGCACCATCGAAAACTGCTCGGGCCAATTGCTTAATCTGATCAACGACATCGTCGATATTGCCAAGATCGAAGCCGGTGAAATAAAGCTCGATAGCAGGAACTTCAATTTGGCGAAGCTGACCCGTGAGACGGCAGCCACTCTGGAAGCGATTCAGGCCGAGAAAAGCAAAGAGCACATCCAGCTCAAAACTTACATCCCGGATGGGTCTGAAAATCTGGAAATTTACTCTGACCCCTTACGTATTCAGCAAATCCTGATCAACCTGCTGAGCAACGCACTGAAATTCAGCAACGAGGGCACGATCGAGTTCGGATATGATACAGGGGATCGAGGGGTTGAATTCTTCGTGAAAGATGAAGGCATCGGCATCGCACCGGAACGAATGGAGCTGATTTTTCAGCGTTTCGAGCACCTTGAGGGCACCACCCAAAAATACGAGGGTACCGGACTGGGCCTTTCGATTTCCAGAGGCCTGGCCGGTCTCCTCGGTGCCACTCTTGATGTAGAATCGGAGCTGGGGGTGGGATCGGTCTTCCGCCTGCTATTACCGCTCAATCCCAAAACCACCACCACAAAAGCAAGCGTCACCACCATACCGGAGCGCAAGCAAGGCGAGCCGAAAGCGTTTACCGTGCTGGTTGCCGAAGACGAATTAGTGAACCAGAGGTTGATTAAACGGACGTTGAGAAACACGGCCTATGGACTTCATTTTGCCAACAACGGAGAGGAAGCCGTCCAATTGTATCGTGAACACCCTGAAGTCAGCGTCATCTTGATGGATATCCGAATGCCGGTTATGGACGGACTTGAGGCCGCCCGGGAAATACTCGCGCACGACCCGGACGCCCGGATCATTGCTCAGACGGCTTATGCGATGCGGGAAGAGCGCGAAGAATTTACCCGCGCCGGTTTTGTGGATTATCTGGCCAAACCTTATCGCGCCGAAGAACTCATCGAGCTGATTGAAAAGTGGGCTTGATCGTAGGTTGAAACCAGGGGAGCAAGCACTACCTGTAAAGATTTGCCCCGTATACTCCCCGGCAACCACTCCAGTCAGGCGGGTCGACTCTTACTATCGAACGATCAATCACCGAGAAGGTAGCCTTCACCGTAAACAAGTTCGCCGCCACTGTGTCCGACAAGAGCCACGAGGAGAGCCGCAAGTAACATCAGGACAACAGCCATTTGCCGCCAGCGTAGCGTCCCTTTGCGTTCGGAAAACTCGACGATCATGAGCAAAAGCCAAGTGACAACTGTCAGTGAAACTGCGGACCAGCGATGAAGAAACACGGTCCCATCGGTGTAACCTTCCAAGTCGGACTGTATCCAACCACTCGCGACAGACAGAAGAGACAGCAGCGCGCTTAACCACAGCGACCAGCGGATCGCCGGGAGCCAAGGTTCATAGCGCTTCAAAATTAAGCCGGTCAGGCCGATTAGGCCGGCCATCGGAAGCAAGGCCACTGGAAAATGAACAAACAGCGGATGCATTCGGCCCAGCAAGGTCGCGGGCTCGATCCCGGCCGGTTCCCGGATTGTCACGGCGGGGTCGGATGCAGAGGCATGGTTCCCCTCCTTCGTTGCGATGGCTTCTATGGTGTTGGCGGCTTCGGTTATCGCTTCTGACAGCTGGGGCTGAGCATCTTCGCCTGCGCCATTCGCCAGGCTGGTTGACGCCAGCGGAATATCCTTCCTTGGCGCATCCTCGACTCCACCCACCGCGGCTTCGCTCGTATCAGTCAGGCCCAGGGCAACAATCCAGTCGTGGACGACCCGAATCTCCTTTTCCGACGGCTGGTGTACGTCCGTGTTGTCCGGCGGAGGCATGCGGAGATCCGGATCCTCGTCGATCATCACTGCGTAAATCTCGCTGAACATCGGATCGCCCGGCACGAGAAAATACTCGCCCTCAATCATACGCGGCACATCCAGCACATGATCAAAGTCACCTTTGTCGCGCCGACGCGCGGTACCATCATGGCACTCCGCGCAGCTGGCTTTGAGTATAGCCATGGCGCGCTGCTGCAGCACCTCAAGGTTTGCTTCTGAACCCAACGCGGCCCTGTCGGCAAACAGCACGGTCGCCGCTAGGAAAAAGGTCAGCAGGACGAAACGCATGGCAAGTCGGCGGCAGGTGCGTTCGGTGGTGCGCGTAGCCGCTTAGTCGTCCTCTTTAAAGGATTCGTGACCTTCGGATTTGTGCTTTTTCAGTGCATCGAAGAGTTCGTTGGCCTTTTCGAAATCAGCCTCCAGCAAAGCCTCCTCCATGTCGATGAGGGTGCGTAGCGTGTCGAGCTGCTTCTGTCTGTAAGCCATGACAAAGGCGGGGCGTTTGCCTTCGGGCAGCGAATTCGCCATCGGAGGCACCAATGTTTTGGTTTGTACCGTGAGTACTTGCAGCTGCTGCACGGCATCGAGAAAATCCGGAAGGTCTTCCGCCGAGGGGCGGCGCAGTCCGCGGCCCAGGCTGCGGTAGTGGTCCTGCATCACTTCCATTTTATCGTGGAGCACGGATTCTTTTTCGTATCCGTCCGCAGATGCTGCAGCCGGCACGAAGTTGAGACCAAGGGTCAGGGCAAAAGCGAGCGCGGCTGCACGACGGAGGGACTTAATTCGGGTGTGAATTTTGTTCATCATTGTCTTTTTGGATAAATTTGTGTGGTTGCCAACCGTTGAGAGAGAAGAGAATGAGCCGGCAGCATCAGCTAAGCCTACCGGTTCAATGCAAAACATTTAATCGACGAGGGTCGCGGGAACTGAGCGCTACCCCAGGAACTGCTTGATCGCACCGGCCTGGTGCAACCTCTTACGCGACATATCCAAGTCGAAGTCGCCGTAATGCTCGATCGGATTGCCATGGGCGTTCAGCAGTGTGGTGTACCAGTTGCCGATGGTCTTGTGCCCCTCGGTCGCATGATAGGGTAGGCGGACGTAGCGACCGAGCAGATCCACGGCACAATTATCACCACCGAGTACGATGAAAGGTGCCTCAGTACCTTTACTGTGGTGCCCTTCCCCGTTCTCCGGGAAGTACATGATCATGGTGTTGTCGAACATCGTGCCCTTGCCCTCGGGAATCGCCTTGAGCTTGTCAGCAATCGTCTTGACCTGATGGACGTGACCAAAACGGATTTTCTCACGGATGTGATCCGCAGACACACCGGAGTAGCCGCCGTTGTGCCCAATTTCGTGAATTGAGATATGGTCGGTCTCGTTGCCCGGCAGTCCCTTGATCGGCGTGGATAGTTCGTCGATCGTATAGGTCACGACATTAGTCAGACCGGTCGCGAGCGCGGCGACAAGGATGTCGGTCATCGCCTCCTGCTTTTCGGGCGTGCTGGCGTTGGGCCCCCCGTCCCGGTGTATCGAATCAATCGTCGGCATATGATTCTCGATCTTGCCCGACATCCTGGACAACTTCTTGTTGCGTGCCTGCAACTCCTCGAGCGCGGCAATGTGTGTGCTCAGTTTCTGCTTCTCGTAACCTGCCAGCACCTGGCTTTTATACGCCTCATCGTTCTGCAGAAAGCGCAGCATGGCGTTGCCTGAGCCCACGGCATCGGGGTCGATGACGGCTTTGAACAATTCATTGTACGCAGTCATGGGGTCCGCGTAACAGTAATTCCGCTGATGGGGAGCGGGTGCCGAGTAACCGGGCACAATACCTGTCCGCCAGGAACTGTAGTTCCCGGTGAGCGACAGCTCGACATGGCCGAATGGCGAGGGAAAGAGCTTGGCGAGCTCAAAGTCAATCGTTGCGCGCTTGATCCCGCTCAGGGAGTTGCGGCCGGACTTGAAGGCACCCAAAACCGATGAGTACGACCAGTGCCCGTTCTCACTCATTTTCGATGACAGCCCCTGGAGGATGCCCAGGTTTTTTTTGTAAGGCGCAAGCGCCTGCAGCCACTCGGGCAGGTCGTGCCGGTCAAGATCGACTTCAAAAGGCTCTTTTTGCTTATCGAGCCTGGCCTGCGTGCTATTGAAGCTGGGCAGTGCCACCTCGTCCGGGCGGATCCCGTTGGACTTACGAATAAAGATGAAGCGCCGTGGCAACCCGCCCAAAACGCCGGGCACCACTCCCCGGACACCGTCTTGAACAGTCGCCGCGAGTAATTCACTGAATGAAGAACCAAAGGCCAATGCGCTGGCGCCGAGGGCCGATTTTTTTAAAAAGTTTCTTCGGGTATGCATGATCTAGTCCTTCGGTTCTATCGGTTTTCTGTAAATGAACGAATCTGAGGTCAACAGGGAAACAATCACCTCGTCGAAGCTCCCGTTGCTTTCGAGGTAGGCCCGATCGGCATCGATCAGGGTCTTGGAATCATTGAGCGTCTCGTTGCGCCCCATAAAGTAGCGGAATGCGTGGCGGATGATCGATTGTCGTACACGGTCGGCCCGGGCAAGGCGTTCGATCAGTTCCAGGGCGTCGTCGACTTCACCGTCCAGCTTGCTGTTGCCAGTGCCCTTGAGATAGCCGCGGGCATCCACGGGCAGCGTCTTGTAGATATCTCGCAGATCCTCGTGGGGTTCGCCCTTGCTCTTGACCTCCTTAATCAGGTTTTCCGGGTATTCGAGGCGCTCCTCGGTACGGTAGCGCCCGAAGTCATCGTAAACCTCAAAGGGAATGCCCAGTGGATTGATCTTGTCGTGACAGCGCATGCAGTAGCTGTTGTTTGTTTTGTCCTCCAGGCGGTGTCGCAAGGTCTTGTGCGGGTTCTCCGGAATGACCGCATCTACAGTGATGGGCACATCGGGAATGGTGCCTGCCAACAATTTTTTCTGCACCCAGATACCGCGATGGATGGGATCAGTCTCCGTGTTGGCGGCGAATGAGATCAACCAGGCCGGGTGCGTGAGGATACCCTTGCGGTTCTCAATCCTGGCAGGTTGCCGGGTGGGATAATCCCAGTCCGCCATGTCGATGTTGAACATACGCGCAACTTCGGGCCGCATGAAGCGGCTGCCGTAACGGTTATACGCGCCGTTGAATCCGTGTGAGGGAAAGGAGGGATACGGCGCGGCGCTTGTCTGTCCGTTGCCCAGACGGACCTCGAAGCTCTCCATCTGCTGCATGAAGGCACGCATCGGATTATAGCGACCCTCTGCGCTTTTCAGTCGCTTGGCATCGATGCCGCGCATCTGCGTGGCCTCAATAAAGTCAGCATGCCGGCGAAGGTCATCGAGTTCGAATTCCCGCCAGTTCCTGTCCTTAAAGTAGTTGTAAATCTTCACGATCCGATCCGAACCCGCCTGCATTGCCTGATTGTCGCCGGAGTGGTACACGTAGAATTCATCCGTTGTCAGAAGATTCTCGATGACATTCTGGTCCTGCTCAAGAATGTGCTCTACCAGCAGGTCCGCCTCAGCGACGACACGGGCCTTGAGGCTCTCGTAGTTTCCACCGAAGCGCTTGTTGTCCTTGAAGATATCCATCATCTTCGCGTAGCCGAAAAAGTCCCGGAAAAAGCGAAGTTCACGAATCGGCATGTTCGTGAAGTTAGGCGTCGCCGAACTGTCCACTCCCTCGTCGATGATGTAGTATTGGTCGCGCTTTTTGAGCATCCGTCGAACCTCGCGCTCGTAGTCGTCACGGGTGTTGAGCCGACCTTCCTGCGCAGCCTTGGCCAGTTCCTTGTCCGGGCTCGCATCGGTCAGCGCGTAAGCAATGGCATAACTGGCATCATAGGGCGAGAGCATGCGCCGACCGTAGCGGTCCTCATCTCCTGTGCCGAATTCCCTGCGGTAGAGAAAGTCGGTATTGAGCATGATCGTTTGCATCATCTTCTTGATCATACTGCGGCGGCTCAGGCCGGCGGCGAACACCGAGGCGGCCTTTCCGTACTTCTCAGCTTCCTCGGCAGAAGGCTCGCGCTCGAGGATGAGCTCGACGAGTTGACGGACCAGTTCAGCCAGTTGCTCGTCCGAGGGCGCTCCGGAAGCCAGGCGCTCACGTTTCATATCCGCCTCCCATTGGGCCGTACACTTGTCGATGATGTCCTGGTAGGTGTCGTCCTGCCGGCGATGCTCCTTAATCGCCGCAGTAACGACTTGCATCTCTTCCCTGGCCAGCGGCTTGTACTCGATCACGGGGTGACGCTGACTGTATTTTTTGTCGACGATTTCCTTTTTCCAATCGTCCATGTAATTGATCAAGAAGGTCACACGGGCCTGGATTGTACGTTCGTTGTGGCCGTGATAAAACCACTCGCGCTCACATGCCTCGATCAACTGAGCATCCGACATGCCACGCTGATGGAGACGGCGCATGGAGCGAAATATAGTAACCAGCTCGTCACGTCCGGGGTGAGCATGATGCAAACTGGGCTTTTTGACCGAGCCGTCATTCGCAACCGGTTCGGGCACTTCAACACGAACGAACTGCGGCAGAAGCCGCTTATGCCGGTTCCGGTAGAGATCTTTCAGCACACGCTCAATATGCAGAGCAAGAAATTCCTGGCGTGATTCCAGAACATTCCGGTTTTGATTTTCCAGTTTGAGAATTGCGTTCACCGCCGGAAGGTAATCCGAGTCACGCTCAGACAAATCGAGCATGGCTTCGGCCGCATCCTTCGCGTTGGCAAGCATGGTCAGAAGGTGACCGCCATTAAGCGTTTCATTCGCGTAGTAGCGCACCCCGGCATCGTTCGAAAGCAGGAACGGGTTGGTCAGGTTCACACTACGTCGATTACTATCCCCCTGCACGTAATACGTATTGCCGTCGATCTCACGCCGCGGATTGTACTGGAGGATGCGGTTGAACTTACTGTCGAAGATATATTCGCTGATCAACCAGCGGCGATCATAGGTGTAAGCGGGTTTATCCGCGTGCCTGCCTGAAAACAAAGCGCCATGATCGACATAATTGCCCGACTCGGGCCGGCGAAGCTTCTCTTCCAGTTTCTTCGCCTCATCACCATCGAGCATGCTGCCGAGCCAGGCCAGGAGCGCGTCTCGCTCGGCTTCGTCTGGTTGAGGTTCGTCTGAAGGTGGCATTTCCTCAAAGTGCACCACATCTTGAACGAGAAGATAGAGATCCTGCCGGTCCACACTGTCGATGGTCTCGAGCAGGTCGAAGCGTATGTCGGACTTTTGCTTATCCGGGCCGTGACAGGAAATGCAGTATTTATCCAGCACACGCATCGCCGCCCCCGCATCCAGAGGCTCAATCGGGTTCGTCGAGGCCATTGGAGTGGCGGCGGCCTCATCCCGGGCCTGTTGCTCGGCCTTTTGCTGCTTCCACCATTCGTGAATGTACTTGGCGTCATCCTGACTGAAAGCGGAAAGCGCCGCGTCTATTTCGCGCCCATCTTCCAAGCGGATTTTAATCAGGTTGTTCGACTTTAACTCAACCAACTCCGCCCGGATTGAATCACCTTTGCCATTGGTAAAGGTACGAAGCTCCCCCTGAAGAAGAGATACGCTTAAAAACAAAAAGATACTTAAATATTTATACACAGGAGCTTACATCGGTTAGTAACGCAGGCCGCGGGAGTAGAATTGGCTACCCGTATTACCAGGTAGCAGGTAAAGGGGCATAAGTTGGTTAGTTATAATCCTAAGGGTTTCGGGTAGTTTCGACAATGACATGGTCATTGGACCCTTGTTCCGACTTTAAGCAAGCTGACAGAGGGTCAAACGTAAAACCCGAAGACCTGTCCCTGACTGTTCCCCCGAAGGGAAAAGAACTGGACGCCGTCAGCCCGAGCACAAGAGAGGCTGCAAAAAGCTGAATCACGACTACCAGTAAACTGCAAATGGGACAGCAGAATTAGATCCGCCACCTGATACAAAAGGCCATCAACAGAAAATGCACTTGGGCATTCCAAAACGATCAGGGTGCGGCCACGGAGACATTGAGGCGGGCGAAAAGCTTCTCACCCACCGCCAGCGAACGAGCGATTTGAACAGTCACAATGTCAAATCCTTCGTCGTCGCCGGTGCCATCGGCGCTACTGATTTCAATGGTGTCGTCGTTGTCGACGGCATCGGTCCAATCCAAGGACAGGTCACTCCCGTACTCCACCGTCACCGTAGTGTTTTCATCCGCGCTGGCGGCATCTCTGATGCGGTAAGTGAAGGTAAAGAAGGTCGCATCGCTATTGTCCGAGCTTGGTGCAACCAGTACGTCGTCGCTGGCCGAGGTCGGGTCGCCCCCGACCACCCACTCGACCCCGGTTTTGAGGCCGCCGCCATCCAAGTCGAGGTCGGGGTCGGAATCGGTCAGGTCGCCCTCCCAGGCGCCGGAAGCCCAATCATAGTAGCCGCTGACGGCGCTGATATCATGAATCGTGAGCAGATCCGAGATCGCGAAATAGAGTCGCGGGTTGGGTGCGCGGGCGAATCCGTCGACCCATTTGTTATTCGTCTGGCCAGTGGAGCCAATAGCGAAGATCTCTGTTCCGTTCCTGTCCGCGTAGGGACCTCCAAGGACACCGCTAGAGGGACCGGTGCCATCGGGAGCGGTTCCGGTGTTCGTGTCTTTACCCGAAAGCACGTTACCGGAAAAGTCCACGTTCACGGGCGAGGCGATAATGGCATCCCAGAGATCTTCATTGTCGTCGGCGATGAGCGTTAATCCATCGAATAGCAGAATCGGTGCACCGGTTTCCATCGTCGGGTTGGTGCCGGTATTGTCCCGGGCATCAACTGCAGAGGTAGACGCTAAGGCGTTCCAGTTGACAGCCCCATGTCCATTGGCGGCCGCATTGGTATTGATCCAGGTGTTGTAGGTCCCGATGTCCGAATCCGTTCCGTCCGGTGCCCCACTTGTTGTCGTGGTAACGGAAATAAAACGGTAAGTATCCCCCGCCGCCCAGGCCAATCCGGTGGCGGGGTTGATGCCATTGTTGGCCAGCAAGGGATCGAGGACCCCCAATTCACCCACAAGGTTGAAGTTGAGTTGCTCAGAGGCAGGCGCCGAATTGCCGTTAGTGGGCACCACACTGTAAGTCACCATGCCGGAACCTGGAGCAGAGGAGTCGATATAGCTGGAGGCAGAACCGGAAAGAGCCGCTTCCAAGACGACATCATTTCGACGGACTTCGATACCATCGTAGGCCATATTATTGGTCCAGCTCAGTTCGATCCCGCCGGAGACCGGACGGGCGTCAAAGCCGGTGATGCCACCGTTCAGTGTTACGGTTAATGGCTCGCAGGGGTCGCCCGGCATATTGAACTGTAATTCGTACTTGAGCACGCCCGGCTCGGCTGTGGTGTCGAGGAAAACAGGAGGATCCACCGGGGCCGCGGCCGCAATTATAGCACCATTGCGCAAGATGCGCACGCTGGTGGGCAGTTCGGTGCCGTTCTGCCAGCTCAGGCTGACACCACTGGCTTCACCCACCACGCGCGGACGGAAGGGGCAGCGACCGGGGACGAGGAGCGACATGGCATCGCCCATGGCGAGCCCTAGGTTTGTATAAGTTTTGGCGTTGCGGTTCCAGTGGTAGCCTTGGTTTCTCGGGGAAAGCTCCACCGGCTGCCAAAATTCAAGTCCCTCATAGGTCGCCCAGGTGTCGATGACGAAAACGTTGCCGTCAAACTCCGGATAGGCTGTTGCATCTGCCATGGCGAGCTGCGCCTCTTCGAGTTCGGTATAGGTCTCTTTCCCATCCATTCCAGTCGTGGCAATGACGAAGGGCAGGTCCGGCACACCGATGCCGTTCTCTGCGCTGCGGATGTCACGAATAAAGTTCGCCATATTGGTCTCGTATTCCGATGGGTCATCACGGTCGTTCCATCCCTGGTGCCAGCCGAAGCCTGCGATTTCGTAGCCGCCTTCGTCGTAGTCGGGGAAATAGGTGCCCAGGTTGTTGATGGCCTCATCCACCAGGCGGAGGATCTCGCTGTAATAGAAACCGTCATCACCTGGAGCAGTCGGGGTTGCATAAGGCGTGGCCGGATCCGCGTAAGACCCTGAACTCGGCGGCCGGAAGTCGACCGCCAAACTCTTGCCACCCCAGGCGGCCTTGACGATGAGCACCTGTTCTTCGTTGAGATCGCCGATGTAGTGACCGAAGCCCAGCTCAGGACCGATCAAATCATTTCTAGCTCCATAACCGACAGTGAGGCCACCCTCCATCGGACCCTGGTCGCGAATCCACACATCGTCACGCACCACCCAGTCCCCGAGGCCATCCACCAGAAACTGATAGTTCCCTTCCGGATCATTAGCCACGACATACTCCAGAGTGCCCTCTGTTTGAACCGGGGAGATTTCGCCATGGCCAAGCATGTTGGACTGACCGGCGAGGATGAAGATTTTCACAGGGCTTTCACCCGCCTGTTCGGCGGAAAGACCCGCGACCGTTGACAGTAAGACGATGAAGAGGAGGAATTGACGATTGAGAGAGTGCAAAGAGGTCATAAAAAAGAGTTAAGTAAGACAGCAGCTAGCTATAAAGCGAATACATCGCTATAAAAATACCTGATAGCGATCAAGGAACCCGAACAGATCAAGATCTAGACTTTCTGGAAAAACCACTGTAGTGTAAATGGTCCTAGTCGGCAACTGACTCGATCCATCGCGCATAATCCCCTGTCGCAACCCCTAGGCTGCCACAGTTCAGCCAGAAAAGTTTTCCGTTTAAGACTTTCACCGCTCGGCGCACACTGCACGTTCACAGAGCAAGAGCTTAAACAGCCTTCAATGTGTCCGAAAGAGGCTATTGGGGCAAGCGGCGGACCTTCAAGTGCCTCACTTTGACAACACTACCCGGATCATGGGCCTGCAGCGCAAAGGTGCCTTCACGAATCCGCTTCTTCTTCAACTTGTGATCCTCGGGCTGGGTCCACTGGTTGATTTGTTTCCCATTCACCCAAACTGTGGCGGTCTGACCGACAACCCGAAGGCGCATTGTCACCCACTCGTCGTCCTCATGTCCGGGCTCAGAGGTATCCCCCAGTGCATAAATACTTCCGGTCTTACGATGATCCTTGTGGGTCGCATTGATCTGGCACTCCAATGCACGCGGCCAACCCGATTCTTGCCAGTCCGCGTGAAAAAAGAGACCAGCGTTGGCATTTTCAGCCGTCATAAACTCGATAACCGCTTCAAAGTTTTTCCAAGAAGCATCCCCGTCTTGGCCCATGTAGAACAAATGGGCACGCTCGCCGTTCAGAACGATATTGCCATCTTCCAATCGGATGGACTCAGGATGCTCGGTTGCCTTCCACAAACTAAGGTCTTCGCCGGGTTGATACAGATAGGTCCAATCTTCAGCGGAACTATCTTGAGCAGTGGTAACGCATCCGTTGAAAAAAGATATCCCGAAGAGCAGGCTCGCGGCCATTAACCCGCGACAGACTGTGTTATTCATTTTCATCCAAGAACTAGAAAGGACTGACTGCGATTTGAGCAAACGCAAAAGGGGCCCAATACATACATTGGGCTAAAAGCAGCGGGTGTTAAAGACCGCTAAGCTACATCCGTAGTCTTCACCATTTGGCTGTGTAAATCGTCAAACGACTCGAACAGCTGGTTGGCAACAGACAAGCTCAGTGTGTTGTCGTGACATTCGATGGTCACCGAAGCCTCAGGTTTGCCGAAAATCGGATCTACAAACACGGAAAGGTTAGGAAAGCTGATGACCGTTCCGGCTTTTTCGGCGAAGCTTTCCGAGTCAACTGGTGTATCGAATTGATAACGCCTTCCCAATCGCACGGTTTTCGCTTTAAAGTTGTAGTTCCAGGAGGCGTTATCTGTTTCGAGTTTCATATCAAGTAATCTCTGCTCAGGTTCCGGCCTTACTAAAATATCACCATCTTGTTCGAATTTATTTCTCCTTTAGAAAGCGGCTTATTCAAGGCCTGCTTCAACCGCAGTGGGGAGGTCCGTATACCCTTCCTTACCTCCGGGACTATACCAGTGTGCCATGTCCGTATCCGGATTGAGAGGTAGGCCTTTGCGATAGCGCTCAACCAGGTCGGGTGTACTGATGAAGGGGCGCCCGATCGCGATGAGGTCAGCCGCGCCACTCTCAACCGCTTCGGCTGCCGTTTCACAGGTGTAACCGCAGTTTCCCATAAGCGGCCCGGAAAAGATTTTACGAAACTCGGCGAGCGTCATCGGCTCTCCCAACTCGTGAAACCCGAATCCGAGTCCGTCCATCACGTGCAAGTAAGCCAGACCAAACCGATCGAGCTCCCGGCGGCATAGGTGTATTGCTCGCGATAGTCCGGTGAGCCCATATCATTAAAAGAACCGTTCGGCGAGAGACGCACGCCCACCCGGTCCGCCGGAAAGACTTCAACGACAGCCTCGACCACCTCGAGCAGCAAGCGGGTCCGGTTTTCGATACTACCACCGTAACTGTCGTTCCGATGGTTCGTCTTGGACTCGAGAAACTGATTCAGTAAATAACCATTTGCCGAGTGGATCTCGACTCCATCGAAGCCGGCCGCTTTAGAATTTATTGCCGCTTGCCTGTAGTCCGCGATAATTCCTGGAATTTCCCCGACCTCGAGAGGCCGCGGCACTTCGTAGTCCTTTTTCCCAAAAGGCGTGTGAATTTGGTCATTCTCCAGGCGAATCGCGGATGCGGACACGGGAAGCTCGCCATCGCGAAAATCGCTGTGCGATGCTCGACCCAGGTGCCACAATTGGAGGAAGACCTTACCCCCTTTCGCATGGACGGCCTTCGTGGTCAGCTTCCAGCCTTCCACCATTGCGTCCGTGTAGATACCCGGTGAATGATTCCACCCGTTAGCTTGGGGGCTAATCGTCGTCGCCTCCGTAATAATGAGTCCGGCACCCGCTCTCTGTGCATAGTATTGAGCCATGAGAGAATTGGGAATCCGCTCAGCTCCGGCGCGGGCACGTGTCATGGGAGCCATCACAATGCGATTCTGGAGTTTCAAATCCCCGATGGCCGTTGGTTCTAGAAGTTTAGGCATAATTAGAAAGTTGTACCTCACTGTATCGGTGGCATTGATCCTTCACTTACAAGAATGCCGACTCTTGCCCATCCTACCGGTCACAGCTCACACAGTCAGTGCCCTTGACAGTACTTCTTAATCGCACGAATCTCTGAGCGCACCACACTCCAGAAATGAGACATCTTCAATTCCTTCATCTAATCACTGTAGGTCTTTTTGCCGCATCCTTGAATGTCGCGGCAGCCGATACCGCGGCTGACCCCGTCTTCAACCCGACCCCGAAAGCCAATGACCGGAGAGGCTGGACCATCCAGAACTTCGGCCCGGTCGGCATCGGCATACAGTTGGAGAAGGGTTTTGTCATGAAGATCAACAATGTGGAACCGGGCTCACCCGCCGCGGAGACAGGCCAACTGGAAAAAGGTCAGGTCATTGAGAGCATCAACGGCGTCCGCTTTAATGACATCGACCGTGATCCGCGCATTGTTCTCGCGCAAATGATTACAGACGCGGAGGCGAGCGACGGCAGGATCGTGCTGGATATTCAGGATTTGGGCGATGTCACCGTAACGATTCCCGTCCTCGGCAGCTACAGCCCGACGTGGCCGCTCAATTGCCCTAAATCGGACAAAATTGTGCGTCATCTCGCCGATCTCCTGGCCAAGCAGGGAGAGAACGAGTGGGGCTCCGTCATTTTTCTACTTTCCACCGGTAACGAAAAAGACCTCGACGTGGTGCGCGGCTGGATGAAAAAGCGAAAGGAAATCGGTTCGATAAACTGGGCTATCGGCATGCAGGGCATCGGCATCTGTGAGTACTACCTTCGCACCGGCGACCAGAGCGTGCTTCCCATGATCCAAAAAGGTGCCGACCACCTGAGGGATCACATTTACAACGGCGCGTGGGCCGGACGGGCCAGTGGCCAATACACCTACCAGAGCGGGGGACACGTCAATGCCTCGGGTGTCCACTGTCTCACCTTTCTCTTGCTGGCCAAAACCTGCGGCGTGGATGTCGACGAATTCACTCTACAAAGCAGCCTGCGTCACTTTTACCGCTACTCCGGCCGGGGCAGCGTGCCCTACGGCGACTACACGTCAAAAGCCGGCTACGGCGACTGTAATGGCAAGACCAGTGGCCTGGCCATGGCGATGGCTGCCGCCAGTCGCCTCACACCGGGGGGCGACAAGTCCATTTATGCCCAGGCAGCTCAAATCAACGCAATGAAGGGTTACTATGGCATCAATACCTATCACGTCGGCCACACGGGCGGGGGCTTGGGTGAAATCTGGAAGTCGGCCGCAATGGGATTGATGATGGACGAACGTCCTGAACAATACCGGCAATATCTGGATGCGCGACGCTGGATCCTGGAACTCTCCCGTCGCCACACCGGGGGCATCGGCATCGGTGGCGGCAAGGATGGCAATTATGACGTCGCCACAGGTGAAAATAGTGACAAGGGCTGGGGCTCTTACTTTGCCCTCAATTACACCCTGCCCCGCAAACAGCTCTATCTCTTTGGCGCGCCTAGCCAGTGGGCGAAGTCCTACAAACTGCCCACGCGTCCCTGGGGCACATCCAGGGATGACGCCTTCAGTTCGCCCTACCCGGTTGCCAGCGGCCCGTGGAGCCGCAGCGATATTTTAAAGGAAACACTGGAGCAGCATGTGGGTGAGCCCGCTTATGAAATATTGCGTGACGACAAAGTTTCGGATCTGAACCTTGTCACTTACCTGCATCATCCGGAAATCACGCATCGCTTCGAAGCCAAGGCAGCAGTGGTGCGATTGAAAAAAGACGACATGATTCTTGGGCTACTGCTTTCAAGGGACGCGCGCTTGAAACACATCGGTGTGATGGCACTGCACGACTTGTTTGGAACCTGGAACAAACGTAACGCAGATCCCGGCCGCGTGACCCCGGAAATGATGGCGCAGGTTGAAAAGTTCATCCGTGACCCCCACGAATCCTGGTACGTCAAGCAGTGGTCACTTGGCCTGCTACAACATACGGACATTGACCATCTACGCACCTACAAAGATCTGCTGGTACAATATGTGGAGCATGAAGAGCACTGGATCCAGGGTTCGGCTATCAGCGCCAGTATCCGGCTGCTCAGTGATCCGGCCTGCTACAAGGACCTGTTCCCTCCGATTGCCCGGGCCATCTCCAAGGCCACGGCTTACCCGATCGTTTCCCGGGCCCGCTTCATCACCGAGCAACTGGGAGACGCCGATCCTGAGATCCAAGCCTACGGCCTGAATGTCATGAAAACGGTGTATGAACTTCAGCCCAATCAAATGATGAGCGAGAATGGACGCAACGAAATCGGCGGTGGCGGCAACTTCAAACGTAAGGCGATCGGTCAGGTCGTCGGTTTCTCCGAGGCTGGCAAAGCTTATCTGGATTCGACGCCAAAACTCACTTCCGAATGGAAGCGAAGCGGACGCGACCAGGACAAGTTTACCTTCAGCGGGACTTTTCAGTCCAACCCGGATCTCCATGGCACATGGTGTCTGATCAACCATGACCTCGTCGAGTCCAGGAGTGATGCCAATGACTACATCAAAGGAAAGATCGAGAAGAACCAAATCCCGTCGATGCAACCGGAACGGATGAAATACGGCTTCGTCATCAACCGGGACGGCCAGATTAGCCCGGTCGGGTTTACCAAACAGAAGTTCAACTTCCCCATGCGCTACTCCGGCGACATGGCTTTCAGCACCTTCATCGACAAGGCCTACCACTACGAAGTCTTCACAATCGGCGACCGGGAATATCTCATGTTCGAGGAAGACTTCGAAGCCGAGGAAGACAGCAGCTATAAAGCAATCTACAAAACTTACGTAAAGGTGGCCTCCTCAAAATAGGCATCTCAGGAGAAGATCCGATACGTTAGCGGGCAAACCACGAATCACTCCCCGGACATGCTGATCGGACTGTTCGAAAAACACCCGAAAATCCTGATCGAGTGTGCCATCGCGGAGCGCCTGCGTCGTATGCCGGAGGTCGAGCTGCACCCCACACTATTCAACACGCCACTTATCTACGGACCTGAGGCGGCGTGCGAATCGATGACCGCACTCTACCGCGAATACATCGATACCGCCGCCGAGGCTGACCTGCCTCTCCTGCTAACCGCGCCGACTTGGCGGCTGGACCCCGCCCGTATCGCCACCGCGGATGTGCCAGCAGGGATTAATTCGGATGCAGTGAACTACCTCATCGGTGTACGCGATGACCACGCTGGCGCTTCACCTGTTATGGTAGGGGCCTTGACCGGTCCCCGGGGAGACTGCTATCGCCCCGAAGAAGCTCCGGACACCGACACCGCAGAACGTTTCCACTCGACCCAGATCGGGGAACTCGCCTATACCGCTGCTGATTTCCTCCTGGCGCAGACACTACCTGCGGTGAAGGAAGCTCTCGGAATAGCGAAAGCGATGGCAAAAACCGACAAACCTTACTTCATCAGTTTTTGCACGGGTACGGATGGCAAAGTCCTCGACGGCACATCGCTCTCCGAAGCCATGACAGGCATCGACCGGGCGGTGCCCCGGCCCCCGCTCGGTTATTTCGTGAACTGTACGCATCCCGGCTTTATCACGCCTAACTATCCTCCGGGCAGCCTTGAACGGCTGGTCGGCATTCAGGCCAATGGCTCATCCAAAGACGTGACTCGACTGGACGCGTCCTCTGAAACGCAAGCTGATCCGGTCGTCGACTGGGCGCAAGCCATGTCGGAACTTCATACGACACACAATGTATCCGTTCTGGGTGGTTGCTGCGGCACCGGACTGGCCCATTTGAAGAGCCTCGCGCAGATTTGAAGATTCGGCTCTCCCGGAAGCCGTTACAAAGCAATTGGTCACCCCGGTTTTCGCCCAGTCCAAATGAGACGACTTCTTGCCTTCAGAACTATTTTCCCTACGATAAAATTATGAAAATTCTAAGATATTCAGTGTTAGGACTCCTCGTAATTGCACTCTCCACCGCGCAGGCCGCCAAACCGGACAGTGCCGGCAAGGGGAAACCTGAGATAAAAATGAGCGAAAAGCGTGCGGAAAAAGCAATGACAGCCAAATCCGAGGCGAAGAACAAAGCCGAAGCGGCCCAGTCCAAAGCTAAGGGTAAATCTTCCGACGTGCTCGACGAGGCCGAGGATAAAGTCGATGAAGCAAAGAAAAAAGGAAAGATGGCTGACCAGAAAGCTGACGCCAGTGACAAGAGCGACGCTGTTCTCAAGGAAGCGGGCAAAGGCTCTGAAACCGGTCAGGCCAAACGCGAAGAGAACAGTCGCAAATGGTGGAAGTTCTGGGGCGATTAAACCAAACTCCTTTTGGATTCTCCCGTACGCCGTGCATGAGCACGGCGTATTTTTTGCCTCCCCAATTCTTTGTCCCGTCTCCCCGCTTACGGGGCCCAAAAAGCTGAGCTACCCCTGAAGAAGCGCTGCCTACAATTCGGTCTTTAAATTTCAAGTATTTCCACCACAACGGTGCCATGATCGACGATCAGTTCAGCCCCGCAGATGACAACTCCACCGAAGAGGAAAAACTTGAAAAATACTCCGGCGAAGTCGACTGGGGTTATTTGAAGCCTCATTACGAGGCTGGCGCGATGATCTATGTCGATCCAGAGCTTGATCTGAAGTCGGCAGGCATGGCATTTGCCAAGGACGACCAGGCCCAGGTCAAAGCCTGGCTAAAGAGCGGCGACCTCGTACAACCCTGCAACCTGCACGCCGAACACTGGCAAAAGGAAAAGACCCAGTTCAAAGCAATGATCGTGCGCCCCTTTGTGTTGGCACAGCCGGTGCAAAAATAACAGACCGTTTCGGTTCGTGAGAGAAACAGGCCTTACGAGTGTCCATCGTATTCGCCCCCCGCAGTAATGGATGAAGATGCATATTTATGCTGCGGGTTGTCGGCGAAGATGGCCAAAGCAATCACGACAGGGCAAAGCACGGCGCACACCACCATAGCGGGAAAGAAGGAGCCGAGGGAGCCCGAAGACAAACCAAAGAGGAAAGGACCGAGGGCGCTGGTGACCACTGTTGCTCCGGTCACCCACCCGTTGACAGCACCAAGGTAAAGCCGTCCGAAGAACCGGGGCCAGGGCACGTTGATCAATATGCCAAAAGAGCCCCAGCCCACGCCGCTTCCGACGATAAAGAGCCACCTCCAATAATCGTGACCGACATTGGCGATACCGTAGAGCGCAAGAAGTTGCGCGCTGATCATGAGAATCACTCCATACTTCATCCGGATCTTTTCGGCAAAAAGTCCAAAGCTCAGCGTCGTCGCAATGTGAAAAGCCGCAACTGGCAAAAAGATCGCAACCGCTTCCGAACGGCTCAACCCGGATTGCTCCCCAATCGCCACCATATGGAAGGAAACACCGGTACCAATCAAGGCGTTCAAGGCAAGGGCCGCCGTGAAGATCCAGAAAGTGTAGGTGCGAATCGCTTCCCGCCCGGTCATCTGCCGGTAAACCGGGATGCGATTCCGTGAAAAAGAGTCCCTTCCGCCCTGCTCGACCCGCACCCCGCAGGCTTCCGGGCTATCCCGATAGAAACCATAGGCCAGAGGCAGCATAATCAGGATGAAAACGACACCCAGGGTAATCCAAGTGAACTGCCAGCCGACATGTATCACCACTCCATTCAAGAGGACAGGCGCCGATGAAAAGCCCAGCGAAAGAACAACCCCGTTGATCGTAGCCGCCATCCCCCGCCTGCCTTCAAACCATTTGAAAACCATGGACCGGCAGGTCGTCATCGCGAAGCCAACGCCGATCAAACGTATCCCGGCAAAACAGCAGCACACCAGGATGAAGGCATACCAGTGATCCGGCAGTCCGGGCAGGCCCCATTGGTGAATTCGGTCGACGAAACCGGTGACGATAAGGACCATCCCCAGACCAAGAAAGCTAATGCAAGCAACGATGCGGGCACCGTATCGGTCAATCATCGACCCTGCGAGCGGGGCAGCCAATCCGGCCGTGATCGTGCCCAGCATATAAGCCATGGAAAAGCTCTCCCGTTTCATCGAAAGAGACTCGATCATGCCATCGACAAAGACACTCATTCCCGGGGGGCTCCCGGGGATGGCTGCGATCATACCGAATGTTCCCACCATAAGGATGACCCATCCATAGTAGCCTGGCCACGACTGGACGGGGAACGGACGATTTTGTTGAAACGGGAAACGCACGGTCGGCTACTGTTGCGGGACTAATAAAACTGATCTGCAGCACTCGGCGAAACTTACCCAGGATGCCGCTGAGCCAAGCTCTACGTACCATAATAATGAGCGGCCACAAACCCAAGTGGATTGGCAGCGCGGGATAAAAACCGCCGGACTGCTTCTCGACCCAGACCAGGCGGTTTGCCGTTTCAATCAATTCGGCCGGTGAGAATGGGAGATAAGCGACTTACTCCGAAAAGTGCTTTTGGACCACGTCCTCGACGATTTGCGAGTAGAGGGACGGTTTATCGTAGTGCCCGATTTCATTGGCGTCGAGTTCTTCAACATCCGAGCGGTTCAATTGTCCCGAGACCACCACGACCTTAATGCCATGTGGCTCTTTTTTAATCTCCATGGCGAACTTGGAACCGTTCCCATCGGGTAATAGGTGGTCCGCAATCATGATATCAATATCAACCGCGTCGTCCTCAATGATCGCCTTCGCCTGCTCGATATCCATGGCAGGGATGACTTTGTGGCCACGACTTTCGATTTGCTCGGAGGCCACCGCCGAAAGCTCAAGATCATCTTCGAGGAGTAGAATATTCATCTATATGAAGGCCTAAAAACAAACGGGACGAAAGCAATTCTAAAGCTTCCTGATTTCAACAAGGCCGGAGGGCGACACATCGAAAGCATGGGCACCGGCTTCCAGGTCTAGACTCTCCCGAGAGAGCACTTTCCCGAGCGTATCGTAAATGGTGACTTCGGACATTCCGAAATCCTGCTCCAGACGGAGAACGGCTCCGGGAGTGGACTTCCCGTTGACAATATCAATGTCACTGAGTGGATCGGAACCGGAGGGCACGAACATATCCTGATAGATAGTCGCGATAAGTTTACCATCCTGCCGTCCCATCACCATGGGGTAATTCTGTGCGGGGGCGACGGCACGGAAGTCACCGTCGAGCAGGATGCTTTTATTTTCCGTCCAGTAGCCGAGCCAGAACTTGAGCATTTTCCGGTGATCCGGAGAAATGTCCGCCAATCGCACTGAGATCTGCGGGACACTAAAGAGGATATTCAGGACCTGCAACGCAGCACTCTCAACCGGCTCATCCGGATGCCACATAATCATGTCGCTGTGCACGGATGTGGTATCGGCAATCAAGCGAAGGTCGACAATGTGCCGACGGTTATAAGGGGCGACATTGGCACAATCCACGGCGCGAAACATGTTGCCATACTTACGCATGAGCGGGCCGTTATAAGGCTGGCGGAATTCGATCCCGATCTCGGGATTGAGCGCGCGCAACCGTGCCATGACATCGGTCATCAGGCGATCGACCGCCTTGTCCACGGAAGCGTAATCGCGGCCGTCTTCAGCGGTGAGATCGCCGGCACCTTTTTCCGAAAACATCCCAATGAAGTCGAGCTTGAGGCCATCGATTCCCCAATCACGGACCGCTGCTTCATACACCCCGATGAGGTATTCCCGAACTTCGGGATAGCGCGGATCGAGCACATAAGCGCCAAAACCCTCATGAAAATAAAGTGTCTTGTCACGGAAGTCTTTGATCATTTCCGACTTCTCGCCTGCCATGGGAACGGAATACCAGAGCAGAAATTCCTGATCCAGAGCGTGCACACGATCCACGAATGCCTTCATTTCGGGAATGCGTTCGGGTTTCCAGTCGCCGGTGTAGGCGTAGCCGCGATTGCCATCCAGAGTCTGCCAGCCGTCATCGACAATGACACCCTCCAGTCCAAGTTCGCCTCCAATTCGGCATTCCTCGACAATCGCATCCGCGGTGATCTTCTGATGGTAGCTATACCAAGTGGAATAAACGGGAACGCGTGCCATCTCCGGAACCGGGGCGGGTGTGTGTTCATCCATCGAAGCCCACCAGTGCGCGGTATCGCCAATCGCGGTCTCATACATGACAGGTCGTGTATCGAAACGCAGGGTGAGTTCGTAACGGTCCGTGGCCGGTGTCTTCTTTTCAAAGAGAGTCACATCCATGTAAATAAAAGCGTCCTCCTCGCGAATCACCCCGCGAATTAAGCTCGGGTTCATGGCATCGGAAAGTGCCACCGTGAAGCGATTGCGGTCCCCCTGATTCAGGTAGGTCAGCAGCGGGGCATGTTGAACCGCACGCGAGCGAACACGCGCACGGTAATGGTCGTGCTTGCGCGCAAGATTATCGGACACCCAGTGCCCGGCAATATCGATGGCGGGCACCCGCCACTTCAGTGTCAACTTGGGAAGCACGGCCGGCTCAGGCGACTCAAGCACCAGTGTAATGTGCTGGAGGTGCGGCGACGATTGAGTGGCCGACCAACTCGGCTCGAAAGAACCAAGCTCTCCTTCGAGCCCGACCTGTTTGACATCAAAATCGATGGCCGGAGCGGCAGCCGCCAGAGAGAAACAGGTGCTGCAGAGAGCAAACGAGAGCAGAAGTCGAATAGATGAAAAATGCATGTTCCCGTAGTAGCCCGCAAAGTCTGCCGGGAGAAGCTTTTTCCGAAAAAATCCGCGAGTTCCGAGCATCACAGGCGGGCTGCCCACAAGCGACCCGAGTGAACATCCCAGCCCAATCAGCGCAAGGCCTCAACCGTCGCGACTTTGGCAATGAGCCAACCTTCTTCGGTCTTCTCAAAAGTGAAGCGGAAATCCTGCACAACCGAACTGCTTTCTCCGCTCACTCTGGCCCGCCCCGTCGCTTCGGCGGTAGCGGACAATTGATCATCCGCGACCTGGACAGTAATATCATGCAGAGAGGCTTGTAGACTTTTGGCCTGCGAACGCGCCGCCATGGCCGCTTGCTGTACTTGCTTTCGTCCCTTCACGGTGCGGGCACCGGCAAAACCTTGTAGCCTGATATCAACATCTTCGGTGAAGAGGCCGCCCAGGCTCTTCACTTTACCAAGAGCCGAAAAATCCCCCTCCCCTTCTTCATAAGAGACTAATTCCTCCAACTCACCTAGCTGTTTACGAATCTGTCCTTCCGGACCGGTGAAGCATCCGCGAACGAAAACCCCTGCAGTGATGAGTACGAGGACGGCGATGATAATTTTCTTCATTCTTAAAAAATAACCTTTCCGACAATCCGGGCAAGTGTGGTGCGTCCGAATGTGTGTTGTCGGATCGGCATGGAGCGATTGTCCCCCACTACGAAATACTCGTTGGCTTCACAAAGAACCGGGTCGCGGTTCCAATCTGAATCATAAGTCAGGTAATCCTCCTCCAGGCGGACACCATCTACCGTCACCTTGCCGCCCTCAAAGCCGACCGCCTCTCCCGGGAGCCCGACGACCCGCTTGAGGAGAAAGATACTGCGTCCGGTATTGCGCATGCGCACCGCAACGACATCCCCCCGCTGCGGAGAATCACGAAGATAGGCGAGTCGATTTGCCAGAGACAACTGCCCGTGCTGAAACGTCGGCTCCATGCTGGTGCCATCCAAACGCAGCGGCGCGAACACGAAGCGAAAGATCAATACTGTCAGCACAACCAGAGCCCCTGCCCGGATCAAAGTCCAGCGCAGATTTCCGCCCAGTGCGAGTCGTTTGAAAATACCGCCCATTTGTATGTGTAAAGGCCCACAGTATCGGAACGCTAGTTCATAAGACAATCGTTAAGGCACAGCCGTCTCATTTGACGAACTTACACGCTCATATATCTTGAGTCTTTGTCACTAAAACGCTTCAAAAAATGGTAAACATGCAGAACTGGCGCCGCACGCCCATTTTTCCCTCGCGGTTAAAACCATAGGCACACAATAAGATTCTTAGCAATGAAGCAGACGAACTCGAATGGCACTCACTTAAGGACTTTCTCATGGTAGCGATTCGTCCACGTAGGCAGCCTGCCTTAGCCAACTGCCCGCAAGTGCAAACGGGACCGCCTGCCTTTACAAGGTCACAGGGCTAAAGCACTGTAACTACGTTAAATAAGCTTACGTTAGCGCTATTCCAGACAAAACCGAAAACGAACCAACGATGATACGAACAGGAAACCCGACTCTAACGGATAACACATTTCAAGACGTCGCTACGGATGGAAATTTCATGACCTTGGGCGGAACGGTCAATAAGACCGCTATGATGCTCCTGGGCGTTGTGGCAACCGCAGCCCTAAGTTGGCGGCGCACGGTCGGGGCGGAGGAGCCGTCGGAGCTCATTGCCTACATCGCAGTCGGCGCAATCGGGGGTTTTCTCGTCGCCTTGGTGACTGTATTCAAAAAAGAGTGGTCACCCGTGACAGCGCCGCTCTATGCGGTACTGGAAGGGCTTGTGTTAGGGGTTATCTCAGCATTGTTTGAGATGATGTATCCCGGTATTGTTTTTCAAGCCGTTTTGCTGACTTTTGGCACCCTGGCCTCTCTGCTGGTGGCCTACCGAAGCGGCTTGATCCAAGCGACCGAGAATTTCAAACTGGGGGTCACCGCCGCCACCGGTGGCATTGCGATGATTTATCTCATCGGCTGGATCATGAGCTTGTTCGGCGGCAGTATCCCCTACATTCATGAAAGTGGCATGATCGGGATCGGATTCAGCCTTTTCGTCGTCGTTATCGCGGCCTTAAATCTCGTGCTCGACTTTGATTTCATCGAGCAGGGTGTGGCACGCGGAGCTCCAAAGTATATGGAGTGGTTTGCCGCTTTTGGCCTGCTCGTCACCCTGGTCTGGCTCTATCTGGAAATCCTTCACTTGCTTTCTAAAATACGCGGCAGGTGAAGAAAGCAGACGAGAGCCCATGGTCTACTGAGAGCACAGATAACGGGAGAAACTTATCTGAACCGATCTGTGAAAACGGTAGACTTGAATGGTTCAATCAATGAAGTACGCCAACGGTTCGCTTAGACACCGATACGGTTCTCGTTAAATTTAACGAGTGCCTGAGCATCGTTGGCTGTATGCAAGACCACGCAGCAATTACCACCCTTGTCCGTCGTGCTGGCGTAGACATGATGTACATCAATTTCGCTTTCCGCCAGAATCTCCGTCACGCGATGTAGGATGCCCGGCTTATGCGGAACCGTCAGTAGAATGACATCTTCCGCCTGAGACTTATAGCCGTGCTCGCCAAGTGTGTCCCCAGCACGCAGATTATCATCCGTCACCAAGCGAATGAAAGCCTGGCCTGCCAGGGCATGCGCATCGATTGCCAACAAGTTGATCCCGCGATCCGCCAAAGCCCGTGCGACATCTGCCAGTATACCGATGCGGTTAGCGACCTTGATCATGACTTCCTTGCCCATCTGAGCTTTTAGATCCATTTCTCTCACCTCCTTCGTACGTATCATAGGTACTTCAATGAAATCAGGCAATACAATCTTTGCCGTGCGAACCAGTGGCGAAACTCGCCGGAAACAAGCCGTAGATCCCCTTAAGCATCCCTCAATGAGCCCGAAAAAGCGCTCCTGCCTCGCAAACGTATCGATTATTAATGCGAGCAACAGATCGCCCGCCACACCGCAAACTCAGGCAAAATCTATAATCGCCGCCCGCAATTGCTCCGGTTTCACCGGCTTATTCAAGACCCGTGAAAAACCTAATTTCGAACATGCCTCTTTTTGCTCAGGCCGCACATCCGCAGTAACTGCCACAATGGGGGTATTTTGATTTGGGCCGGAAGAGTTGCGAATTCCTCTCGTGATATCCATACCACTCACATTGGGCATATGGAGATCCAAAAAGATAAGATCAAAGGCTTCTGACAGTGCCAATGAATGCCCTTCCTTCGGATCATTCACGGTTACAGACTCCACTCCGATTTGATTGATCGCGGCCTTGAAATAGAGCAGATTCGGCATGTCATCATCAATGACGAGAACACGAAAACTTTTTTCAGCGAGTTCAACCTTATGGTTCAACAGAGTATCCGGTGCATCTTCCTGACCAACCAACCTCATCGGGAGTTTGACCGTAAAAGTGGCCCCTTCCCCGGATTGACTGGTGACCGAAATCTCCCCGCCCATAAGATCACAAAGACGCTGGCAAATCGCCAACCCCAACCCGGTACCCCCCTCTTTTCGCGTATTACTTGAATCCAATTGGGTAAAGCGCTCAAAAATATATTCCACCTGATCTTTCGGGATACCACTGCCCGTATCTGTAAAAGTCGCCACAAACATGTTTTCCCCTGCATTATCGGTGTGTGTGCTCAGATCAACACGCACGAAACCTTCATTGGTAAATTTGACTGCATTGGAAATTAAGTTACGGACAATTTGCTGAAAACGCTTAGGGTCGATAAGAAGTTCGTCGGGCAAATCTTCGGATACGGACAATGAAAGCTCCAAACCCTTCTCTTTGGCCTTGGCGTCAAACTCACGACAGACATCCTGAGTCGTTTCGTGGATATTGGTAGGAACAGGAGTCAGTGTCATGTGCCCCTCATCCAGAGTACAGAAATCCAAAATATCGGAAATAAGCTCCAGTAGGTTACGTCCGCATTGATCGATCATGTCCAGCAGCTTCAGATCCGCAGGATCTTTCAGGTGATCCCTCAACAGGTCGCTGCAACCGATGATCGGATTCAAGGGTGTGCGGAGTTCATGACTCATGACTGCCAAAAATTCGGACTTTGCCGCATTGGCCCGCTCTGCCTCTTCTTTGGCTTTGGCCAACGTGTCGTAAGCGTAGACAAGTTCCGTAATATCCCAATTCGTCCCAACGATACCAATGAGATCGTGCTCATCGTTACAAATCAACCGGGCACGCGCATCGATCCAACGAACGCTGCCATTCTTCAAGACAATCCGGAATTTGGTATAAATATCCTGGTCCGGAGTCTTCGCCGACTGAAATTCCGCCTTCGCAGCAGGCAGGTCGTCGGGGTGTACCCGCTTCTCCCAGGAATCGATCACACCTTCAAACTCCTCGGGAGTTACATCGTAGATACGATGCATGGCGTCATCCCAGATCAATTTATCCGCCGGAATATCATACTCCCAAACACCTACCTTGGCTGCGCTTGTGGCCATATCGAGACGCTGAGTTAAAATCTCCAATTGCCTGGCTTGATTCACCTGCTCGGTGGTCTCAACAAATGAAATGATAATTCCGTCCCGAAACTTGTTCACACTCACCTGAAACATCCCGTGCAGGCCATCCCGGTCGTAAAAGTGATCGAAGTTGTAAGGCTCCCCGCTTTCGAGCACTCCGACAAATTTGTCGAAAAGCCCTTCTTCTTTGATTCCGGGAAAGAGTTTGAGAAAGCGGTGACCGATTAATTCATCCTGTCCCTTGCCGAGTGCCAGTTCGGCTTTTTTATTCGCGTAGATGTAAACAAAGTCTTCGGCCACGCCGGATGAATTTCGAATTGCATCCAAAGCCACGATTCCGTGATAGGCATTGTTCAGGACACCCTCCAGTAGTTCTTCTTTTTCTTCGGGAGAGATATTTTCAAATGCCATAGTTGCCAACATGAATAAAGATAGCGCTGGACGATTTTGACAACTGTATTTGCAGGGGACGGGGCGACCATAACAGTCCCCCGTGAAGGACATGGTTCAGGGCGATTACGAAATGTGCGCGTTTCTATTAATCCGTGAAATTACGGAAATTTCACACAAAAAGTTAATCTTGAGATGTAAGGGCATTGTTTCTCGCTCGTTTAAAAAGCCCATGCATCACAACTCTTACTACTTTCGCGCCTCCGCCATGAATAAGACGACATGCATTACCGTTCTCCTTTTGAGCTTAAACCACTTAATCAATGCCGCTATAGCAATAACTGTCACTCCTATCGGCAGCGGATTAAACTTTAAGTTCGAAGGAACCGCCTCCGGCAATTTACTGTAAACCGGTGGTTACACCCAGTTTTCCGCCGATGATGGGACTTTGAATTATAGCTACTTTTACAGAAACCGTCGCGGGGAGGAGGTCAGCCGATTTTTAATTGGTGAAGGTGGTTCTGTGGATTCTCGTGTATACCAGGCGACACGTGGTGGTGATTTTGCGTTTCTACTTAGTAGCTCATTTGCCACACTGCCGGAACTCGGGTCTGCAGCAGTGAGTACAATTGATGCTACGGATAACGTCATTTTCACATGGAGAGTGGAAGCCAGCAACATAGATGGTCCGTCTACTGACGTACTCATAGCGGGCAACACAGCCAACCTGATCGTTAATCGTGAGTAATACCTACCTGATGTTAGCTATGAAACCCTTAATTTGGATCCTGGTGTGGCATTTGATACAATCTACAACCTCAACGACGGCGACTCCATCGTACTGGAATCAGTACCGGAACCTCGCTTAGCGCTCTTTGGTACGCTATTCATGCTGGCCTGTCGCTTAGTGCGTCGCCACCGCTAATTTTACCGGGATAGTCGTAATGAAAGCCCAGGTCCGTGAACCGTGGGCTTTTTAGTAGGCGCACATGCCGCACGGTTCTTTTGTAAAGAGTTTCTAAAACCCCACATTTCAGGGATTTTTGGCGGACAATATTGGGAATCTATACTTATATGTTTATCTCGGATGTCCAAAAATACCGATAGGCAACTCGAAAAAACGCTTGATCGTTTTCTCAAAACCCACTCTGCCCGGCGCGTTGCCCTGGCGGCCACTTTGCTTGGGGCCGCTTCGCTCGGCGCCGCCTGGCTGGTGTATGCCTTAACCGTAAGTGCCATCTTCAGTATACTCGCTTTTGGACTCGTCGGTCTCATCTCGGTCAACATCGCGATACTTGTGGTCATCCCGCCTGCGAGGGAGCTGGAAAAGTCAAAGCAGTTGCTTCTGGGCATCGTCAAAGACCGCTCGCGCATCAAGTCGATCGGGAAGCATAAAGTGACCCTCTTCGATCAATCCGGCGAAGCGCACACCCTGAAAGGCTGGGAATTAAAGGCATGGGAGCAGATCATCGTCCCCTGCTTCATCAAGAGTGGCATCGATCTGGCCCAGCCGAAAAGCAAGCCGGAACGAAAACTCACCGCTTCCGAACGCCGCTACATCGAAGAGCAGAAAAAACTCATGCTTGAGCGGGAGAAGAGCATGGCAGAGGAACAAAAACGAATCTCACACGAAAAGGCCCGTATTGAATCGGAGCGCCGTGAATTAAAGCGGCGCGACAAGGAACTGAACGATGCGGAAGAAATCGTCATCAACCGGCTTAGCGAGGTCGAGACGGTACAAGTTGAACTGGAGCAGATGCGCGAGAATCTCGATGTTAAAGCCGGCACCCTGGACGGGTCGCAGAATGCCGCCGACAGCGAATTACTCCGCAAGCGCGAAGCTGCCCTGAAGGCTAAAGAAGCCGAGCTGGAATCTCTCAAAAAGCAACTGCTCGAGGATCAACAGATTCTCAAATCCCAGAAAACGGACCTTAACCAGCTCAAGGGAGAACTTTTACAAACAACGGCAGCCGATACCGGACAGCCCATTAGTCACAGCACTGACGGACGCGAGGAGACACTGGAGGCAAAGCTGCGTAAACTGGAAGAGGAAAACCGCAAACTGGAAGAGCGTGCACGTGATGTGGAAAAAGCTGAAAGTACATTGATCGAAAAGCTAAACAACCTCAGCGAACGCGAAGCTTCTATTGAGCAAAACGAGATCAACTCGGGGATCCGCTTGGATTAAAAGCACGCCGAGGCTCATTCAGCTGACAGAGGGAAACTTTCTGCTCAGGCAATTCGAACCGGAATCACCGAAGCGCCAGTTTAACTCTGTCGCCTTGGAAATTCCGATTCGCGGCCCGGAGACAACGGCGCTCGCACTGCCTGCTTCCAATTGCCCCAACCCGCACTCCAAAAAGCTGCGACCGTGATGCTCGCCGCCGATTCCCATCGCCTGAGTGAGCCGGCCGGGACCTGCCATCAGCAGTTTGTCAGGAAAATTCCCACGCCGTTGCCGCATCGCTTTGATGCCCTGTACGGGCTCCAATGCGCGAAGCAGAACAAAACCGTCCCCCTCCGGTCCTTTGACCACGATATTGAAGAGCCAGTGCACCCCATAGTTCAGATAGACATAAGCGTCACCGGCTTTGTGTTCGTCGACAAACTGACGCGTCGACGGCCGCATGAAAGTATGGCAGGCCTCGTCGCCAATAGCGTGATACGCCTCGGTCTCAACGATTCTTCCGGAACAATCTCCCCAACCCAAGTGGCAACCGATCAAATCACGGGCACAGTCGACGGGATCACTTTGGAAGAATTCAGGTGTTAAAGAAGACATCGCTTTTGGGGTTTTGCTTTGGTGCGCAGGCATGTTCCGACGGCCATTCCTAAACTAAACGCCGGTTTAGCTTCGTCAACCGCCTCAACGGGTAGCGGAGGGAAAAGTTTTAAGGGATCCGCCCGGGCGTTGCATTTGCGACAGGATCTATCTTATGTAACAGTTCTACTTTCGATGCAATTGCATCCGATAAAAAAGACATGAAAGCTATAGGATACAGGAAAACCGGACCGATCAGTGCCCCTGATTCGCTAATTGAACTTGAAGCCGAGAAGCCGGACCTAGGACCGAGGGATTTGCTGGTCGAAGTCAGGGGTATCTCCGTCAATCCGGTGGACGTTAAAGTCCGGACTCGTCCACAGATGGGCCCTGCCGAAGGCGAGAGTAAAGTCATCGGCTATGACGCGGCGGGGATCGTAAGGGAGACGGGCAGCGAAGTAAGTTTGTTTCACGTCGGCGACGAAGTCTTTTACGCGGGTGACATTACGCGCCAAGGCACCAACGCAGAGTTTCACGCCGTGGATGAGCGCATCGTGGGAAATAAGCCCCGGTCGCTTGGATTTGCCGAAGCGGCAGGCATGCCTCTTACCGCAATCACCGCTTGGGAACTGCTGTTTGATTCGCTCGGGCTGAGCGAGGGCGGCGGCACCGATGAAGCATTGCTTATCATTGGCGCTGCCGGCGGTGTCGGCTCGATTCTGACCCAGTTAGCCCAGAAGCTCACCGACCTGAAGGTCGTCGCAACCGCCTCACGTCCGGAAACGGTTGAATGGGTCAAAAAAATGGGCGCCGACCATGTGATCAACCATCACGAGTCTTTGACGGAGCAAATGCAGAAACTAGGAACCGTACCACGATATGTTGCCTCTCTGAACGGTTCGGAGGACCACTTTGATGCGATTGTTGAATTGATTCAGCCGCGTGGCCATATCGCACTCATCGACGATCCGAAGACTTTGAACATCCACGCAATTAAACCAAAGTCGCTCAGCTTTAGTTGGGAGTACATGTTTGCTCGGCCGATGCACCAAACCCCCGACATGGAAAAACAACATGAGCTCCTCAACCGTGTCTCCAGCTTGCTCGACGAGGGCCGGCTCGTCAGCACCGTCACGAAGAATCTGGGTCAACTGAATGTGGAAAACCTCAAGACAGCCCACACCGAACAGGAAAGCGGCCGAGTCATCGGTAAGAACGTCTTGGATGGATTTTTCTCCTGAAAACTTGCGGGCAGGCAGTTTCCCGCAGAATATTCGACCCTATGAAACAATTTTTACTCTCGGCACTTTTATTTGCATTCATTTTTCCGGCCAGCGGCTACGCCGATCCAGCTGAAAGCAATGAATTTGATCCGACATTTACACATGTCGTCTATTTCTGGTTGAAGAATCCAAAAAGTGAATCCGATCGCGCCAAATTTGAAGCCGCGGTGAAGCAATTCATGCAGGACTCGAAATACGCGAAGACACGTTTCGTTGGCATCGCACCCAAGGCCACTCGCGACGTGGTGGATGATTCCTTCACCTACTCTCTGATTTTAAGTTTCGAGTCCGCTGAGGCGCAGGAAAAGTACCAGACCGAATCGGCCCACGTCGTATTTGTCGAGGCCTGCAAAGATCTTTGGGAAAAGGTAATCGTTTACGATTCAGTGCCCCTTCCAAAGACCGGAGTCTAAAATTCACCTCGGGATGCGAGCCGACGGGAGAAAAAGCAGGGTATGATGAAAAGAAGCACTGCTCCGGCCGAAAGGGAAAGGAACGGTGAAACCCCAAACCCAAGGGGCAGAAACCCGACAATTCCAGCAACCAGAGCTGCCAGCAAAGCGAAAGGCAACTGCGTGCGGACATGGTCGACCGGTTCGACACCGGACGCGATGGATGCCACTATCGTGGTATCACTAAACGGGCTGCAATGGTCCCCGAAGACCGCACCGCTAAAAACTGCCGCGATACTGGCAACAACCAGCGGTTCCGTGGTGGTGTAATCCACCGGGCCCCCGGCCAGTGAAAAGACCACGGGGATGGCCAGCGGCATGAGCACGGCCATGGTCCCCCAGGATGTACCGGTGGTAAAGGAGATAATAGCGCCGGTCAGAAAGACCGCTAGCGGGAAAAAGGCCGGCGGAAAATTACCTGACAGTAAACCCGCGATCAGATCGGCAGCACCCAACTCAGCGATGGCCCGCCCCAACATCCAGGCCGCTAGAAGAATGCAAACCGGACCGGAGATGTCGCGCACACCGGAAAGAAAGACTCGAAATGCGCCTTTCTTGACAATACGGGCATCCGCTCGACGAGAGTGGGCCAGTGCATAGGTGATACCCGCCACGACGGCTGCGAGTAGACAGGAGGCGACCATAATCTGCGGCACATGGCTCTCCGCAGCGGCATAAGCCTGCGCAAATTTTAAAAGATTCACGGGCCACCAGCTCTCGGCTCCAATCAGATAGCTCATGATCGGAATGGAAAGTGCCAACACAAGTATGGGCACGACTGCGATGCCCCAGTGGCTGACATGATTGTCATCACTTTCATCGGAAGTAATCTCCCTTTTCGGCTTGCCCGCCGCCTCGCGTTCATACGCCCCCATCGGCCCGGGGTTAAAATCACGAAGAATACAAACCAGTACCGTGATGAGAGCGAACCAACAGTAGAAATTCGCCGGAAGTGATTTGAAAAAGAGAGCATACGCACTGACTTCCAAGCCGACCTCGGCGTAGCCTTCCCGAATCATTGAGAGCTGAAATGCAATCCAGGTGGAAATAAAGGCAACACAGGCCACTGCCGATCCTGTGACATCGGACAGGTAGGCCAGCTTGACACGCGAGATACCAAAGCGGTCCGAAACGGAACGCATGAGCCGTCCGATCAGCATGGTGTTGGCGAGACCGTCAAAGAATACCAGCAGGCCGAAACCCACGATGCTCAACTGCACTCCGACCCGCGACTCGCCGCTGCGCCTCAGGGCCAGATGCAACAAACCAAACAGGCCACCGCCCGCTTCGACCAGCGCCACGAATCCTCCAAGGATCAAGGTAAATAAAATGGCACTGAGCTTCCAGTCCGACTGAAAAATGGGCAGAAATAGATCTACCACGGCAATCCGAAGCGCTTCCAGGACATCGCCTCCGGCCAGCAAGAGCGCACCAGAAACTGCCCCAAGTAGCAAACCGGCAAAGGCCCGGCGCAATAGGAAGACGATTACTAAGGCGACTCCACTTGGCCATAAAACCAGCCAAGGGTAGCCCTCACCTGCCAACAACAGGGAAAAAAGCAGAATACCAATGACGACGTACCACCCTGCCGCGAACCGCTTCGACTGTTGCCCCACACCGGTCATTCCCGGCATGCTGACAAGAACCGATCCGGCCAGAAAGAAAAAACGATAGCGCGGAACACGCATGAACGCTTGCCCTGTAGAAAAGGCCAGATTTAAAGTAGATTCATGAGTGACGAGGAAAATAGTGCCATTGAACGCTTGCTCGATCCCGATACCAGCACCGAAAAAAGGAAAGCTACACTAAAGTGGTTGGCGGAGTACTTGGAGGAGAGCTATATTCTCAATTTACCCACCTCAAAAGAGGTGATGCAGGCGCTGGAGAGTTTTTCCAAGCGTACCAAAGCGGATCCGGCACTTAAGGCCCGGGCGAAAAATCTCATCAAAAAGTATCGGCGCTAGAAGCATCCGAAGCCGGATTTCAGCGTTATTTATCCTGATAGAATTTTGCGAGGTGATCGTCAGCATAAGCCTTGAGGCGCTCAACGATCTCCGGATGGCGCTCCATCACATTGGTCGTTTCGTAGGGATCTTCAGCCAAATCGAAAAGCGCCCAGCCGATACGCCGCGTTGTTGTCGTTCCGCGCAGACCGTCGTTCCCCGCTTCCAGAACATGGCGGTAAGGATGTGGCAGATGCATCTTCCACCGCCCATCCGGACTCAGTACCGCCTCAAGGCGTCCGCCGTATTCAAAAACATAATACTCATGCGGGTGCGGTGTATCTTCATCACCCGCCAAAACCGGCCAGACATTTTTGCCGTCGATTTCGTGATCCGGCAAGCTGGCGCCCGTCAAGTACGCCAGTGTCGGCAACACATCGATGGTAAGAAGAGGGCGGTCGATAACAAGGCCGGATTCCAGCCCGGCAGGATACTTGATGATCGTCGGCGAGCGGGTTCCGCCATCGAAGCTTGTTCCCTTGTGCTCACGAAAAGGCGTCTTGCCGGCATGATTCCCGAACTCATCCCAAGGGCCGTTATCCGAACTGAAGATCACAATCGTCTCCCGCGCCACGCCGGCATCTTTCAGCGCCTGGTTAATCTGCCCCACCGACCAGTCGATTTCCATCATCACATCGCCATAAAGGCCCGCCCCGGATTTCCCCAGAAAAGCGTCGCTGCAATATAGCGGCACGTGGGGCATCGAGTGGGCGACGTACAAGAAGAAGGGCCGCTCTTTTTGCTTACGGATGAATTTAACTGCAGAATCAGTTGCCCACTTGGTGAGAAACTTCTGGTCGTGCGGGGTGACATCCTCAATCGCAATCTTGCCATCCTCCCAATAAGGTAAGGGGCCCTTACCTACGCGCGTCGCCCAAACTGGATTGAAGCGCCACATATCATTCGAAATCATTAATCCGGCGGAGCTGTCGAAGCCACGGGCCATAGGCCGGGTTTCGGGACGATCCCCGCAATGCCACTTACCATAGTGGGCGGTGGCATAGCCCTCAGCCTTCAACATTTCCGCAATCGTGGTAAACTTCGGGTTCAAACCGCGGCCACCCGGCCCATGGGCGCCAAAGACGCGGTGCCGGCCGGCATAACAACCGGACAACAAGCTCGATCTCGAAGACGAACATACTGCCGTCGGCACGTAAAATTGCGTCAACTGCAGTCCCTGCTCTGCCAAAGCTTCCACATGCGGCGTCGGATACGGTGGCGTACCGAAGGGATGAAAATCCGCGTAACCGGCATCATCGAGATAGATAATCACCACGTTCGGCTTTTGCCCGGCGGCACATGCCATCAGTGGAAGCGCCACCAGCAAGCACAGCAACATCTCCTTCAATTTCATGATCAAAGAGTAAGCTGTCCGGCGACCGGGTAAGGCAAGTACAAACCTTTGCCCGGGCTGGACGCGGCGACGGGCCGGCAAGTCAGAAACGACCTCCCGAGGCCCAACTCATCGCCATTTTCCGCTCTGAGGCTTCATAATAACGAAGCTCTGCCGAGGTAAAAGGTTTCCACAGTTTCGAGAGCCATTCTTCCCATTTTTTATCCCCCACGATAGCGATACGGGTAAAATCATTGTGATGCTTCAGATCAAACTTGGTATCCGCCCAGAGAGCACTCCCGGTCCAGCCGTGAAAATTCTTCAACTCCAAAAACAGGGCAATCTTATGATACTCCTCGATCTGCGTTTCCAGTTCGGGTGTGATCACCTGGAAGTCGATATCCGTTAGTTTTTCGGAGCATTCGACGGCAGCGAAGTCTCCCTGAGTTTCTGCTAGGAACTTGTGCATGATATTAGCATACCCTTCTCATCGTTCCAGGCAACCATCAAGTCGGGCTGACAGCGCATCAACCCCGCCCCGGATGCCAACAAAAGCTACGCAGAAATAGCTCGACCGAGAAGGCCATTCACGGAGTTTACGCAGCCGCAAAACCTTTAATCTTCTGGATACACCACGGTCTTCCGGTTGGAAAACTCGTAAATCCCCTGCGGACCGAGTTCCCGCCCGTAACCGGATTCTCGTATTCCGCCGAAGGGTTGGCGCGGATCACTTTTGACGAAGTCGTTGATGGCAACAGAGCCGACTGCAAGTTGCGCGGCGAGTTCGTGGGCCCGCTTGATATCCGCTGTAAATAAGGCCCCGCCGAGTCCATAATTGCTGGCGTTCGCCCATTCAATGGCCGTCGCCTCATCGGGGACTCGGGCGATCGCCGCAACCGGCCCAAAAAGTTCCTGGTCGAAGGCAGGCATGCCCGGCTTGATGCCGTCCAATACGGTGGCCGGATACCAATTTCCCGGGCGTTTCGGCACCTCTCCGCCCAATCGTAACTCGGCGCCGGCAGCTCGCGAATCTTCCACCTGTTCGTGCAGTTTGTCCCGCAGATTCGGACGGGCCAGCGGTCCAAGTCGAGCACCGGGATCAACGGGATCAGACATGGGATATGCCTGTATCCGCTCGACGATCCGCCCCACAAAGGATTCGTGGCGCTTTGCATCACCGACCACAATGAAGCGCTTGGCGGCAATGCAGGATTGCCCGCTATTGATCATGCGCGAAGCCACGCAAGCCTCGGCGGCCTGATCCAAGTCGGCATCTTCAAGAATGAGATAAGGGTCGGAACCACCCAGTTCCAGAACCGTTTTCTTAAGCTGCGCGCCGGCACTCGCCGCCACCGTGCGTCCGGCCTCTGTACTGCCGGTCAGAGTTATGCCCTGAACCGCCGCGTGCACGAAAGCGAAGCGAAGATCCTCTTCGTTGACCATAACGTTGCGCAAAAGATGAAGGGGAAAGCCCGCATCCTGAAACAGCGCTTCGATCGACAGCCCGCACTGCGGCGTGTTGGACGCATGCTTGAGCAATATTCCATTACCCGCAGAAACGGCGGGGATCGCCGCACGAAAGAGCTGCCAGAAGGGAAAGTTCCATGGCATAATATTCAAAATAACTCCCAGCGGCTCCGTACGTAAGTAAGCGGCACGGCCATCACCCGCTTCCAACTCGCTATTTTTCAGAAGCTCAACGGCATGTTCGGCATAATACTCGCAGACCCAGGCACACTTCTCGATCTCTGCCTGAGCCTGCTGGAGCGGCTTACCCATCTCAAGGGTGATGGTTCGGGCGAGGGAATCACGCTGGGCAAGCAGATTACCAGCTAGTTTCCGGACAGGGACGACGCGCTCCTCCGGCGCTTTTTTTGACCATGCAAGTTGGTCCGTCTCCATTTTCGCCAGAATCCCGATCAACTCCGAAGGTGGAATCTCAGGGAATTCGCGGACCTTTTCCCCTGTGGCTGGATTTACTGTCGCAAACATAGTTCCAGCTTAACACATCCGGCCTCCGCTCGTCGAGAACCGTTGTTTTTTTGTGACAGGATACCCGGTTGATTTTATACCGAGGAAAGGACAACATACGACGTATGATCCGACATTTGCTATTGATCCAGTTCAAGGACAACGCCACGACAGAACAAATCGACGAGGTCGAAGCGCTCTTCCGTGCCATCCCGGATAAAGTAGACGGTGTCGTCTCGACCGAATGGGGGCTCAATGACAGCCCGGAAGGGAAGAACAAGAACTTCACGCACGCCGTTCTGATGGACTTCGCCGATGAAGCCGGGCGCCACAACTACCTGCCCCACCCCGAACACGAAGCGCTGAAAGCCGTCTTCAAGCCCCTGGTCGAAGACATTATCGTCTTCGATTACACTGTGGCAGATTAGTAGCCGGAACAGTTCGGGGCCGCACATCCTTGCCCTTGCCATCCCGTTCTCGAACAGCTTCTCTAAACACATGCCCGGACGTTTCAGAGCTGAGTGCCGCCGCATCATCTTTCGATCGGACCATTGGGATGAAAAGGCCTTCGACGTCTTTTTGATCATTACCATCGTCGTTAGCGTCGGTCTCGTACTTTGGGAAAGTATTCCCACGATATCTCCGGAAATGCGTAACGCGCTTTACGTGGCGGAGTGGGTCATCACGGTACTTTTCACCATCGAATACGCCCTACGACTATATGTGTCCGAAAGCCCGGCACGTTACAGCCGAAGCTTCTTCGGTGTGGTTGATTTGCTGGCGATTCTACCGACCTATATCGATCTTCTACTTCCCGGAGCGCATTACCTGATGCTACTGAGAGTGCTGCGGGTACTGCGGATCTTCCGCGTTCTCAAGCTGGTCAAATATATCGGCGAAGCCAACACGCTCATGCGGGCCATGCGCTCGAGCGCACGCAAGATCGCCGTCTTTGTCTTCGCGGTGGTCAATCTTGTACTAATCCTCGGCTCGCTCATGTATCTGATCGAAGGTGCGGAAAACGGATTTACCAGTATCCCCAAAAGCGTCTATTGGGCTATCGTGACTTTAACCACGGTCGGCTATGGTGATATCTCGCCCCACACCCCGCTCGGCCAATTTGTGGCCTCCATTATAATGATTACCGGTTACGGCATTATCGCGGTGCCCACAGCCATCGTGACGAGCGAAATGACACGCCCCAAGGGCCCGGACGCCGACAACGACTATGTTTGTCCCGCCTGCGGGTGGGAATCCCACGACCACGATGCCACCTTCTGTAAAGTATGTGGCGATCGGTTGCCAAAACAGAACCACGCCCAACAAACCCATTAACCATCCCTCCTCCGGGAAACTATTGATTTAACGGCGTAACAAAATGGTAAATCAGGCATATTTTTTTCCTAAAACCATTGACTAGGAATTCGTGCAAAATCTTAGTTAAAGTAATGATATTCAGAATCATATCAACAGCTGTGGTCTTGTTCGCCACTTCTGTTAACGCAAATGTCCTCATGACCGACACATTTGAGGGCTCGCTTGGTAACTGGACGGCGCAAGGGAGCGCTTACCTTTACACACACGCCGGTTCGGGCTCGATGAACTATGCCACCAAAGGCACGGGTGCAGCTGCTGTTGTCTGCACCTGGGATGAAGGTCTGCTGACCATGACCGACGATCTCCGCTTGCACAGCAACCAAGCAACCAGCGTGACCATTACTTTCGACTATGAGTGGGACACAACGACAGCCACACGTCTGGTCTATGTCGATTATTCAACTGACGGGGGCAGAACGTGGTCCGACGACCTGGGAGACATTTCCGCCTGGGGCTCCTTCACCGGCATCCCTACCCTGGGCACGTTCTCCAAAACACTTGAAGAAAGGGAACTCGGCTCCTTCACCGATGACTTCAAGTTCAGAATAAGAGGTAAGGACGGGGGCAACCCCGTCACCGCTCACATTGATAACATACAAATCGTCGGAACCAATGTTGTCGCGGTCTCGCGGGTCAAAGACGACATCCCGGAACCTTCTGCGATGGCTCTGGTTTTTCTTCTTTTGTCGGCAATTGGATTCAAGCGCTCCCGACGCCTGTAACATCCCCCTGTCCATTCAGTGGAGATTTGACACGGGGCATCTGCCTACCGTGCCGTCAATGACCTTTTTTGTCAGATGCCTTTCTCCGGAGACGACAGGTGCGCTTATTGAGAATAGGCAATTTAGCAACGGGAAGTTTACCTTTGCGTCACCCTGCTCATTGTCTTAGCTTAAATTCATGAGTGATCACGTATACAAAAAGATAGAACTTGTTGGATCCTCCAAAGAATCCATCGAAGCCGCAGCGCAAAACGCCGTGAGCAAAGCATCCGAAACCGTCCGTAATATGCGCTGGATGGAAGTGGGCGAGATTCGCGGGCATATTGTCGATGGCTCAATCGACCACTGGCAAGTCGGTGTTAAGATTGGGTTTACCCTCGAAGCGGAGGAGTCCCCGGAAACGCTCGAAGAGAAAAAGAACTAGTCAGCCTTGCACGCTGTTGATTAGGCGGCACATCCAACCCACCCTCTACGGATGGTGGCGTGATAGGTTATTGCCTGGATAAATTACTTTGCGGCGGCACAAACAGAGGAACGCGGGCACCATCACTGCGTTCTAGAGATGCAACAAGTTAAACATTTAACATCGATGAACAAACTAATAATTGCCGCCGTTTTTTTTCTAATTGGCTTAACCGCTTGCCAAGAATTATCGGAATCCGGCGCTGATGCACGGCATGTCTCCACCAGCCAGAACATCACTTTTGTAGCCGCTTATCCGTTGGATGTGACTGAACCTTCGGGTCTAAGCCTGTCTAAAGACAAACAAAGCCTTTGGACCGTGAGCGATAACGATGGGGGTATTTATCGAATCGACTTACAAGGGAAGTCCTTGGGCCATTTTTCTACGGAGCACAAGGATGTGGAGGGGGTCACCACGATCGACTCCGAACACTTGGCCTTTATTGACGAACGTGCTCGCCGTATAGCGATCGCCCGCAAAGACGGGAAAATCATACGCGAAGCAGCTGTGCCCATCCCCGGTTCGGACAACAAAGGTCCCGAAGCCCTTAGTTATGACGAGGACGCGGCTGAATTCTATATCATGCAGGAAAAGCCCGGCATACTAATCAAATTGAATTCCGATTTGGAAGAAATGGCCAGGCGTCAGCTTAAGTTTGCCCAGGACTACTCCAGTATCAGTTTTGATTCGAAACGAAAACGGCTCTGGGTATTGAGCGACAAATCAAAAAGCATCCATGTCTTAGATCGTGATCAGAATCTAATTGAAAGCTTTTCCGTAGATGTAGACCAAATGGAAGGTATAGCCGTAGATCACGAGCGACAACTCATTTACCTGATTTCCGATCCGCGGTCCGAACTCTATATTTTTGCCTTTAATGCATTTTAAAGAAATGTTTCTTCGGGAATTAAGGAGGCTCCTGATATTGAGATTCTTTAGAGAACATTCAATTTCCATTCAACGTGCCAATTGACTATAACATATCCGTCCCTGATCGGATCATAAACATCAAGTGCGTTGGGGAAGTATCAATCAGTGAAATAAATCAGTATTTTACTGATATAGAGTCTGACTCGTCCGTACCGAAGAACTGCGTTGAACTCGTGGATTTAACAGCCATTCGATATTTTGATGTTAAACACAGCGAAGCCTCGACCATGCCCACGAACTATTATGGCTCGAAAACGAAGCATGACATACTCGGCACTATACCATTTGGAGCAAACAAACTTAATCTGGATTTCGTACTGCTGATTGAAGCTTATTTTCGTAAAGAGATCCCGGATCATTTCTTCAAAATCGCACCGGACCAGGCAGAAGCCATGCGCATCGCAAAAAGCCTTCGGGGTGCATAATGGAGAATATACTATTCGGCTGAGTTTTAAGCCTAGGCCAAACAGCCTCACTCCGTCGCGGCCATTGATTGGTTCACACCGAAAAAGGCACCAACGGCTTGAGCAAAAGCATAAAAGCGGCTTACCTCCATCATTATTAACTCATTACACTCAGCATGCCTGTCACCAAAATTCTAAACTTTATCCTTCTTGCGGCGGTGTTGGCCTTTTTAGGTTGCTCTGATTCCGTAGCCCCGAAGCCCTCTGCCCCTCAAGAGGCATCGGCAGACGGCGCGGGCTCGCCACCCAAAGTGGAAGTTGGCTATATCGAAATGCGCCCGATTACCATCGAAAGAACCAATCAACTTCCCGGTCGGGTACTCGCTTTTGAAGAAGCGGAAATACGCCCCCAAGTCAGCGGGATCGTCCTCGAACGTCTTTTTGACGAAGGTTCTTATGTCGAGGAAGGCCAGCAACTCTACCAGATCGACCCGGCCATCTACGAAGCGGACCTCGAACTGGCCAAGGCCAATTTGAAAAATGCGAACGCCCGGCTGCGCAATGCCAAGCTTCGCTACGAACGTTTCAAGCAACTGGTGAAGAACAATGTCGTCAGCCAGCAGCAGTTCGACGATGCCGAAGCCGAGCTCAACCAGAGCCAAGCCGCAATTAGTCTGGCGGAGGCCGAAGTGAAGCGGGCTCAAATTAATCTGGACTACACCCAAGTGCGTTCCCCCATCAGCGGGTATATCGGGCCTTCTGCCGTGACCCGGGGTGCCTTGTTGACCGCATTACAGGCTCCTCCCATGGCTACCGTCAGACAACTCGACCCTGTCTATGTGGACCTTTCACAAACAGCGACTGAGGCACGCCGCCTGCAGGAGCAGCTCCTTCGCGCAAGGGCCGCAGGCGAAGAAGACAAAAAGTACAGGGTGACCCTGTATCTGGGCAATTCGGATCAGCCCTACCCTGAAGCCGGCACGCTGGATGCGACCGACCTGGCCGTTGACCCAAGGACGGGGGCAATCCGGCTCAGATCCGTGGTGCCTAACCCAGACCGTATTCTGCTCCCGGGCCTGTTTGTTCGGGCCTCAATCCAGGAAGTGGGCCAACGCCAGGCTATTTTGGTGCCTCAAAAAAGTGTCACCATCGCACCGGATGGAAGTAAATCCGTCTGGTTGGTGTCGGCGGAAAGCACGGCAATCAAAAGGGTCATTCAAACAGGAGCGAGTCACAAGGGGCACTGGATCGTGCACAGCGGCCTTGAACCGGGTGACCGCGTCATTGTGGAGGGCCGCATGAATTTAAGGGAAGGTGCTCCGCTTAAACTGGAAGCTCTTGAAATGAAAGTTGCCGAAAGCGGCGGCCAAACTACGGGGCAGCCCTCAGAGAAAAGCTAAACATGTTTTCACGGTTTTTCATTTCCAGGCCCATTTTCACCTGGGTCATCGCCATCTTCATCATGGGATTCGGGGTGTTTTCACTCTTTCAGCTGCCGGTTGAGCAGTATCCGAAAATTGCACCGCCGCAAATCTCAATCACCGCGACTTATCCCGGCGCTTCCGCGGAAACCCTTGAGAATACGGTCACTCAGGTAATCGAGCAAAACCTGACCGGTATTGATAACGTACGCTATATCCAATCGGAGAGCTCCTCAGCTGGCCGGGCTACGGTAACACTTACCTTCGAGCCCGGCACAGATCCCGATATCGCACAGGTACAGACGCAAAACAAGGTGTCTCAGTCTCTCTCCTCCTTGCCATCCATCGTTCAGGAACTGGGTGTGCCCATCGAGAAAGCGGGGAACAGTTACGCACTCATTGTCGGATTCTATTCGAAAGACGGCTCTTTGAGTCGAAACGACATCTCGGACTTTTTGGCATCAAATCTGGAAGAGCCCTTGAGCCGGGTCGACGGTGTCGGCCGCATCAATACTTTCGGCCCGGAGAAAGCCATGCGGGTTTGGCTCAACCCGCAGAGCATGAATAACTTCAACATCACGACCACAGATGTGCTCAGCGCGATCGAAGATCAAAATGTCCAGCTGGCAACGGGTGAGATTGGCGGAACTCCGAGCGTCGAGGGGCAACAGATCAGCGCCACCATTACGGCGCAGTCACTTCTCACCACAGCCGAGGAGTTTGGGGGCATTCTGCTCACTGTCACACCCGACGGGTCGCAAGTCCGCCTCGCTGATGTCGCGCGTATCGAAATCGGCGCGGAAAGTTATAACGTGATCGGCCGCTGGAACCGAAATCCCGCCTCAGGCATCGCGATTGAGCTCGCCCCCGAAGCCAATGCCCTTGAGACCATCCAGGCGGTCAAGGATCGGGTGAAGGATTTCGATGCGATTATTCCGGATAGTTTGGTCACGGTTTACCCGATCGATGTCTCCCCTTTCATCCGGGCTTCGATCTTGAATGTTGCGGCAACCATTGGCCTGGCAATTGTTCTCGTCGTACTGGTTATTTATGTATTCCTGCAGACCACACGCGCCACTCTGATTCCCGCCCTGGCAATACCGATCGTTCTACTCGGCACCTTGGGTTGCCTCCTTGCTTTGGGTTACTCCATCAACGTGCTCACACTCTTTGCTCTGGTGCTCGCTATCGGCATGCTGGTGGACGACGCCATTGTCGTGACCGAAAACGTCGAACGAAAACTGGAGGAAGACAGTAGCCTATCGCCCAAACAGGCGGCGGCAGCGGCCATGAAAGAAATTTCCGGTGCACTGGTCGGGACGACGGTTGTCATTTGGGCGGTGTTTCTCCCCATGACGCTGTTCGGCGGTTCCGTCGGCGTGATTTACCGTCAGTTTTCGGTGACCATATCCATTGCAATGGCGCTCTCCCTGTTCGTCGCGCTCACGCTCTCACCGACGCTCTGCGGAATTCTACTTAAATCCGGCAGGCAACGTAAGGACCACGGTTTCTTTGGCTGGTTCAACTACGGATTCAATGCCCTGCGCCGTGGTCACAAAAAGGCCATGGACCATTTACTGGATAACCGCGTGGTCCTTCCGGTGCTTTTCCTGGCGCTCATCGCGGCTGCCGCATTTATTTTTCTTCGTATCCCCACTTCCTTTTTACCGGGTGAAGACCAGGGACGGATGTTTACCCTTCTAAGTACCCCTCCCGGCACATCGCTGCAAGAGACGATGGAAAAGGTAAAAGTCATGGAGGACTACTACCTTGAGGAAGAGTCCGAAGCGGTTGAAGGCCTTTTTGCCGCCGGAGGCTTCAGCTTCATGGGCCGCGCCCAGAACGTGGGAATCGCCTTCATCAAGATGAAGGATTGGAAAGAACGCGGCGAGGGCAGCAGTGTTTTCGATATCAATAAACGTGCCGTGGGAGCCTTTTCAAACGTTCGCGACGCCATGATATTTCCGATCGTCCCACCCCCGGTCAGCGCCCTCGGCAGAGCAAGTGGATTCGAATTTCAACTGGTGGATCAAGGCGGGCTGGGCAATGAAGCACTGGCAAAAGCCGCCAACAAATTTCTGGAGCAGGCCAATCAAAGCAAGCTGCTCACTCAAGTTCGCTTCAACGGGCTGAACGATACCCCGCAATACAATCTTGAAGTCGACAGCCTAAAGGCGCGCAGTCTCGGTGTGCCGATTTCGGTGATCAATCGAACCCTTAACACCGCACTGGGCGGCACCTACGTGAATGATTTCCTGGACCAGGGCAGAATCAAAAGAGTCTACGCTCAAGCCGATGCCCCGTTCCGCATGTTGCCCGAGGATATTGATGACTGGTACGTCCGCAATGAAAGCGGCGAAATGGTCCAGCTCGCTGAGCTTGCGACAGGCGAGTGGACGCAGGCGCCACCTCAACTGAATCGTTTTAATGGATCCTCCTCGCGGGAGATCAAGGGCTCCACCGTTGATGGTGTCAGCTCAGGCCTGGCCTTTGACGAAGTCTTACGCATCGCCGACACTCTGCCCGATGGCATTGGCGTTTCCTGGACCGGACTCTCCTACGAGGAAAAAGAAGCCAATACCAATACAACATTACTCTACATCGTATCGGCACTCGCCGTTTTCTTCATACTTGCAGCGCTTTACGAGAGCTGGGCCCTGCCGATTTCAATCATGCTCGTCGTCCCTCTGGGTATCTTCGGGGCCGTGCTCTCCACCTGGCTTACGGGACAGGGCAACGATGTCTATTTCCAGGTTGGCCTGCTCATCACCATCGGTCTGGCCGCGAAGAACGCCATCCTGATCGTGGAGTTTGCCAAGACAAACTTTGAAAACGGGATGCGGACCTACGATGCCGCCTACACCGCCGCAGAGAAGAGGCTGCGCCCCATCTTGATGACCTCGCTCACCTTTATGCTCGGGGTCTCCCCCCTGGCCTTCGCTTCCGGACCGGGTTCCGGGGCGCAGAATGCCATCAGTATCGGCGTACTCGGGGGCATTACCACGACGACTTTGTTTGTCGTCGTCTTCGGTCCGTTCTTCTTCATCTGGGTCTATCGACTGCTCAAGCAGGAACAGGTGCGGGCCAACCGGGCAGCCAGCGATGAGTTTTAAGGAGCAGAAAGCCTAGGAGGTTTACCTCTTCAAGCCGAACCGTGTGACTGCTCAGAGACCGATGGCGCATCGGAAGTGTAAGTACAGCGCTCCTTTCGCGTTGCATTCACATCATGAAATTACTTCCTGCAGAAAAACAAACTGAGTTTGCTTACCAGCGCGCCGTCAAGGAGATCGTCTCCAAAAACGGATGGGATCTGGAGGCGCTCTCGCACGAAGCGCCGACTCTGGTCGTCTTTCTACGGCATTTTAACTGCATCTACTGTCGTGAATCGCTGGCCGAATTGAAGCGCCTGCGAAGACCCATCGAGGCAGAGGGCGTACAAATTGCCGCCGTACACATGGGCACAGATCGTCAGGCGGAAGAATTGTTGTCGTTTTTTGACTTATCCGACATTGAGTCGTTCAGCGATCCGGAACGCCGACTCTACAACGCTTTCGGTCTGGAAAGAACTACGCTCGGCCAACTCCTTGGTCCCGCATCCTGGCTAGGCATGGTTCGGGCCGGCATCAGAAGCCGCTCCCTTCCCGGCAAGCGACTGAAGGGCATCGTGGGAGATGTCCTGCAGATGCCAGGCGTCTTCCTGCTCAGCGAAGGTCGTATTGTCGGAGACTTCAAACCACCACGGGTGGACAAACAGCCCGAATATTTGGAACTGGCTGCGATGGAATGTTAAGCGAAACCGTCTGTCATCCTCAACCGGCCTGGTTCTTCAGGGGTTAAAATCAGACCAACTGCCACTAGATCTGTGCAGAATGATTGCATGTCGCGATGACACAACAGCATCGTCGATTACCATGCTGCTTGGGTTGTTCTGTCACAAGGCTGCTGCAGGGATAGCGCTTGGGAACAAGCTTTCTTATAATCAGTACTCCTACATGCTGGGTATAATGCTTCACCCTAGGATGAACAATATCCTCCAATACAAGTAGACTATCTATTCCTTAATAAGTGATTTATCTATATTTTTCCGGTTTGTGAATGAACATTAAAACCGGAAAACTGTCCTTATAGGTGTACGCAAAAATGCTAATACAAAACGAAAGGAGATAGTCATGAAACTACCATCAGTCATCATAAGCGCTGTTGTATTGAGCACGCCGATGATCACTATGGCAGATTCACCCAACCCCTACAAAAAGCCAGACGACACGTGGATCAGCTTGAGTGGAAAAGTTGCTACCGTATCGCCTGACACCTTCAAACTGGATTACGGCGACGGCTTGGTCACCGTGGAAATGGATGACTGGGATATGGACAACGACGCCTACAAGCTGATCGAAGACGACAAGGTTGTGGTTAATGGTATCGTCGACGACGATATGTTCGAGACCACCTCCATTGAAGCAAGTAGCGTCTACGTTGAAAACATCGGCACCTACTTCTATGCCAACCCGGACGACGAAGAGGATATGTCCGTCACTGTATCCACTCCGATCGTCACCTCCCGCACCATCGTACAAGGCACCGTTTCTGATATCGATGGCCGTGAGATTCGCCTGAATACCGGCGACCGTCTGATTACTGTCGACACGGATGAACTCGGGTACAATCCACTGGACAACGCCGGTTACCAACAGATTGAAGAAGGTGACCGCATCTCCGCATACGGATATGTGGACAACGAATTCTTCGACGGTCGTGTCATTGATGCGCTCTCGTTGGTCACACTGGAAGAATAAATATAACTATAACTGCAACGCAGTCACATTCTACCCAAAGCCCTTCTCTACGGAGAGGGGCTTTTTTCGTTTATATCCTGCGATCTTATTTATATTCTGATAAGTATATGAGGTATTTCTTTAACGGTCACAATTTCCTTTAACTTAAAACTCTGACCATGCCATCAACCCCGACTTTAGTCCCTGATAAAAACTGCTGGAAACAATGCACCGTTGCCGATGGTGGTTTTTTGCCCAGCGGACGGGATTACTTTCGTGCTTTTAGAGAGGCTGTGCTCTCGGCAAAACATGAAGTCATTCTGCTTGCATGGGACCTTTGCGAAACTGTGGAAATGATTCGCGACGAAAAGGACGATGACGGTTATCCCTCAAAACTTGTGGACTTTTTGATTCAGGTTTTGGAGGAGAAGCCCGAACTGAAAATAAAGATCCTTCTCTGGGATTATTCGGTCATCTACATGGCCGAACGCGACTGGCTCCCCTTCACTAAACTAGGCCAGCTAAAACATCCACGTTTTGAACTCGTTACCGATAATTCCGTGCCAGCCGGGGCCTCCCACCATCAAAAGCTGGTTATCTTCGACGGCACGCTGGCGATGTGCGGTGGACTCGATCTTGCAGCATGGCGCTGGGACAGCTCCGAGCATTTGGCCGACGACCCCCGGCGCGTTAGCCCTAAAAAAAAGCCCTATCAGCCCTACCATGACATCCAAACGGCCGTCGCGGGCGAGGCGGCAAGCGTCTTGCGCGAACTGGCATCGGCGCGCTGGAAGCGAGCCACGGGTCAAGCCCTGCCCGAGCTTAAAGCATCCGTGAGTCCGGCAATCTGGCCGGACTCGGTACCGATTGCTTTTAAGGACACTGATATCGCAATCGCGTTCACCTACCCGAAATACAAGTCCTATCCTTCGATACGGCAGATCGAACAGTTATATCTGGATTGCATTCATTCTGCCAAGCGTAGCATCTACATTGAAAACCAGTATCTGACCTCAAAAATCCTGGTTGATGCGTTGTGCCGCAGGCTGACGGAAGAAGACGGCCCGGAAATCGTCATACTGCTGACACACGATGCCGGCTGGGCGGAGGACATGACGATGGGAAGGATGCGCAACCGCCTGCTTGAAAAATTAAGAGAAGCCGATGAGCATGGACGTTTCCGCTGTTTCTATCCCTGCATTAAGAACGGGAAAGAACAGCAGGTCTACGTGCATGCAAAGTTAATGATCGTTGATCAGCGGATCCTAATAACCGGATCGGCAAATCTCAGTAACCGGTCCATGCGAGTGGATACCGAACTGAACCTGGCCTTTATTGAAAACGAGCCCAAACCCTACATTCAAAGGCTCCAAGCACAATTATTGGCCATGCATCTGCACAAACAGGAAGCAGAGCTGCAGCATTCTTTGAAAAGCACGAAAAGTTTGATTCGAACCATCGAAGAACTGAATCCGGAATCCGGAAACCAATTGAAGCCTCTCAATGCCAGCTGTGAGTCAGATATCGAGCGTCGGTTGGCAGACACGCAACTACTCGATCCGGATGAGCCTATCAGTCCGATCCACAACGTTTGGGGCGCACTTAAAGCTCAAAGCGACCTCTATTGGCATGACCAGCATAGCTCACCCTATCTCAAAGGCTTCAAAATATTATCCTGGCTGGTTACCTTTCTCGTTGCCGGGCTCGCAATCGCGCTGTTTTGGAAATCCGGTTTCAGCCAAGAGCAGGCCACCAACTTGCTGGCTTCATTCGAAAAAAAACCCGGCACGGTTCCCCTCGTGATTCTGATCTTTGTTGTTGGAGGCATAATTGCCGTGCCACTTAACCTGCTTGTTATCGCCACCGCGCTGACTCTCGGCTCGTGGGTGGCAATTGCCTGCGGCCTTTCCGGGTCACTACTCGCCGCTGGCGCTTCTTTCGGCATTGGCCACTACTTTGGTAAACCCGTGGTGCGAAAAGTCATCGGCGAGCGAATTGATACCATTATTCAGTCGCTCCGGGGTCGCGGGATCGGATCGATGATTGTGCTGAGACTGCTTCCTATCGCTCCCTTCGGCTTAATCAACCTTGTGGCCGGAGTCTCCGGACTGCGTTTCAAAGTCTATATGGTTGGCACGGCCATCGGCATGCTTCCCGGACTGCTAGCAGTCGTTTTAACAACGAACCATTTTCAAAAAGCGCTCGTAAACCCCACGCCCTACACGTGGCTGGTTTTTCTCCTTCTGGCTGGCTTGATCCTGGGCACCGCATTTTGGGCGCAAAAGAAATTTAAATAATATGCTTCGGTTTCTCACCTACAATATTCACGGCTGTATCGGGCGCACACGGAACTACGAACCCAAGACAGTACTTGAGGTAATTCGACAAAGCGATGCCGACATCGTTGCTTTACAGGAAGTGATTGACGAGAAGCGGGATCGGATCCGTTTCATCGATGCACTCCACGAACTAGGCTACTGCAGCGTCGTCCACGCCAAAACCATCGACAAACCAGAAGGTCCTTACGGCATTGCATTGTTATCACGTATTGAGCCAAGCGAGGTTCAGGAAATTGAGCTGGGTGGCCTGGAGCCCCGAAAAGCCTTGCGCTTCCACATTGAGCACCCGGAAGGCGCTCTGGACATTTGCAACACTCATTTGGGCCTGGCCGGCACAGAGCGCTGGAAGCAAATCGAAAAACTTTCCGAGATACTTGCAAAAGCGGACCAACGTCACGGCGACAAGCTTCAGATTCTAATGGGTGATTTGAATGAATGGCGCCCCGGCACTCGACTGATTCGAAAATTGCGGAAACATTTTCAATGGGTTTCCACCATCCCTACCTTCCCCAGCCGCCGACCCGTTTTCTCTCTGGACCGTGTCGCTATTCGAGGCAACCCGACATCCGTTCATTTTCATAGAATCGACGACTCCGGTGCAGTTCGGGCTTCCGATCATCGGGCGCTCCTTGCCGTAGTGAGCACCTGAATCCCCGCCAAAGCTGCCAGTCTACAGATAAAACTTCTGAAAAACCTTCGATTTATAGCGACAGGCCCGTTTTTCTTCGATATACCCCACCTTGCAGAGCCCGCACAACGGCAGGCTTTGCAGTATTACACAGTAAAGAAATAAGTATATGAGTACAGGAACAGTAAAATGGTTCGACGCCGAAAAAGGCTACGGATTCATCCAACCGGAAGACGGAAGCAAAGACCTATTCGTCCATCACTCCGAAATCCAGGTCGACGGCTACGCCTCACTTGAGGACGGCCAAAAAGTCGAATTTGAAGTAGGCAGTGGCCCCAAAGGCCCTTGCGCATCTCAGGTAAAGCCCGCGTAAGCGTAATTCACCAGCTTTTAAGTACAGCTCCCTCGCGTCCTGCGTGGGAGCTTTTTTGAACATGTAGAACTCAATTTTTCTACTGGAATCCGAAATACGAAAGACTCTCATGAGAACCGGAAAAGAGCTCATTCTCGCCACCCGCGAGTTCGCCAAAGACAATACCGCCCGCAGTTGGTGGGTCGTCGTATCCACTGTCTTGCTCTATATCGCAGCGTTGGCCGCAACACTGCTGCTGCCCTACTGGATACTTAAAATCCCGGCCTCCATCCTGACAGGCCTGCTCACCGTGCGCCTTTTCGTGATCTACCACGACCATCAGCACAACGCTATTCTGGCAAAATCGAAGCCGGCCGCCTGGTTTATGCGCTTCTGGGGTATCTACGCGATGACACCCAGCAGCATCTGGAAACACTCACACAATCACCACCACAACCATAATTCCAAACTTCGCAGTTCGCACATTGGTTCGTACCCGGTCATGACCCGCGCGCGTTACCAAAACGCCTCTAAGAACGAGCGATTCAAGTACTTAGCCATTCGCCATCCTTTAACCATACTGTGCGGCTATTTCTCCGTCTTTATTTTCGGTATGTGTATTGTTCCGGCAATGGAAGACCCCAAGGCGCACCGCGACTCCGTGATCGCACTCCTGCTTCACATCACGCTTTATACCCTGGTTATTTTCTTTCTTGGCTGGATGAGCGCTTTCCTGCTCCTCTTCCTTCCCTTTTTCATCGCCAGTGCACTGGGCGCTTATCTTTTTTATGCACAGCATAACTTCTCGGATGTAACTTATATGGACAAGGACGGCTGGACCTATGAAGGCGCTGCCCTGGTCTCTTCCAGTTTTTGTAAAATGAGTCCAATCATGCACTTTTTCACCGCGAATATCGGCTATCACCACATCCACCACTTGAATGCGAAAATTCCCTTTTACCGTCTACCGGAAGTGCTGGAGAAAATGCCCGAACTACAGTCCCCAAAAACCACATCACTACGCCCGTCTGAAATCCTGCGTTGCCTGCGACTCAAAGTCTGGGATGTCGAGCGGCAGCAGATGGTTGGGGTATCTTGATTATACGGGAGCTTAAGGGAATAATACCCGCATCCGGAACTCTCATCCCCATGCCGACAAAAGTAAAATCCCTCGCGCTTCTCTCCGTGCTCGTATTCGGAGCCATGACCTCCTCGAAGGCAGTACCGAACGATCCACGCAATGTAAATCCGGTCGAAGTCGGTAGCACGCTACCGGTAGTGAATTTGACCAACGAATCGGGCAAACCTGTCAGTCTTCGAGAGGCCCTCGGAGGCGGTAAGGCTGTTATTATTTTCTACCGTGGAAGCTGGTGCCCCTATTGTACCAAGCACCTGTCTGCTGTCGGCCAGCATGAAGATAAAATACTCAATCAAGGTTACAAGATCATCGCACTTTCTCCCGACAAGCCAGCGGTTATTGAGGACTACGCAAAGGAGGCCGACCTCAATTATGAGCTCTATTCCGATTCAGAGATGGCGGCAGCCACTGCCTTCGGCCTGACTTTCAAACTGGATGAGGCCACCTTGGCAAAGCTGGACAGCTATGACATCGATATCGAAGCGGCATCCGGGAAAAAACACCACCTCCTGCCCGTGCCCGCGGTTTTTATAAGCGACGAAGAAGGCCGTATCACCTTTCGCTACTATAACCCCGATTACAAGAAGCGCCTCTCACCCGAAGAACTCTTGGGTGCTATCGAATAATTGCCGGGTTGCTCAAGCGGGATAAAGGTTGAACGCGTTTGAAAAGAAGCGGGGTTGGCTTTAACAATTAACACATGAAAGCTCTCATTCTGCGTGTTATCAGTTTATTATCTATCGCCGCGAGTGCCACTGCGGCCCAGCCGATTCTTATCGTCGTGACCAACCACGACCGGATTGGAGATACGAACACACCGACCGGATATTACCTTTCGGAAGTGGCTCACCCTTGGCACGTGTTCACCGAAGCGGGTTACGAAGTGGAGTTTGCCAGCCCCAAAGGTGGTTTTGCTCCCATGGACCCCAAGAGTTTCGATTTGGAAGATCCTATAAACAAAGCGTTCTGGCACAATCTGGATGCCGTTCAGGGTGTCGTACATACCCATGATTTAGGCAAACTGGACCCCGAAGCTTACGCCGCGATTTTCTTTGCCGGAGGGCACGGAACCATGTGGGACTTCCCTAAATCGAATAAGGTGCGAAAGAGCATCGCCAGGCACTATAAAAACGGGGGCATCATCGGAGCAGTCTGCCACGGTCCGGCGGCTCTTGTCGGTGTCAAATTGGATGGAGTGCCTCTGGTCAAGGGCAAGAAAGTCGCCGCTTTCACCAATGAAGAGGAAGCGGCTGTGCAGTTGACCGATGCAATGCCGTTTTTACTTGAGAGTAAGCTTCGTGAACTCGGTGCCGAATTTGTCGAAGCAGATAACTTCAAAAACAAAGTAGCGGTTTCGGAGCGCTTGGTTACAGGGCAGAATCCTGCGTCCGCGACAGATACTGCCAGAGCTATCCTCAAGCTACTTGATTAATTGCGTTTCATCTCGGCCTGTCGCATTGGCATGGCATCAATGAGCGAAAATATACGCTCCAGAATAAGTTTATCCGCCTTTTCCTTAATGCCACCGTCTTTACCAATGAGACGAAGCTGCGTTGTTTCACCGTCTTCAAAATAGTGCCTGAGCACCTCAGTACGAAAGTCCTCTTCAATCGGGTCTGAGTTATTCGTCCGCGACTCCCTTTCACTGAAGACAAACCAAAGAATGTGACGCTCTTTAATTTCAGGCTCGGCAGCCTTCAGTTTAGCGAGCGCTCCGTCAATTTCTTCGGTGGGCGTGTATATCAGAATGAGACGATACTCCCAGCGAAATGACTCAAGGGGATTCGATTCGGCGAAGGTAACTGAACTCATCGTAAGTGAGAATATGAGTGGCAGGATGTTTCGCTTCCGCATGATACTCAGAAAGTAGGTTTCAACGTGTCGCAGCGAAGACGCTCCATAGACTTCAGATTCTTCAACCACTGTTCGGGAATATCGTTTGCCGCTGCCAGCAAGGCCCCGACGACGGCACCTCGATGCGCGTTATCTCCCCCACAACGTGCGTTGGCAATCACGCCCGCGCTGAAATCATCATGATATTTCCATGCGAGGTAAAGTGAGGCTGTAAACGAATCCGGAAGGTAGCAGGCAGTAGTCAAATAACGACCCACCACATCACGATCCTCAAATTGGGCCCAGGTGTCGAGTTGTCCCTCGCTTACGCATTCCGAAGCGTTCTCAATGATTGCCGCCCGAAGGTCTGTCCCGGAAGCAAGTGCATGGAGCATGCGGGTGAATGCGCGCCCCGTTGAGGCAATCTCGGACCCATGGTGAGTCAAGGCAAGATGGGCTTCGACCGTCGGAAGGTCGGCATCCAGCGAAGTCTCCCCAATCGCATCAAGCGCGGCCAACAAGAAGGGAACCGGGGTAAGACCCCCGATATGTATATCTTTGATCCCGCATTCGGCAGGCTTTTTACCCCGGGCGAGATTGTCGAAAAATGCGCGGTGATATTCTTCGAGGTAAGTATCCGCATGCCAGCCGGGTGTACGCAGGGAATTGATGTAGATCTCCAGCCAGGCATCCGGGTCGTATTTACCGGTTGCGACCGTGGAGCGGTAGAGTTGCGCCCCCAGCAGGAAGTTTACGGTATTGTCGCCGGCCGGGAGAAACTGGTGGTAGTGCACGCCTTTTTGCCCCCAATATTTTGCCTGCTCGTGCAGAATATCGGCGTCCTTGTTGCGAGGCGTATACTTGGAACGCCAGAGAATACTGTCCGGATGCGGATTTTTCGGTGCCTGATAGGTTTCAAGATTCGGGTAGTCACGGTCCAAAGCATTCCTGTCATAATACCAGTGAACCGGCATCGAGACTGCATCGGCCACCAGAGCACCCAGCATGGCATTTTGTAATCGGTCGTTCATTTCAGGTAAGTCTCCATGGCTTGTCGGAAGGGCTCTGTCCAGGGCGCAGGCTGGTGCGTCTGCGCGGAAAGCTTACAGACCGTGCGTTTACCCTCACAGTACAGTTTGCCGCCATTCGGATCGCGGATCTTGAAATCCATGGTCACCCCGCCACTGCGAATTCGCTCGATACCATAATCCACCTCGATCGGACCGGGTTTTTGAAAAGGTTCGCGAAAACGTGTCTCCAAGCTGTGCACGACCACATAGATATCCTCATCGCGCTCGGCATTGAAGTCGTTCACTCCGAGCAGATGCTCGAAAAACTTTTGCTGTGCTCGCTCAAGGTGTAGCATGTAGCGGGTATGATGCAGAACACCAAGAGCATCCAATTCGTCAAAATATACTTCTGATTGATATACGAAACGTTGATTCATGTCAGAACCCATCGATTCCGAGACCCTGAGCTTACGCATTCCGTCTCATCCATTCACTTCAGCCTTAAACGTACCGGCCCCCTGACAGTTGCCGGGTCCACCGCCTCGCCCTTTTGACAGAATTCGATCTGCCCTTCGCTTGCCATCCCTGCCGCCACATCTCGAACGAGAGTCATCCGGGCACTCCATTCGGATCGATCAAACACATCACGAGCCGCTTCACTCGGACATATCGTCGCGTTCTCTTGACGGGCCTGCAGAAGCTTCAGGATGGAAGCACGTATATTCTGACGATCCCCCATCCCCACTAATGCTACTCAAAGGAACCTTTAAAGGCCTCAAATCGCTTAAAACGCTTGCGATGCTTCGTCACACGTCCACTCACACGCTTTCTCCATCGGCGGAAGCTGGAGGGCTTTAGGTTCGCCCGCATCAGCTTGATTACCTCCGGTTCAGTCAATCCGGAAACATCTTCGATCCGCTCAAACGAACAGCGGTCCTGCCATGCCATCCCGATGACACGGTCCGTAGCCCCGGCCGATAGCTTTTTATGTTTCTTCGTCATGCAAACTGATCTCGGTTTGCCCGTCGGACTTACGCTTGGGCCGCTTTGGACGTCGCCGGTTTTCTGATGATTTACGGCTACCGTGGCGCCGCATCACCTCTTTGGAAGACTCCCAGTAGTCGTCACGCTTTCGCAGCACTGAAAATTGCGCACGAGCATGACGGACTGCTTCGAGATGGTCCACGATCGGGTATGGATAATCTTCCCCAAGCCGACAACTTGACTCCAACTGCATGAGATCCGGCATTTTCCACGGTTCATGAATATCCGTGGTGTCCACCCGTCTGAGTTCCGGCACCCAGTGGCGAATAAACTCACCTTCCGGGTCATGATCCTTGCCCTGCTTAACCGGGTTGTAAATGCGCAGGGTATTGATCCCCGTCAGACCGCTTTGCATTTGAATCTGTGAGATGTGAATACCCGGCTCGTAGTCGATAAACTGACAGGCAAGCCAATCCTTAAAATGGCGCCAGTCCAGCCAGAGGTGATAACTGGCAAAGGAAACCAACATGGCACGCATGCGAAAGTTGATCCACCCGCGGGCCTTGAGCGCCCGCATGCAGGCATCCACAAAAGGGTACCCTGTTCGTCCGGACTGCCATGCTTCGAGGCGTCCGGCATCGACTTTCCTTGGTCGTAAATCATCACAGGCACGGTTGAAGGCGTGAAACTCGATCGCCGGTTCGGATTCAAGCTTTTGCATGAAGTGGCAATGCCAATGGCATCGCGAAAGAAAGGAGCGTGCCGCCACCTTGGGAATGGCATCGCCGGCCGCCGCACGCAATTTCTGCACGACCGTGCGCATGGAAATGCAGCCCCAGGCCAGATAAGGACTCAGCCGGGAACAACTTTCGTAGGCCGTATTCGGGCTGCTCATCTCCCGATGGTATCGGTCGCCCCGGCCTTTGATGAAACTCTCGAGAACCCGATGTGCCTCGCATTCCCCGCCCCGAAGATCAAGCGCACGGTCCGAGGCTTCCAAACCAAGCTCTGCAGCATCGGGAATTGCGGAGGGGCAAAGACCATCGACTGAAGAAATCTGCTCCGGCATCTCGGGAATCGCCTGACTCATCCGCCGCTCCCAAATACGCGCCCAGCCATCCCGCTCTTTAAGGCGCCGCACCACTCCGTTCTGCGGAATTTCTCTGAAAGCAAGCCCGGCATGCTTGGCCCAATCCGCGACCGCCCTGTCCCGCTCAAACGTTATCGCGTTTCCCGTCTCTTCGTGAGCCCAGAGGCCATCCAATCCGAATTCTGCATGCAAATCAGCAAATACTTGAACCGCGTTCCCTTGTAATACTTGAAGTTCCAAGCCTACCTTTCGGAGATTCCTTTGCAAATCGTTCAGAGATTCCCGGATAAACTGCCAGTGCATCGCATCAAAATCCGGCGCTTCGATCACTTCGGGTTCGATTATATAGAGCGGCAGAACCGGCCCCGTTTCCGCGGCACGCGCCAGAGGCGCATGATCCCGCAATCTGAGGTCACGCTTAAACCAAACACACTGCAAAGCTTCGCTCATTGAGCACTTCGGTTCCGCCGACAACGTTCCGAGCAATAAACCACGGAATCCCAACAACCGGCCCATTTCTTACGCCAGGAAAAGGGGCGGCCACATACCGGACACTCCTTTTGCGGCAGGTCCTTTTTGGCAACGGTTTTACCGGAGATTCGCATGGATAAAAACTACACAAGGTGAGGTTTCAAAGGATTCGTCAGGAATTCGGCCTGAATACGATACAGTAGTATGTTTCTACCCACAAAGTCGGCTGCTTGCAACGCACTGAGCAAATTTCTCCCAGACGCAGGCCTGGAATACGCAGTACAGCGCAACTACGACAACGGCCCGGATACCAAGGCAAGTGTCTCCAAGCTCTCACCATGGATTCGCATCCGACTCCTGCCCGAATGGGAGGTGGTGACTGCCGTACTGGAGCAGCATAGTCCAGCCGATGCGTCCAAGTTCATCGATGAAGTCTGCTGGCGTACTTACTGGAAAGGTTGGCTGCAAATGCGCCCGTCAGTCTGGCAAAACTATTTGAATGAACGAGCTGCACTCCTTGAGGATTTTCGCAGCCACGTTGGCTACCAAAGAGCCATCGAGGGGCGAACCGGGATTGAGTGCTTCGACAGTTGGAACCAGGAACTCCTAGACCACAACTACCTGCACAATCACGCGCGCATGTGGTACGCCAGTATCTGGATTCATACTCTGAAACTGCCCTGGCAACTGGGAGCTGATTGGTTTCTGCGCCACCTCCTCGACGGCGACCCGGCGTCAAACACACTTAGCTGGCGCTGGGTGGCTGGCCTGCAGACACGGGGCAAGACCTACCTCGCCCGTCCCGACAACATCCGGAAATACACAAGCGGACGTTTCCGCGTCGAAGAAAGTCTGAGCACGGAAGCGCTCGAACTGGATGAAGCGCCTCCACCCAAGCCAATGTCCCTGCCCGATCTCACGCACCCGCAGGATGGCCTGAAACTGGGCCTGCTGTTGACCGAGGAAGACTTGAGTGCAGCGGAATGGCTACCGGAACAGAATACCCCCTCAAGTATGGCAAAATATTTTCCCACGGATCACTACGAGGCACTCGATATATGCCCTGAAGTGGTCGAGTTCAGGCGTAAAGCCCTGGGCAATTCGACCGGTGCAGGCACCTTTGAAACTCCCCGCGAGCTTGTTGAATGGGCCAAGCGTGAACAACTGGATGGAATCATAACCGCGGAACCAACCATCGGCCATTGGCCGGAAATTCTCAAACTTCTCAAGGCAGAACTGGCTGCCGAAAATATCGAGCTCTTCACGGCCCGTCATTGGTGGGATCAGACCCTTTTCCCGCACGCAACGAAGGGATTCTTCCGTTTCAAAAAAGCAATTCCCAAGGTTCTGGAAAAGCTCGCAGTGCAACCCGCGTAAAAACTTCTAGTATGCCGAAAAAGAAAATCTTCGCACAAGCACAGCCCAACGGTGACGGCCATCAGGTCAGTTACGAAACAGGCGGGACACGCCGGGTACATCACTTCCCCAAACCCGAACGTGTGAGCGAACCTTCGCCCCATGCTGCAGGCTCATTCCACAACCCGGAGCATCACCACGAACTGATTGAACGCTTCGAAGCATACCTGAAGGAGCAATCATGAACGCTCAGAATTTCCTACTGCTGGTTTGTGCGGTTTCGTTTTTCGGCTACGGCTTCAGCTGCTTGTTCAGCCCGCATATGGTGGCCGAGTTTCAACGCTACGGTCTGTCCAGGTTTCGTAAACTGACAGGAGTTTTGCAGGTAGCGGCCGCTTGCGGCCTGCTTGCAGGGTTAGTGATTCCGTCGCTGGGCGGTATTGCCGCAGCGGGTCTCGCCATGCAGATGGCATGCGGTCTGGGTGTGCGCGTAAAAATCGGTGATGCCTGGTTTTTATGCCTTCCCGCAGCGACTTATATGATGCTCTGCGGGTGGCTGGCGACTCGCTTATTGTAGAACAATGAGCAAGGCGGACAGAACTAGCATAATCAAGGCGGGTAGGTAACGAATCGCCGGGTCACTGACTTTGGCATGCATCACCACCGCACCGAGCATCAGCGCTGCCATCAGAGCCGCACCGGGCAATACCAACGCCGGGATAAGAAACCCGACCAGTAGCATCGCCGCAGCGGACAATTTGAAAAATCCGACTGTGTAGTAGGCCCATTCCGGCAAACCGTAGGCCCTGAATTCCTCTTTTAGGTTTGATGCCGCGCCACCACGGTAGGCGGTAGGCCGACTTCGACGCAGCAACCAGACATTTATAATACCAAGTGGGATGGTGACCTGAATGAGCGTAGTGATAATATCCATAAATTACCCTAATAAATACGTCGCACCGCGCCGGAGCTTACAGAAAGAGCTAAATTGGCATTTGCACGGTGAAGTGGCAGCCCTCTCCCTCTTTGGACTTCAAAACGAGGTGCCCTTTCTCTTTTTCCACCAATTGCCGAACCAAAGGGAGGCCCAGGCCGAAACCGCGTTCGCCTACCGTGCCCAGAGCCGATTCCGCGCGCCCCTGCATGATCTCGGCGATCCTATCATCCGACATGCCGACACCATTGTCGTCCACTTCGATGATAAGATGCTCCGCACCGGCATCTTCATCCTCTTTCATGGAGATTCGGACTGTAACCGAGCCACCTTCCGGAGTAAATTTGATCGCATTGTTGATCAAATTCCCACCAATCTGCAGCAGTGCTTTGGGCGGGAAATGAGCCGGACTCTTCGACTCGTCGTGCGCCTCAACAGCTAGATTGACCTTTTTAGACAGAGCTTGTGGTGCATAGAGCTGCTCCAGCTTTTCCGCCAGTATTTGACAGGTGTATTCCGTTGTGGAACGACCTTCCTTGGTCAAAATACTGTCTGCCAGTTCCAACACACCCTGACCGCTGTTTTCAATCAGCGTCAGCATCTCATCGAACTCGGACAAGCCCCGTTCCTTGAAGTCGTTTTTCAACAGATCAACCAGCCCGAGAATGCCTCCGACCGGCCCGCGCACATCATGGCCGACTTTTCGTTTGGACTTTACAGCCTCGTTGAGCTGTTCCTCCAAAAGATGGATGCGTTTGATTGATTCCAGCCGGCGAACAACCATATGTGAGACTTTTTCAAGTAACTGCGTCTGCTCATCGTTCAACTCCAGATCAAACTTGTCCAAGACGCAGAGTGCTCCGATTCTGGCTCCCTTTTTCGTTTTCAGGGGCACACCGTAATAATAGTTCAGCTCGGGGCCGCTACAGACATAGTCTTTATCCTTGAAACGGGCGTCCTCCCGAAGCGATTTCAGTTCAAGTGGCGTGTCTTTCTCGATGGTATATTGGCAGGCGGAATCCTCACGCCGGGTTTGTCCTATATCGGAACCGTAACCGGAAACCGTCCACTGCGTGTAACGGTCGATAAGATTAACCAGCGACATCCTGGCCCCGCAAATTTGTGCCGCCAGACCGGTCAAATCATCCAGCTCAGAATCCAGTGCGGTGTAGTCCAGATTGAACTCGGATAATTCGACCAGTCGCTCTAGCTCATTCATACATACGCCCTGACACCAAAATAGGCAGACGGTACCGAAAATCAAAGGAATTCACCTCTTTCTTCAGCAGCGCAAACGAGCCGAGTGGAGAAGCCCATACGCTTTTGCGGGCCTGAGCGGGATATACTCTATCCGGCTTGAGCCACTTCAGTCTCAGCAGCAGCTTCGGCCTCGCCCTCAGTATCTTCCTCCGGCTCTGCTTCCGGAGCGGGCTCCGGTACCGGACCGAGATCTTCACGCAGCTCGGCGGCCTGCCAGGGTGTGCTGCGGCTGGCGTAAGCTTCGAGATAGGACTCGATCATCTCAACCGACATTTCGGACGCTTCATTGCCCCATTCCTGGCGGACATAAGTAATCACCCCGGCAATCTCCTTGGGCTTCAAATTAAGACCGCTGGGACCAAAGGCCGGCATGTTGCCGTTATAGGTGTTGCCCGCTACTTCGATTGGACCATTCAGGCCATTGATCAGAATGCGAGCCATCACTTCGGGGTGGCCTGTCACCCAGCTGGAACCACCCAGGGGCGGATACACTCCAGCCAATCCGTTACCATCAGCCTGGTGACACTGGGCGCACTGGTTACGGTATACCTTGGCGCCGATTTCGGGGAGAGGAATCTCTCTCACGACCGGAGCAGTTGAAGCCACTTTGTAATCCGGATCGAAAGCCTTGGCACTGAACTCACCACTGTAGGTCACTAGATAGATACCGCCCCAAAAGCCCAACACCATAATGACAAAGACAAGAAAGACCGGAATCGGGCTAAAACCTTCACTGGGCTCTTCCTTTTCGCGAATGAGCTGAGCATGAATGTCCTGCATCTGCTCATCCTGCATCGCTGCTTTTTCCAGCGATTCCTTACCCTGATTTGCGGGGGTGGGTTCTTTGTTATCTTCGCTCATTACTCAGGAATGACTGCCTCGGGCAAACTGTAATCAATTTTCAAGCTTAGCAAGTATTCGACCAGAGCTTCCGCTCGACGGGTCGGTACGATCTCGTAACCGGGTTCCGGTGCGTACTCGGAATCCGGCGGAAAATCGAGGGCCTTCTCGGAAGGCTTATTCACAATCTCTTGTTTTTTGTAGAGAAAGGCAAACGGCGGCATGGTCGAGCCCTCGGATACAATTTGTGGATTGTAAAGGTGGAGGTGGTTCCAGTCACGGCCGGCTTCACCGGCGTAACGTCCGCCAAGGTGGGCGAGGTCCGGGCCTGTACGGATAGTGCCAAGCAAAACACGGTCCTGAAGTACGTAGTCACGTGCTACCGTTGCACGCGGCCCCCAGCCCCGGTCAATGTCCGCACCAAAGCCCCGGCGCCGCACCTGTTGGCTATGGCAGTACATGCAGCCCATTTCGATGTAAACTTTCTTACCCTGTTCTGCGAGGCCCGATGGCTTACGCGGATAAAGTGTTTCGCCCTCGGGCATGACCATGAGAGGCTGCCCGTTTTCATCCACCTCGGAGTCTGAGGGAACCAGCGTTTCCGTACTCGGCTCAAGAGCGCCCAGTTGAATGTTACCTGAAACAATCAGGCCCGTGTAAGAGAAAGCCAGAGCGAAGAAAATACCGCAAAAAAGAAGTGGTAGGTTTTTCATTAAGCTGCGCCTCCTTCCTTAGTCAGCAAGGTCGGGCCTGATTTCGCCCGAACCGCGCCGGCGGCAAAGAGCATCCAGAAGAAATTCACGGCAAACGCGATGTGTCCGACGGTGAGGAAAATCCCGGAGACGGAACGCGCTTTTAACCATGGAATGGTGTTTTGGACGGTTTCGAGGAAGGGAATTTCCGGATTATTCATCTCCACACCCTGGATCCATCCGCCCACTTGCAGAGCCACCACCATCACGGTGATACCAATGGCACAGCCCCAAAAGTGGATCTTAATCAATCCGGCGGAAGGCCACTCGCGCTTGAGCAGCCTCGGCATCATGTAGTAAACGCCGCCGAACATGATCATGGTGAAAAAGGCATAGACACCGTGGTGGGCGTGACCAACGGTAAAGTGGGTAAAGTGGGTAATCTCATTGACCGAGCGAAGGGCCATCGCGGAACCGATGAGACTGACAAGCGTGTAGGAAATCGCACCGAATACGGTAAAACGCAGGGTTGGGCTGCGCCAGACTTCCCGGTGCAGGCCGACCACCGTCATGTGGTGATTCAAGCCGACCACAATGACCGGAATGACCATCATGACAGAAGCCACCACCCCGGCAGAGATCAGCCAGGCGGGGATCGGACCCCCGATAAGGTGGTGCACGCCGGCCCAGTTGTAGAAAATCGCCAGGGCCCAGAAGCCGAGTACCGAGAGATAGTAAGAGTAAATCGGACGTCCCAAAACCTTGGGAATCAGGTAATAAGCGGTGGCCAGGGCCATGGGCGTAAACCAGAGCCCAAGCACATTGTGCGCAAACCACCAGTTTGTCAGCGATTGTACGACACCGCGTGCTGGAAACCAGATGATCATGGCCTGGGCGACGATATAAAGCCAGGGGAACCAAAAGAGTGCCGCCAGAATATACCACTGCGAAACATAGACGTGATCTCCCTTGCGGAAGCGGAAAGCCATGACCCCCCAAACGCCGATCAAGGCGTAGGAAACCGCAAGAATCGGTGTGGCATACTGCGGAATTTCCAACCACTCCACGGAAGTGATATCACCGCGTAGAATACCAAAGACACCGACCGTGAGACCGATATTCCAAAAGACACCTGCGATGAACAGGATTCCTTTATTGTCGATTTTGGCACGGCAGAGACGGGCCATGATCCAGAGCCCCACCGCAAAGATGATGTTACTCCCCCAACCCATCGCCATGGCGTTGAGGTGAGCGGAGCGCACACGACCGAAAGTCAGAAACTCATAGGCACCGAGGAAATCCGGCTGGTGGGCCTTGAAGGCGGCCATCAGGGCGAAAACTGTACCGATCATCAACCAGCCGATGGCGGAAACCACGAAAAAGACGGAAGCGGTCCGAATCGAAGCGTCAATCTCGCTTAGCTCCGCACGCACTGCCTCGTTAGCCGAGGAATACGGGTTGGTGGACGGTGAAAAAATCTGAGACTCGTTACTCATTTGCGGTCTTTTGAGCGGGAATGCTTGCGACTGTCAGGAAATGCATCGGAGACCTCTCCTTCCGGCTCTTCTTCGGTAAAAATTGTCTTGGCTTGAGAATCGAAATTACGCAGATGCCCTTTTTTGGCGGACCAGTAGAGCATGGTTACAGCAACCACAAAAAATGCGACGCCGAGAAGTATGATCGGCCACAGTTCCTTGTAGTCGTAAACATCCATTAATTATTGTAATCCTCGATAACGAGGTCCATCGCCGCATCAACGGGAATCTGGACACTGCCGTCCCCTTTCACGGCGTATTTTGAAATTTTGGCGATCCCTTCGGCCCGGGCTTGATCCGCTTTGGCTTGGCGCTCTTCGGCGGCGGCCTGGTCGATCGGCTCCGGACGGTGCGGCAGGTAGGCCAAAAAGATAATCAGGGCGAAAATCAATATGGCGCCAAGACTGCCCAGAAAGGTGGGAAGAAATGATTTACTGGAAGATTGATCCGACATCGTGTGATTACTCTGCGTAATTTATAGATTTATCAATGTTAGGGTCACGGATAGGAATCGGTTCGGCTTTTTTAATGCTGCGGCACATGGCCCAGATGCAAATGCCCCCGACACCGATCAGTGCGGCAATATCGTACCCGGTGACGGAGAACTGACGCACCAGATAGCCTTCACCATGGTCCGGAGCGACCAGCTTACCCGGAATAATATTCCAGTACAGGTCGAGAACGGTGAAGAGCAATATCCAGACGGAAACCGCGACACTGCGCCAGATCACGACCTTGGTCTTATACCAGAGGAGGAGAAGGAACGGGATGAGAAATTGCCCGAAGATCAGTAACATACTCACCCACCACCAGGAATTCAACGTGCCATCGTAGTTCTTCTCGCGCATGTTATACCAGAAGGTTTCTTCCGGAATATTGGCGTTATAAATAATGAAATACTGGGAAAAGCTGATGTAGGCCCAGAAAACGGTGAAGGCCAGCATCATACAACCAATGTCGTAGCGATGCGCTTGGTTGAAAATACCTTTCAGGTAGCCGCGGGTGGCCAGGATCACACAGAGGATCAGGATAAAGCCCAGTGCCGCGCGCATGCTGGCGGAGAAAAACCAGACCCCGTACATGGTGGAGAACCAGTGATACTCCAGCGACTTGAACCAGTCGATCGCGCCGACGGTTGCCGCAGCCGCACAGAGAAACAGGCCGATCGCGGAAAGGCGGCGGGCATTGTGCGTATTGTTGATGTTGCCGGTCTTATCGGTATCGAAAGACCATTTCCGCAGCATAGCGGAAATGATGGTGAAGACCCCAAAGACGACGACCACCCGAATGGCGAAGAACTCAATATTCAGGTAAGGCGACTTCCATTGGTAGAGCGGGTCCTCGCCGACGGTGCCATGGCCCGGGAGGGCATTAACTCCGTTCATCCACTTCCAGAGCAGACCGGGATTTTCATGCAGGAAGGGAACCAGCAAGAGCGGAATAAAGAGGAGGAAAAGCCAGGGGAAGACGCTTAGATAGTGCTCACACTGACGGCGTATGACCACCGGCCAGCGGGCGTGAAACACATACCAAATCTGGATGAGAAAAAGCAGGCCGACCGCGATCGCGAGCCAGAAAGCGATACCGATGAGCCAGCTCATGAGCGGGCGGACTTCGCTTGCCTGCCAACCCTGGTAGAAGCCAAAGCCTGCGATGGCGAGACCAATGAGGCCTACGATCAAAGCGATGACGCCAGGATTTTTGCCTGTTGTTTGTGTGGATTCCGAACTCATTGGCTTTAAATTCCTAATTCTGCGCGTTCACCGGCGGGCACATCCTCCGCGGTAGCATTCTGGGAGCGTTGGAGCGCACGCACGTAGAGGACCACGGCCCAACGCTCTTCGGGAGTAAGACGATCTTTGAGGCCGTACATCAGGCCCTTACCATTGGTGATAACATCGTAAATATAACCATCCGCTTCGTTACGAAGGCGGTCGTCGTGGTAGGATGTGGCCAGAATGCCATAAGGCTTGGTCACACCGTTCCCGTCGCCAGCAGCACCGTGACATGCGGAACAAAAGATGTCATACTTCTCACGGCCCAACTCGATGAGTGTGTAGTCCGCTTCAACTGGAAGCTTCTTCACCCAGGAGCCGTCCGGGTTTTTCCCCTGAAGGAAGGTGGTGCTGCCCAGAACGGTATCGTCAAAATCTTCCGAGAAAACTTCCTCATAATTGAGATAGTTGCCTCGGGCAACGGTATTGACCGGGATGGGGCGATCGTTGCGCCCGTCCTCGAAGAAGCTGTTCTCTCCCTGCGGCTTGTAACGGGCCTGACGGTCCATATCCGGGAAGATTTCGATCGGAGTCTTCTCGCTGAGCGAACCACGGAAACCGAAGATCGAGACAACGGCCGCGATAATGAAAACGAAAATAATCAGGAAAATTCTCATGACACTTCTCTCTATGCAGAGACCTCCTCGATATCGGTTCCGCCAATTTCCTCAAGGAACTGCCGGGTGGCAGCCGAATCGAACTTCGGATCGCGCGATTCGATGGCAATGACAAGACGGTCCCCCGCGACTTCGAGGAAGGTATCACTTTCAAAAAGTGGGTTGTGATGCTGCGGGAGTAAATTGGTGATAAACATGCCACCGAGCGTGCCGAAGGCCGCCAACAGGATGGTCAGTTCATACATAATCGGAAATGGGAAGATCGGGCTGAAGAACGGCTTACCCCCAACAATGAGCGGGTAATCGTAAGCGCCCATATACCAGACGATAAAGGTGCCCAGCGTGAAACCGGTCACACCGCCCAGAAAGGTGAATACCGGCACTTTGGAGCGCGGCTGCCCCTGTGCTTCAGGCATCCCGTGCACGGGGAAGGAGGAATAGGTGTCCCATTTCTTGTAACCGGCGTCTCTCACCTTCTCCGCGGCATGGAAGAAGCTGGGCGTGTCCTTGAAACTAGCGATGATGCTGTGCGTTGCCATTAGTGGTGCCCTCCTTTCTCATCCTCGTGGTGGCCGTGCGGATCGCCCTGCGGCATGACAAACTTCACCTCGCCGATGGGCATCATCGGGGCAAAGCGGACGAAGAGCAGGAAGAGCACACTGAAGAGGCCGAAAGTTCCGAAGAAGGTAAAGATATCGACAATCGTCGGTGAGTAATAACCCCAGGAGCTGGGAAGAAAGTCATTGGCCAGCGAAGTCACGGTAATCACGAAACGCTCGAACCACATACCGACGTTGATCAGGATCGACATGACCCAAACCAGCGCCCAGTTCTGGCGAACCTTCTTGAACCAGAAGAGCTGCGGAGTGAACACGTTGCAGCTGAACATCATGATGTAGGCCCACCAGTATTGGCCGAAGGCACGATTGATAAAAGCAAAGCTCTCATAGGGGTTGGCGCCATACCAGGCGATGAAGAACTCCATGATGTAAGCGTAGCCCACGATCGAACCGGTACCCAGGCAGATCTTACACATGTTGTCGATGTGCCGCTGGGTGATGAGGTCGTGCAAGCCGAAGATTGCCCTCAGCGGGAGCATGAGCGTCAGCACCATACCGAAACCGGAGAAAATCGCGCCCGCCACGAAGTAAGGCGGAAAGATGGTCGTATGCCAACCGGGCAACTGAGAAACCGCGAAGTCGAACGAAACGATGGTATGCACCGAAAGGACGAGCGGCGTGGAGAGGCCGGCCAGAACGAGGTAGGCCATCTCGTAGTTGCGCCAGTGGTTCCCGGCGTTGCGCCAGCCCATGGCAAAAATGCCGTAGAAATACTTGCGGAAGACATCGAAACCTTCGGCAAACTTCTTCTTGAACTCGGTCGCGCCTTCGTAGGCGCCGGCCTTGAGGCGTTGCACCGCGCGGTCGCGGAGCGTGCCGAGGTCGGGAATCATGCCCATATACCAGAAGAGCACGGAAACGGTACCGTAAGTCGAAACCGCAAACACGTCCCACTCCAGCGGCGAGCGGAACTGCGGCCAAATAGCATTGGCGTTGGGCAGCGGGAAGAGCCACCAGGCAAACCAAACCCGGCCGACGTGGAAGAGCGGGAAGATACCCGCACAGACCACCGCGAAAATCGTCATGGCTTCGGCCGCCCGGTTAATCGAAGTCCGCCAACCCTGCTTCAGCAAACAGAGCACCGCGGAAATCAGAGTTCCGGCGTGACCGATACCGATCCAGAAAACGAAGTTAACAATCGCCCAACCCCAGTTGATCGGATTGGCCAGGCCCCAGACACCGACACCTGTGCTGACGAGCCAGAGCAGGCCCATACCAGTGAAGGATGCGGTTGCCAGTGCCACCGCCATGCAGACCCACCACCATGTGGGGGTGCCGGCTTCGACGATGCCGCAAATCTTGTTGGTGACCCAGTTAAAGTCACGGTTGTTGGTAACGAGAGGCTGCTCGTAGAGCTCCGCCGGTTCCACCTTTTCAAGCAAGGCGGCCTGTGCCGGATCCATCTCCTGTGATGTCGTAGCCATTTCTTTCAGTTCGCGCGGGTTCTTAAATTAGTGGGCGGGATGTGCTTCCTCGTGATGTTTGTCGTCGTGTGCCTTCGCATCGTGACCTTTGTCTTTCGATCCTTGAGAGGCACTGCCATAGCGCTTCTTGTAAGCGGCATAGGCGTAAGGCTTCTTGTAGGCATCCGGCATTTTCGGGTTCGGATTACGCAGGCGGGCCAGATAAGTCGTGCGCGGCCGGGCGTTGAGGTAGCCGAGCACGGAGTAGTTCCGGTCGCTGGCCTTAATCCTGGAAACTTCCGAATCCGGGTCAGCGATATCGCCGAAGGTAATCGCATCCGTCGGGCAGACTTGCTGACAGGCGGTCTTGATCTTGCCGTCCGGCACGTGGATGTCTCCGGAAGCGCTGGCCTTCGACTTCTGGTCGATCTTGGCCGCCTCGATCCGCTGGGTGCAGAAGGTGCACTTCTCCATTACCCCGCGCATACGCACGGTGACGTTCGGATTGGCACGCATCTTTTCCAGCTCCGGTTCGTCGACCTCACCGAAGGGGCCTTTGTAGTGCTCGCCGGGCGCGCGTTTATTCCAATCAAAGAAGTTGAAGCGGCGCACCTTATACGGGCAGTTATTGGCGCAGTAACGGGTGCCCACACAACGGTTGTAGGCCATGGTGTTGAGACCTTGGCGGTCGTGCACGGTGGCATTGACCGGGCAGACACTCTCGCAGGGTGCGTTTTCACAATGCTGACAGAGCATGCCCATGAAAGAGACTTGCACGTCTTCCGGCACTTCATCGGCCTTGTAGTCCTCGGCGGAGAAGTAGCGGTCGAGGCGCATCCAGTGCATCTCGCGACCGCGAAGGACCTGATCCTTGCCCACGATGGGAATATTGTTTTCCGACTGACAGGCCACGACGCAGGCCGTACAGCCGGTGCAGCTGTTCAAATCGATCGCCATTCCCCATTGCTGGGTCTTGGGGAACTTCTTCTGAGCTTCTTCGCCCTTCCAAATGTTTACGTTGGGCGGAGGGCCTTGAAATTCAGGGTGTTTGTAGGCGGAGCCACCACGGTATTGATGCGTGGCTTTTTTCTGCAGGCTCTTGCTATCATCCTTACCATAGTTGGCCGGCGCGTGCGACTCGACCCCCATCTCGTTGGCGAAATTCGGATGCTCCTTGTAATACTTGGCGGTACCTTCGCGAACGATGGCACGGCCCTCCATCGACCAGTGCTCCTGGGTGTTGGCGAGGCGGTACGTTTCCCTGGTCAGCTTGAGTGCCGCACCAATGGCACTGCCCATACCGGAGGAAGTGCGAAGCTGGTAGGCATCAAAACCGACACCGGTACCGACACGGCCCACTTGCGTGCGCCCCATGCCCAGCGGTAGAATAACCGTGTAGTTCGCGAGACCCGGCACCACGTGGACAGGGGCCTTGACCTTGCGGCCATCGAGCGTGATTTCAGCGACAACCGCCTCTTCCTTGCCTCGATTAAACTGAGCCTTGTTCTTCTGTAAAGTGCCCTTCGAGGCTTCAAAGAAACCGCCCTGCTTGTTCATGGGAACGGCCCCGGGAAAAATGGGGATGCCTTGAGCTTCCTGAAGTTCTTTCGCCAGACGCGGGCTAATGAGGATGGCATTATCCCAAGTCAGCTTCGTCATACTGTCCGGCACTTCCATGAGCCAGCCGTTGTTGGCATAGCGCCCGTCGTAGGCGTGGGAGCTGGGCTCGTAGCGAACTTCAATCGCGTCGGCGCTGAGCTCAGGTGCGGTCAGTTCTTCTGCGATCAGAGCGGAAGCGAGATCGCCGGCGCTGAGCGAGAGTGCTTGCTTCTGGTAAGCCGAATCCTTCAGCAGGCCGTCGCTGAGGAACTTGTTGAAGTCTTTGCCTCCTTCGGCCGCAAAGGTCTTGGTTACGATGGAGTAAGGGTCCGTCACTTCAGCTCCGGCGAGGCGGGCCAGCACTTCCAGTTCGTTGAAAGTCGGGAAGAGCGGCTCGATCATCGGCTGGACCGGAACCAGCGTGCCGTCGTAGGTACGGCCGTCGCCCCAGCTTTCCAGGTAGTGCGAGCGGGCAATCTGCACATCCGCTTCGGCGGACGTCTCATTGTAGCTGTAGCTGAGGTGAATGCTCTCATCGGCTTTGGCCATGAGCGCTTTGAAATCAAGATCAGCGGGTGCGTCGTAAACGGGATTGCCTCCGATGATGAACAATGTCTTGGCACCCTGCTTCAAGCGGGCGGCCGCGGCTTCGATTCCCGCTGCCGCCGTGGGCACTTCGACGTAATTCACCGGGGCGTTAAGCGCGTCGTTGATGGCCAGAACCAGCGCATGCACGGATTCGGGAAGGTGCGGTCCGGCGACCAAAAGTGCCTTGCCATTATATTCCTTCAGGTCGGCTGCACACTCGGCAACCCATGCCGCGTCGAGCTTCAGGGAGTCCGCCGCTTGCTTGGCTGCGGCTGGCAGATTGACTCCCAGCGCAAGCGCAAGCTTGGCTGTGAACGCCCCCATTTGGGTGGTGGAGAGACGCAGGCGATGGTCCGCCATCGCTCCGGTCGTGCTCATACCACTCTCCACCGAATAGAGGCGGCTCATCTTGGACGCGTCTTTCGACTCCTTAACCTTGCGGTTTTTGCTGAAGCCCTTCGAGTCGGCAATGTTACCATCCTTCCCCAGGAAGTCGGCATCGATGGAAAGAACGCGCTTGGCCTCTTCAAATTTGGGCAAGCTTCGGAGCGACTTGTTGCCTTGCTTTGCAGTAACCGACTCGGTCGGTGCGGCCGCAAGCGGGGCGTATTCCGTCCAGGTCGCCTCGGGGAATTTTGCCTGGATCGCCTTGACCAAACGGGCACGGCTGGGAGACGTGCTCGGCTCAGCGAGAAAAACGAGCCCCTTGCCCCCGTCCGAGCTGTGAGCCTCACTCAGCGCAGTCAATCGGTCGCGCACGGCGGCATCGGAAAGTGTAGCACCGGACGCGCGGCTTTTGGTGGCGCGGTCGGGATCGTAAAGGTCGAGAATGCTGGCCTGGGTGTAATTATCCGTCGCGCCGCCGTAGGGCTTGTAGCTCGGGTTGCCCTCGATCTTGGTCGGGCGTCCCTGATGCGTCTCGACGATGACCGGCATGTTACCATGGGCTCCAGGCATGGAGGAGCTGAAATAGACCGGCACGCCGGGAATGACATTCTCCGGCTGCTTCGCGTAGGGCAAAATAGTTTGCTCCGGGCGGCGGCAGCCTGCCATGCCGAGGCCGGCAAGACCAAATGAGGCCGCCATGATCTTCATGAAATGACGACGGTTGACGCCTTCCATCTCGGAGGCTCCGGCAGGAAATTCGCGCTCGACCCAGTCGCGGAAGGCCGGGGTCTCCGCGAGATCATCGAGGCTCTTCCAGTAACGTGGTCCAGATAGTTCGGATTCGTTCATCTTAACAAAAAGTCGGTTTAACGGTGGCAGCCGGAGCAGCTCTGCGGCGGATTGACCTTCCAGTCATGCACGAAGCTGTGCAGCTCGGCCAGAGATTCCGGATCGGTTGGGCGTTCCCAGTCGAGATTGTAAACCTCTTCGACCGGACGGATGTATTGTTCCGGGTTGCGGTGACACTCCAAACAGAAGCCCATCGAAAGTGGCTTCGCGTGGTGCACGACTTCCATCTTCTGGATCTCGCCGTGACACTCGACACAGCTGATGCCCCGATTTACGTGGACGGAGTGGTTAAAGTAAACGTAGTCGGGCGTCTTGTGGATGCGCACCCAGGGCACCGGCTCTCCCGATTCATAACTGTCACGAACGGCAGCGAGTTGCGGGCTGTCTTTTTGTACCATGCTGTGGCAACTCATACAGACATTGGAGCCCGGCACGTTGGAGTGCTCGGAGCGATCCACGAAGGTGTGACAGTAGCGACAGTCGATCTCAAGCTGACCGGCGTGCAAGGCGTGACTAAATGCGACCGGCTGCGTCGGCGCGTAGCCCGCACGGGTATATTTCGGTGTGAAATAGTAGGTCACTCCCAAAACGACGGCCGTCTTGATGAGAATGATCGCAATGATAATTTTAATCGGGAGCGTGTTGACCCACTTTGGAAATACGTTTGCCATAACTACCTCTAAATACGGTGCGAAGGACTGCGAAGCAGACGCTAGATTTTGCGTTGAACCGTCCCCTGAGCCGGTCGGATCCGATGGAGCGGGCCAGACGTCAACTCATTTGCCGCCTTTCCCTTCGCAGGTTGCGAAGCGGATCTTGAGGCAGTCGTCAGCGCAAACGCGCCGGCAAGCGCCAGACCGGCCTTCTGGAAAAAGGCCTTGCGAGTAGTAGGTGTTTTGTCGTCCATCGGTTAGTTAAGCGGGCAAACAAAATGGTGGGATTTTGTCATGGCAACCGTTTTTTACCCATAAGTTTAAATGTTATTGGGATTATTAGCATAAATTCTTAAACAAAACTTATGCCCGCAATGCCCGGAGGGTAACAAAGGCACTGGAAACCAGCATGATAAGGGCCGCCGCAACCGGATGCAACCAGCCCACCACAGCCAGACTCATCCCCAGAATATTATATGCCGCCGCGTAAATCAGATTTCCCCGCAGCCGGGTGTGGATTCCTCTCGCAAGCCGTATTGCATCGGGCAGGCACTCCAGGCGATCGTCTTGAAGTTGCCCCATTGCCGCCGACTGCGTAAGTCCTGTACCGCTGCCCATGGAAATCGAGCTCGACGCAATCGACATAGCGGCTGCATCGTTGATCCCGTCCCCAACCAAACAAGGCATTTCACCGGAATCAACCGCCCGACGAATGATTTCGGCTTTATCTGCAGAGGTCAGTCCGGCCCGCACCGGCACGGAGTCAGGTATCTCAAGATGCGGATCCGGATCACCGGTCAGGACGACTGATTGAATACCCAGAGCCTCCAATTGCGACCACATGGACGGCAGGCCTTTCCTCGCCTGCTCGGCCAATACCAGAACCGCTACAGCAAGGCCATCGACTGTAACGTAGATCCGTTTGCCACCCTGCATAAGTAGCTTGCGATCCAGCTTATCATGCGCCTCCGCCCGATCTCCCGCCTCGCCGATACGAATGAGCGCCTTCGACCCCGCAAGTTCGACCTCCGCCTCAACCCCGGCCCCCGGAATCAATCTCAATTCTTTAATCGTTGGTGTGGTTTTCCCGTCCTCCGGCAGCAGACGGGCAAGCGCGCGGGCCACCGGGTGATTCACCCGCGATTCGACAGCCACCACCGCAGCCAGTAATTCAGCGCGCCGTGACTCCCACTCAGACACTAGCAGCACTTCGCCAATCTGCATATCGGACTCGCTCAAGGTGCCGGTCTTATCGAAATAGATGCTTCGGGCATGCGCCAAGCCGTCAATCAGCGCCCCGTCCCGACTCACCAAACCCATCCGTGCCATCCGATACAAACCGTTCCAAATCGCGACCGGCGTGGCCAAGCCCAAGGCACAGGGGCACGCCACCAGCAACACCGCCATGCTGTTAAAGACCGCATCCATCCAAGTCCCGGCAAAGCTCCAAAACACCGCCGTGAGCAACGAAACCGTTACGACGATCGGCAGGAAGTATTGCACCAGTCGGTTGGCCTGCTGTTGCAACTCTGAAGGCCTGCCGAAGAAAGATTCCACCGTATCGAGAATACGATCCAGTTCCCGCTCCCCCGCGACGGCCCGAACCTCCACTTCAAAACTGCCGTCTTCCGAAAAAGTGCCGGCCCTCACAGGATCCCCCACCCGACGCACCACCGGCAGCGGTTCACCGGTCAACGACGTTTCCCGCACGAAGCCCACGCCCGAACGCACCCTGCCATCCAGCGTAAAAGGCTCTCCCGGATTCACCCGCACGACCTGCCCTTTCTTCACCTCGGCAACCGGCAATTCGCGCGGTCCGCTTTCCGTGTCCAGAAGAACCGCCCGATCAAAACGCTCCCGCAGCTGACTGCTCTCCGCCCTGAGCTTGGCCTGGGAGCGCAGGCTCAACATGCGCCCGAAAGTGTAAATCGCGATAACGATGGAAACAATTTCGTAGTAAACACTCCCCTTCCCCGTCAGCGAACCGGCCAGCGATCCGATAAAGGCACCGACCAGGCTAAGCGTGAACAAACCCTCGATCGACAGCCGCCGCGAACGCAGCATCCCCCAAGTTGAGGCAAAGAGCGGCCCACCCAGAAAGCCCATCACCACCAGAGACGAGAAGATCAACAGACCGTGGAGCAGCCAGTAAGCGGTTGAGCCGTAGTTCGGAGGCGTCATGTTCAGCGCCAGCGAAAAAACCATCCCCTGCCCGGCAAAGACCCCGGCCACCGCAATCCGCAGCCAGGATTTCGAGAGCTTCAGATCCAGGTCGTCGCAGTCAGCCCCGGTGCGGCAGACGACGGCATTGGCAGGGGGCTTATTATCTTTTTCAGCCATCAGTTTCTTGTGTGCCAACGCCGAACACGAGGGGAACGGCTGGCTTCATGCCAGACACACATTCAGTGGATGGGGCTTTAAAACCGATGCAAGACTGAAGATGACATGAGCAGATCCCGAAAATTACCCTCGGGAAGTGCCCGAAACTTACGGCGCACTTTCCAGGCTAATCTGGAGACGAATGAACCGCCGTTCGTATTCGCCCACGGGATCGACGTTTCGGAAGTGCTTCAGGCTATCCGTATCCTCGATTCGCAGCACATCGTTCTCACTCCAGCTTTCAAGGTCTTCGGAAATTTCAGCGGTCACGGAGAGGCCTTCCGTCAGGGGATCCAGTGCCACGCGAACGGCCAAATAATCCGAGCCACCTTCCGACCACTGGGCAAAGTCGGGCAGATCAGCCGGGGCGGCGCGGACGTTTGGGTCGAGACCGAGGGCGTATTTTATCAAGAGAGGGACGCCCTCCTGCAATGGATCAGCGCCAGGTGTGGCTGACACGGAAAAATCGGACGCCCATTCCTCGAAGGTCCGCCCCCGCACCTTCAGGACCCCAGACGTACCCAACTCGGAAACGTCCCAGCGAAGATGCCCCGGCAGAATCGCACCGGCGACATCCAATGCCGCGATCTCTCCCGTGTACGAGGACGCGGTAAAAATGCGAAATCGGTCGCCTTTGGCAGGGACGAACCCGTCGACCAGAACAACACGCAGGGTGCCGTCCAGGTCCAGCGCTCCGCTGACGTCGACGGCATCGTAGCTGGTCCCGCGCTCATAGCCTCCGATCTCTACTTCAAAAATGTGTCCGGCACCGAGTGCCAGATCGCCGTCAACGGTCATCAAGCCGGGACTGTTCCCGGGGCGCGTCGTCCCGGCGAAAACAAAATCGCCGGTGAATTGACCGGTCCCCGACAACTCGCCCGTCAGGGTGAGAGGCGTTTCGCCCATTGCGATGACCTCCGCATCGTTGCTCAGGTTGCGGGCGATCGTTTGCCCGCCGGCGAGTATGCCGTTTTGCGCGACCAGGATACCGGCCCCCGCCGCCACCAAACCATTGGTGAATTCGAGCCGCCCCTGATTCACTGTCGTCGCGCCGGTGTAGGTATTCGCTCCAGTAAGCGTGAGGGTCCCCTCGCCCGTTTTCGTAACGGCAAAGTCAGGAAAAGTGGATCCAAGAACACCGTCGAATACCTGCAACTGCTCGGCCGCGGTATCGATCGTGAGATGCCCCGCACTGGGGTTGCTGTTTCTGAAGCTGTAAACGGAACCCGCTCCACTTAGGCCCGCGATGGTCAAGGGGCTGTTGGAAATATCCAAGATGGCTCCCGAAGCGATGTCGACCTTCGTCTGACTGGAGAGGCCCTGCTCGATCTCAAAGGGCAGCACCAACACGCCACTGTTAATCCGGGTCGGACCTTCGTAGCTTTGCGGGGCATTGAAACGTAGAACCGAACCGTCGTGTATGAGCGCCCCCGAACCACTGATCACTCCCGGAAAAGTATAGTCGTCGGAGCGGTTGAAAGCCACGGTACCATGATTGACGATATCACCGACAACCGATCCGGAGGCGTTGCCCGCACCGAGATGAAGGGTGCGCGAGCACTACGGGATGACCCCGTCCGCCCTGATCCTGACTCGGCGGTTGGAAAAAGGCCGTGAGTTCCTGGCAGGCGGGCACTACGAAACCATGGCGGAAGTCGCCCACCAAGTCGGCCTTTCGCCGCACTACTTTTCCAGACGTTACCGCCGCGCCTATCCGCCCGAGGACGATGGCACCGGCACCTCCGAGGATACGGCACGTGAACCGGCCTAGTGTCTTTCCAAAACCATCTAAAGGAGACTTCTGAAAAGCTGAAGGCGTGCGTTCGGCATTGCCCAGATCCGCAGTGCGAAACGCACTGCTCAACCTCAAGAAGAGGATTTCGCAAGCGCAGCCTTACAGATCAAAATTCGTCGGCATCATCACGACGTCGCGGATCGTCATGTGGCGCGGGCGGGTCAGCATGAAAATGATCACGTTGGCGATTTCCTCGGCTTCAACGAGGCTGCCGGCATCCTTGGCCTCCTGAAGTTTCTCCGGTGACCAGTCCTTGAGCAATCCGGTGATGACGGGACCGGGCGAGATACCGCCGACGCGGATACCGTGCTTGAAGACCTGACGTCGGGTGGTCTGAATAAAGCAATCAATCGCCCATTTGGAGGAGGCATAGATCGGCTCCCAGGGAGTCGGATAGTGCGCGGCGAGCGAGCTGGTCACGATAATATCGCCCGTCTTGCGCTCGATCATGTGGGGCAGCACGTCGTGGACGTTTTTCATCACCACGTTGCAATTCAGGTTCATCATCCGGTCGATGGCATCGGTGTCGGCGTCGACCAGATCGCCGCCGATGTAACTGCCCGCGTTGGCGTGAAAAATATCGAGGTGGCCGACAAGCTCCAATAGCTTGGGCAGGAGCGTTTTGCATTCCTCTGCATTAAGCAGGTCGAAGACGAGCGGGATAGCCTTCTCGTGGCGTCCGCAGATTTCTTCGAGGGCTTTTTCATCGCGGTCGACAAAGACCACGGTTGCGCCGGCGGCCAGCATTGCTTCAGCGCTGGCAAGCCCAATTCCAGATGCCGACCCGGTGACGGCGGCGGTTTTTCCTTCGAGTTCGTTAGCCATGGTTCTCTTATCTTTCTAAATTCGCGGAGTATGGATGGATGCGGATTCTGAAATGATCTCGTCTGTTGGGTTCTCTCGATGCAAGTCAAAATGTTTCGGGCAGTCCGTTCGATTCAATAGAAGCTAATCCCGGGGACAGCCTGATCTACTATGAGACATAGTCGAAAAATCGGCTAAGCCATTGCTTTACATTCGGGAGCAGTGCTGTATCAAAAAAGCGTTTTCTATAATACACCCTAAGCGCCTCACCCCCGGACAGCGGCCTAGGGGCAGGCAAATCTTATTATCCTAACAACATGAACATACTTGAAGTAGCCCTATTTATCATCGCCGTTGTCGGCGTCATTGGTCTCGGCATCTGGAAAAGCCGCGACGAAGAACTGAAGAGTGAGCATGGCGCTTCCGATTACTTCCTCGCCGGACGCGGACTCACATGGTGGTTGATTGGCTTTTCGCTGATTGCCGCGAATATCTCGACCGAGCAATTCGTCGGCATGTCCGGTGGCGCGGCGGACCGGCAGGGCCTGGCCATCGCCTCCTGGGAATGGTGTGCGGCAATCACCCTCGTGATCGTGGCCTTCTGGTTCCTGCCCAAATTCCTCAAGGCGGGCATCTACACGATTCCTGAATTTCTTGAATACCGCTTCGATTCAGTCGCGCGACTGGCGATGTCGATCCCTGCGATTCTCACACTGGTCTTTGTCAATACTTCGACCGTTATTTTCTCCGGTGCCAAATTCGTTTCCGAGTACTATGCCGACGTTCCGGTAATCGGTAATTTGACCGCCATGTGCTGGGCGATCGCCCTGCTGGCTGCGGTCTACGTTTTCATCGGCGGCTTGAAAGCTTGTGCCTGGACGGACCTGGTCTGGGGCGGATCACTCGTTTTGGGTGGTGCGATCGTCATGTTCCTGGCATTCAATTACCTCGGTGAAAAGCCTGCCGACGAATTGATCCTGACTAAAGTAGCCAACTCGCAGGCGACAGTTCAGGACCTTGAGGCAGCTGGTCCGGTCGAAAGGTTTATGCTACTGAACGACGGCGTCGAAGGCGAAGCGGAAGCCGTGGTCGGTGCGAACGGCGCCGGCGGCAAGCTCCACATGGTGCGCCCGGCGGACGACCCCGATATGCCTTGGACCGCGCTACTGATCGGCATCTGGATCCCCAACTTTTTCTACTGGGGCTTGAACCAGTTTATCGTGCAACGAACACTGGGCGCAAAGTCGCTGGCGGAGGGCCAAAGGGGTATCGTCTTCGCCGCCTTCCTCAAGATCTGCATCCCCTTTGTCGTGGTCATTCCGGGTATCCTGGCGTTCAATCTCTTCTCCAACGACCTTCGCTCCAATGCGGCCAGCATTAATGAGTCGGTCGTAGCCGAAGCATCGGCCGACGCATTGTTTAAAGTGGAAGAGGATTATGTCTCCGTAAACCGCGAGGAAGCAGTTGGCATTTATCAGCGTAACCTCGCCGCGGCAGGCATGTCTCCCGTCACACTGCCGGCCGATATGAGTGCGTTGGAAGTGTCCGAAAAAATCAACGCCGTCGTGAGCGAGGCCCAGACCAAGAATCCTGAAGTTGCGGTGGCCGGCACTCTAAAAGGCTACGACTACGACGCGGCTTTCCCCGTCTTGGTGCGTAACCTGATCAAGCCGATGCCTTGGATCTCCTGGTTCGTCCTGGCCGCACTCTGCGGTGCCGTCATCAGCTCGCTGGCCTCCATGCTGAACTCGGCTTCGACACTGGCGACGATGGATTTGTATGCAAAATTCACGAAGGAACAGAACCAGGCCAAACTGGTGAAGGTCGGCCGTACCCTGGTGATTGTCTTCGTTCTACTGGCCGCTTCGTTTGCCCCTCAGCTCAATGCCTTCCGAAGTATCTTCGCTTACATTCAGGAATTCCAGGGCTTTATCTCCCCGGGCATTCTGGCGGTCTTCATCTTCGGCTTTTTCTCGCCCAAGACGCCCCGCTATTTCGGCGTGGTCGGCATCGTCACCAGCGTCGTCGTTTACGGTGGCCTGCTGCTCTTCGCCTCGGACATCGCATTCCTCAACCGGATGGCCATCACGGTCGGCACGGTGCTGGCGACAGGTCTGACCCTGACGATTCTCAAGCCCATGGCCGAACCGGTAAAGATGCCGATCAACGACGTGATCGACCTGACCGAATCCCGCTTTGCCAAGATGGCCGGTATCGCGGTGGTTATCCTGACGATCGCGCTCTACATCATCTTCTGGTAAGCGCCGGGCGAAAGTTTTTACAAAAAAGGGGCACCTTCACGGGTGTCCCTTCTTTTGGGATTCGTTCCGCCGTGTCGGTGTTGCTGGTTCCTACGCAGGGGCTCCGCTCGCCTCCGACCAGGAGCCGCAGCTGGCCCCGGTGATGTCTCGGGCCTGACTCGGTGATAGCGCAGCCACAGAGAACATCGCCTAAACGGCGATGCGGGCATCCGCCGAGCGGAGCCCCTAAACAAAAAAGGGCGCCTCTTCCGGGGCGCCCTTTTTGTTGAAAATCCATGAATTCGGATCAGGCCCCAGCCGCAGCCAGCGACCGCTCGATCAGCTTCTTCGAGGCCAGAACGCCGGGGATGGGTTCAAGCTCTTTGCCCTCCCACTCGATGGCGAGGATGCCTTTGTAGTCGGAAGCCACGATGCTCTTGATCAGTCGTGGGTAATCAAAGTCAGGCTGGTTACCCGCCGCGTCGAAGCTGTGCATCTTGCAGGAGATGACCGAGCTGTAAGGTAACATTGCCTTCGTGCCGGCGTAAATGTCGCCGCGTAGCTTACCAAAATCGGGCATCAAGCGGAAATTCGGATGATTCAGGCTGCCACAGACTTTCGCCAGAAACGCGCCCCTCTGGCTCCGCTTTGAGGCACCCGGCTCGACAACAAGCGTCACGCCATGCGCTGCCGCGACGTCAGCCAGTGGTTTCATCGCCACCACAGCACCCTGGGCGACAGAGGCCTCCTCGCCTTTATCGGGTGTCCACATGAAGATTCGCAGGTAGCGCGCTCCGAGGGCCTGGGTGCGCTTGATCGCCTGCACCGCCTTTTTGTTCCCGTCCAGATTCTTGGCGGCGCCATTGACTCCGCCAGTCATCAGAAGAAAAGGATCGCACCCGGCGGCTTCGGCACGGCTGCGGAGTTTACCGAGGTAAGCCATGTCATTGAGCTTCTCCTCCGGCAGGCCACCCTCCCAGTAGTCGATCGCCTTGATGCCAAAGTTATCGACGGAAAACTGCGGGTAGTCCAGCGGGTCGAGGCTGCCGGACTTGAACAGCTCGCGCAGGGAATATTGGGAGAGCCCCATGGTGAAACGCTTGTCTACCGGACTCATCGCCTTGCAGGCAGCGGCCGGCAAAAACGCGGCTCCAAGTGCGGAGGCGCTGGCGTAGGAGAGAAAACGACGACGGGTGAGTTGATTATTCATAATAATAGCTTTGGTCGGATATTTTTTATTTGTTCCCGGCTCAGTGCAGCAAGGTATAAAGGATGATCATGATCACCAGCAGAATACCTGCCATGACACGTGGATCGGTGATCGTGCCTTCAAGTTTACCACGCAAGGCATCGAGCGGATGACTCCAGCAGAGGCCCTCCGTCTTTTCCGCTGCCGGTGCAGGTGTCAGCAGACTCACCGTCACATAGATCACACTGGAGAGAAGGAAGAGATACCAGCCGACCTGCATGAAGGGGATGCCCAATTCCTTATTGATCCACTGGGTCGTGCCAACAAGGGGAATATCGATGCAGAGGTAAATCAACCCGATAAACACGTTAAACATCAGCGCTGCCATCGCGCCCTGACGGTTGCCCCGTTTCCAGAAAACGCCGAACAAGAAAATCGTGGTAATACCGGGGGCGAAAGCCATCGGTATCTTATTAATCGCCTCGAAGATGCTGCCGAACTTCGCGCCCTGGCTGGACCAAAGCATCGCCAGCACGATGACAACCGCTGCCGTGATCCGGCCAACCTTGACCAATTCATGGTCGGCTGCCTCTGGGCGCAGCCGCTTGAAAATATCCTCGGCGGTCAGCGTGGCGACTGAATTAAGCGCGGCGGCAATCGTGCTCATCAAGGCGGCCAACAAGCCGGCCGCCATCAGGCCGCGCACACCGACCGGCAGCAACTCCGTCATCATGACCATGAGGGTGGAATCATTGTCCTCGCCGATCTTTTCCTTGAAAAGCACGTAGCCGATCACGCCGGGCAAAACCATAACAAAGACCGGCAGGATTTTAAGAAAGCCGGCAAAAATCGCACCGTCGCGCCCGTCCTTTTCCGTCTTAGCGGAAAGGATCTTCTGCACGATCGTCTGGTCGGTGCACCAATACCAGATACCTAGAATCGGGTAGCCGAAAAGAATGGAATACCAGGAATACTCGCGCAGGCCAAGCCGGCCAGCCGCTTCCGGATCGCCGATTGGCTGGATCATGCTGAGTTGTTCCGGTTTGACCGCCTCCTTGAGCTGCGCCCAACTGGTGATGCCGACATCGCCGAGAGCCTGCAGCCCGAAGAAGGTTAGAAGTGCTGCCCCAAGCAATAAGAGGACGGCCTGCACCGTGTCGGTAATCATCACCCCCTTGAGACCGCCCAGAATCGTGTAAATCGCAGTCGCGACAGAAATACCGATAATGGAGATGACAAAGTTGATCCCGAAGAAGGCCTCCAGGACCTTCGCCCCCGCATACATGCTGATCCCGATATGCACCAACAGGGCCGACATAATGAAGATCGCGGCCAGGAAAGTCCGCGCGCCCGAGCTGTAGCGCTTCTCGACATATTCGGGCAGCGTGGTGATCTTGCTGCGGAAATAAAACGGGGCGAAGACCATGCCGAGCAGGATTAGACAGAAGGAAGCCATCCACTCGAAATTACCGATGACCATCCCGTGCTGATAACCAGACGAAGCCAGACCAACGAGGTGGATCGAGGAGATATTGGCACAGAACAAGCCCGCGCCGATCACCGGCCAGCGGAGGGAACGCCCGCCGAGGAATTGATCCTCCGAAGAAATGTTCTTCTTAAAGCCGGCGAAGACACCGAGTGAGATGATGCCGACAAGATAAACGGCAATGATGATGGTATCGATGGGTGAGATACTCATAATACGAGGTATAGGTTTTTACTGGGGGTTAAGGAAAAAGCGGGAGGAAGACTTAGTTAGATTGTTACGGGCAGCAGCCGTGGCGTCTTCGCTCGCGAAGGCCCGTCGCCGTCGAGGCGACGCTCGGTGTGGTACTTGCGGCAATCATTCTTTCGGCGGTACTTCCAGCTTCCAGCGATCGCCGGCTCCGGAAACCAGCATGATGTTGGCCCATGCGGTGAAATCGCCGGTGCGGATGATGGTTTTGACTTCGTGGCTGCGAACTTTCAGTTCGGTGTGTGGTATGACCTCGACCTCGGCACCTTCCCAGGGACCGCTGGTGACATTCTTAAAATAAGTGGGATTGTGCTGGCGGGTCTCCTCGGCAAGCACGAGCTTCTCCACCGAATGGATTTTGGCCAGCTCCGCCAGAACCTCGGGCACCGTCGGCGTGTCCGGCTTGAGGGCGAGATCGATCAGCTCGACGTGGTCCGGCACCGGGAACCCGGCATCGACGACCATAAGCAAGTCCATATGCCCCTGACGTGCCAGGGCTGCGTCGACCTGTCCGTTTAAAAATCCGACTTCTTTCATGCTTATGCTCCGCGGTAAGTCGTTTCGAGATGCACCTTGTGATGCTCGGCCCAGGATTCTTTGAAACGCTGGTAGTTCTCGCGCGTCTCAAAGACCTGGCTGTCGTTCCAAAGCACGCGCCAGTCATTATCGGCCTCTTCCCAGAGGAAGACCTGCCCCCAGATAAGACGGTTATTGGCATCGATACCCGGATTGTCCTCGGTATCGTCACCGCTGATACGCACAAGGTGCTCGGAAGTCAGGTAGTCCTCGATAGCGCACTTCAGATTCGTCCGGATCCGGCTCGGGTTGGTCGACATTGCGACAAATCCGCCGCTCTGTTTCTCACGCTGAATGGCCCAGGCGAGACAGACATCACCCGCGGAGATGCCGAGCTCATCGGCGATCTCGTTGATTACTGGATCTGCCATATCGCTGCGATGCTCCTTGAATTTATCGCGCCCCGGGCGATGCGGCGAGCCGAGCGCCATGTAGCCCATGGTGGTGATCCCATTCAGCTCGAAGTAGCGGCGGAGCTCGGTCTGCTGAAAGAGGGGGTGCATCTCCATTTGATTCACCGTCGGCCGATCCTTTTCCGAGACGTCACGAAGCAGCAATTCGGTGGTCGCCTTGGTGTGGTTGGAAATACCGAGATCCACGATTTTTCCGGCCTCCTTCAACTTGAGCAGCTCGCCCCAGGTTTCCATAAAGTCTTCGTGAATGTAGGGCACGGCGTCCGGATTCTTTTGATCCCCCGTGCAACCCGGCGGGTGCACGTTCGGCCAGGGCCAATGGTTGAGGTAACAGTCAATCTGGTCAATGCCCAGGTCCTTAAGCGTGTTTTCCAGCGCCGGGGCCACATCCTTGGGGCTCATGTGCCCGTTCCAGAGCTTACCTGTCACGTAAAGTTCGTCGGTCGAGCTGATGTAGCCCCGCTTGATCGCTTCCTTGAAAGCAGCGCCGACCAGATCTTCGTTCTCGTAGGCACGGGCGGTATCGATGTGGCGCCAGCCGATCCGGATCGCTTCGAGGGTGGCGTCATACATCTTGTCCTGCGCCCAATCCGAGTGGAAGGTCCCGTAAGCGGCGGCCGGCATGCTTCTGCCATTGGCCAGTTTGATTTGCTTGACCGCGGAAGGGTCCAGCGGTGCGCCCGAGGTCTCTGAGGAAGTGGTTTTTTCAGTCATTCTTTTCTTGGATAAGTCTCAACAAAGCTGAGCCGATGTAGCTTACTTTTTCAGCTTGAGTCAACCACCCAATACAACGCTGCGCCTTTCCCATGCACCGCTTATGAACCGGAAATCCGACACTAATAGTTGCCGATACCGGCGAGGTCGCTTTGCTCCTTCCCATGCTCAGACTCCTCATCATCTCCGCACTGATCGCCGCCACCTTGCAGTTTTCGGGTGCGGGCACGAATCCGATCCCCCCGCTCGAGACCAAGGGCGACGTTTACAAAACCGAGGGACCGAACGACCCCCTGATTTACGATTCCACCGCCGGGGCGAAGAAAGCGGTGCTTCTCTTTGTCGATTATCCCAATATCCCCGAAGACGGTGACACCCGGAAACGGGGCAAAAAACTGCTGGGCGACGGAAAATTCCAAGAGCTGTTCGCTGCGCAGTCCTACGGCAAATTCTCGGTCGAGGTCGAACCGGTCCACGGCTGGCGGCGCATGCCGAAGGAGAATAAAGCGTACGACCCCACCACGACCGAGGGGCACCGTGACATGTTCGTCGACGCCTTCGCGCTCTATCCGGAAATCAACCTGCTCGACTACGACTATATCATGATCAGCATGCCCGGACGGGGGAATTTCGCTTTCGGCGAACGCGACGACAAGGCCATCCCCTACCGCGGCGAAAAGATCAATGTCGCCCTGAATCAGGGCAGCATGAGCTACTACGTTCTGGCTCATGAATTCGCACACTGCATGGGGCTGCCCGACCTCTATACCTACACCAGCCAAGTCCCCGCGGACGCGCCGAGAAATCCCCTCGGACCCTGGGATGTCATGTCTTCGTCCGGACGGGCCAACGGCTTCATCGGCTGGCACCGTCACAAGTTCGGCTGGCTGGAGGCCGGGCGTAAGACCTACTTAAAGGAGGGCAGGCATCAAATCACACTCACTCCCCTGCACGCAGACGACGGCATTTCAATGGTCGTTGTCCCCGCTGACGATCCGGACAATCCGAGCAAAGTCTTCGTCGTCGAATGTGCCCAACCGCTACGAATGGAGGAGTCGGAGCTGCCCAAGCCCGGCGGGGTTCTGATTTACAGTGTGGATGCCACCCGACCCAGCGGGCAAAACGCCGTGGCGGTCCATCCGCGGGAGGACAAGGTCAACGCCGCCTTTCACGCCGGAGACAGCTTTGATGACGAATCCGCCCCGCTCCGCGTGAACGTCGAACAGAAAAACGAGGACGGAAGCTACGACATCGAAGTGACGGTGAAGTAATACCACTACTAAAAAAGACTGACCTTTTTGTGCTGCGCGATTTTGGAGCAGCTCAAGGCGGCCGGTCAGGAGTGCGCCGAGGCGCATGACTGACCGGGCAACGCCGCGACCTCCAAAATTCGCGCGCATCCTGAAGGACAGGCTCTGTTTCGAATCCAGGATTTGAAAACGGGGAGCCAGAGACTGGCTCGGCGACATGGATGCACGTTTTGGATGAATTTCAAAAAGGTTTAAGCAGGTAGCGCAGCAGCGTCCTCGCTGCGCACAGAACTTGCTAGGCGTTACGAATGTTCGTGCGGACCGGGGGCCCGTCTTCGCTCTGACCGCTACGCCGTGGCGCAGCGGTCCTGCGCGAGCCTTTATTTTCAACCCTATTAGATCTTTTAAAATGCACGCTTTAGATACGGCAGTCCTCTGCCGTTTGGTTTCGTCTTACGCGCTCTTTCGTTTTTACGAGCGGGGCCACAGGACAGCCCCGCTTTGGCAAGCCAGGCCACGGGGACGAATCAGTGATAAGCCCTTCTGGACTCCAGTGCGCTCCGCAGGGTGACCGAGTCGGCAAACGTCACACCGCCGCCACTGGGGAGCCCAAAGCCGATACGCGTCACTTCAATCGGCCGGTCCCCGACCAGCTCTTCCTGAATGTAGTGGCAAGTCGCCTGGCCCTCAATATCGTTGGAGAGCGCCAGCACAAACTCGGCAATGTTCCCCGCCTCCAGGCGCTGCTCCAGGCTCTTGAAATTCAACTTTTCCGGGCCGACTCCGTGGATGGGTGAGAGCTTGCCATGGAGCACGTGGTACCCGCACTTCCACGCGCCCGAACGCTCGATGGCAATCAGGTCGGGCACATGCTCGACCACACAGACTTTGGTCACGTCCCGGCGCTCATCCGAGCAGATGGCGCATTGATCACTTTCGGCGATATTGCCGCAGGTCTCACAGCGCCCCACCGCGGATTTGGCCGCTTCAAGGGACGTAATCAGGTCCGATAACTCCTCCGGCTGCTCCACCAGAAGATGCATCGCGATACGTTCGGCGGAGCGATAGCCCAGCCCGGGCAAGCGTTTCAGCTGCTGAAGCAGGCTCTCGTAGGCGGGCGTCACGTCGGAATTTACATCAGGCCGGGGAAGCCGCCCATCCCGCCGGACACGGCCGACATGGCTTCTTCACTGGTTTCCTTGGCCTTGGCCGAGGCTTCCTGAACGGCGGCCAACAAAGTTTCTTCAACGAATTCAGCATCTTCCTTGAGAAATTCAGGATCGATCTTGATCGATTGCATGTCGCCCTGGCCATTGATCTTGATAGTGATGGCGCCGCCTCCGCTGGAAACCTCCAGGATCGTTTCGGCGAGTTCCTCCTGGATCGCCTCCATTTGCTTTTGCATCTTCTGCGCCTGTTTCAGTAATTTGCCAACTCCAGCCATAATTTAAGGTTTCCTTTAAGTGTTAAAATGAAACGGCAGTTTCGACCAAAGGCAATTCACGAGTCAAGCCGATTGCCCCACCCGGAACTTGCGCGCTAGCGAACTTCCAGGCGAAAACGGAAAGGACCATCCCGCAGCCCCAGGATCAAGGAATGTGAGCCCTTGGGAACAACCACTGAACTGGGCTTTCGACCACTTTTACGCAGCCTTTTTTTACCCAGCATGGTTCCTGCACGGCTGCCCAGATCCCGCAAGATCACTTTGTCCTGACTCACCTCAATGGCACACTGAGATCGGGATAAAGTGTAGGGCGGATTTTCCACAAGTAGTAAATCCGGCGGATCGTCGTGTGGATAGTGCACCGAATCCGAAACTCTCCGGCCAATGCTGAAAACCGGCTGTTCGATTTTTCGGGCCTGGAGGAGTGTCTGCTTCTTCAGTTCTTCTGAATCGGGATGTAGCCAGACCTCGGGCGCGGTATAACCACCAGTTGGCGACGGCGCCAAAGAATCAATGGCGGCGGCGTCTTTACGACCGAACAAGCTTTTTATAAAATTTCCAACAACGTTAGGCATTGATACATACCTAAGTTGACGAGGATCGGGAGTATTCAACCCGAAAAATATAAAAATACCAAATTAAGCGGCCGAGCGGGCTGAATTTACAGTCTGTTACGCCCGGAATATGCGTAATTCCACCGAGCCAACTCACTACCCTGGATACTCGTCAAAAATATAACGTCGAAGATTTTCCGCTTCCATTTCGTTTACCTTCAGAAGCCAGCGTGTAATATCACCGATTGAAATCATACCCACGGCCTCCTGGCCCTCGAGAACCGGCAAGTGCCGGACACGCTTATCCGTCATCAGTTGCATCGCATCTTCGATCGAAGTCTCTTTGGTGATGGATTGATAGTCCACCGTCATGACTTCCCGTATCGTTGTCGTTTTGGGGTCGCGCCCACTGGCAATAATACGGGTCAAAACATCACGTTCTGTAAAAATGCCGACGACTTTACCGTCAGATTTTACCAATACCGCACCAACACGATGCCGGTTCATCTCAGCAACAGCTGAATCTACCGTCGCATCGTCACTTATCCAAAATACGGTGGTTCCTTTCTCTTTAAGCAGAATGGTTACGTTTACTTTCTTAAGAGGCATAAGCTATGAAACTAGGATAAATAAGCTTGCTGGCAACTCTGTTAATTAAGCTTCCGGACAAACTAAAAAGGCGCTGCAACCCGTAGCACGACTGAACCAAAGCGCGACCGGTTCAGTTGGTGCTCAAATTCCCGGCTGCGCAGGGTGTGGGCCAGACTGATCTCCATCGAACGCCAGGATGCGGCCACACCGAAACCAAGTTCACCCACCCAAGGCTCGGAATCCACGGACGCTTCCCAATCACGAAAAAGAGGCCCATCCAGTGAGATATCATGCAAGACGGCATATCCGCGCGCACAGGCAAAACCGTAACAAGAAAAATCACCTGCCTGAGGTGAATCCTCCGAAAAGATGGTACTGGTGAAACTGCCCAGCTGAACCCGGGGCGTCGTATATGTGGCCGGCAGATTATGCCCGACGCGGACGAGCGCTCCGAGATAAGTATCCGTTCTAAAGTTACCCAGGGCCGCACCCCACTCGTAAAATCCGGCAATTTGTATCGGCCAGTCGTTAGTCGTCTCCAGAAAGGATATGCGCTGTTTATGATCGAAGTGCAGGTTCAGCGTAAGCTCAGAGGGGGCCTGTGTCGCCCATCCCTGAAAGTTCAGACTGTCCGAAATATTCTGATGAACCCAATCCTGACTTTCCTCGGCATAGCTATGCCGCCCGGTGGTTCCGACCGAAAGGGTTGCCGTGCTGGCAGAGTGCCCCGCATTGGCCTGAAGGGAGAATTCCAGCCCCAACCAACCGGCGTAGGGTCGCTCCCCTCTGCGCGGCTTGACAAACTCCGGTTCACCGGGAGTAAACATGAGCTGCGTCAGCCCGACACCATAATGGATGCGTTCAATACGGGGTTCCGGAAATTGCCAATCTCCGAAGACGCCTTCACGCTCCACACCCGTCAAACTCTCCAGGAATTTCTGCAACCGGTTGAATCCCTCTCCGTCCGGCGATAATTCGCGAACGTGAGCGACCCGTGCTCCGTTGGTATAGCCATCGTCGGTACCAGTTAGCAAATCGTTATCCCATTGGATGATAAGACCCGGCCGTTCACCGCCCCCGGCTCCCTCGAGTGCACCGGCAAGAAACAATGTATAAATGCAGACAACCGTCCAAATTCCGCGCTTTTTATTAGACATAGAACACCATGCTTCTGATCTTCCGGGACATAAAGCAAGCCTCCGGCGACCTTCATTGATCTGCAAGTCTTTGGCTTCTGCCACACCCCGAAAATCATACAGGGGCAACATCGGAAAATATTGAAAGGTGCAAGCGGGCTCATACAAAAGGGAGGCAAATGGCAATTGCAGCAACAAGCGCAGAGCGACAGGCCGGCAGACGGTTGCCGGGCAAAGTACTTGTTCTACCCGGAGCGCTCACGCTTATCCTCATTTTATCGGCCTGTCAGAACAAAACCGCTGTCGACCATCGCCCGAGCTGGGTGCGCGAAGCCGAGGCGCGACTGCAGCAAAAACCCAGTTGGCAAACAAGCGGTCCTGGCTTGGCATCCGGTGGCGGTGAAAACACACGCTCCAGCTTTTTTGGCAGCGGGCAACAGGCCACCTCAACAAGCAAGGAACCGCCAAAGCAAAGGTCCAACCCTACGCCGGGCGTGCAGTGGAGTAATACGCAGATCACGGTACAGGTGGAGGAATAATCCGAAACTGGTGATCCGGAGCCATTTTCGCATGAACTTACCAATTGTTAAAGTTCGCTGACCCCTTGGACGGCCTCGGTGGCCTCTTTCGGCTTTGGGGCACTTGGGGCGCGCAAGCGTAGGGCGATGGCTTGCGCCTGACGACTGTAATCGATCGACTCCGCAAGGATTCGCACCGCTTCCTGGTCAGCATGAAACCCTTTCGAGTTTTCACTCGAGATAAAGTCCAAACGCCAGGTCGCTTTCTTCTGCAACTCCAAGGCCGGCGCAAGTGCCTCTTCCGACACACCTGCCGCCTGCGCCTCAAGAATCGCATCGAGCATATCCGTGACCGCTCCAGCCGAACGCTCAATCATTTTGGTGGTTCGCCCCTGAATGGCGGCAACACGATCGCGCAGTTCATCTTCCGGCACGTTATGGCAGGTCTGGCAGGACTTATTGATATTCTTCATCGGGCTACGCACCCAGTGACTCGTGACCTTGGCCGCGCCCTTTCGCTCGTAAGGCATGTGGCAGTCCGTGCAGCTCACACCACTGCGGGCATGGATACCTTGGCTCCAAAGCTCGAATTCGGGGTGTTGCGCCTTGTAAGTTGGCGCACCAGTTTCGCCATGCAGGTAATCGAGGAAAGGAGAGCCATCCGGGAACTCATGGTTGTTATAAGTGGCCTCGATTTGCTCGACCTTCAAACCGCGCTCCCAGGGGAAAAATAATGTTTCCTTCGAGGCACAGTAATATTCTACGTGGCACTGTGCGCAGGCAAACGAACGCATCTCCTGCCGGGTCGCCATAGTATTCGGGTCGTACTCGATCTTACGTAGCCCGTCCCGCCAGCGCTCGATACTGGGCAGATGCGGCACAGGATCGTCGCTCCGCGCGAGCGCCGCGATCCCATTGACAAAAGCGGGTCGTGTGACCCGAATGGCCATACTTTCGGGATCGTGGCAGTCGACACAGCTGACGGGATGCGCTTCGCCCACAAAGTGCGGATCCTTTGCTCTGGCAGTGGAAATGGGATCGAGCACCGGCTGGTTGGCGAGCTTAGGCGCTTCCGTCGTCAACCCTCCCGGAAAGAGCGGCTGGTTCTCGCCCGGGTACCATCAGGCGTTTTCAAGAGTTCTGCATGCGCTTCAGCGTAGGTCATGGTGCTTGCCCGGAGCGGGACTTGTTCCGAGCGAAGCGACAAGACTGGTTCCCGCCAAAGCGGGAAACCGGACCACCCGCATGCGGGGTCGAGGCCCGCGTCGTCAACGAAGTGCCCGGAGCGGGACTTGAACCCGCACGGCCTTTCGGCCAAGGGATTTTAAATCCCCAGTGTCTACCATTCCACCACCCGGGCAGTTGGAAACGTGAAAGCAAGCAAGCCATGAGTGCGCTGGCAAGTCTGTAAGCCCAGGAAATACCAATTCGAAATGAAAACCCTGAAGGTTTTATTTTACGACATCATGATCAAGCGTTTCAAAGTACCATCTTCGAGCGCTGGGCGGCAATGAGACGCTCCCCTGCTCTTGTTTTCCGGCTTTGACATAACAGAGCTGCCAGGAAATAGACTTGATAGTAAAACCACTCCGCCAAGACATCAAAAATCGATAATTTGAATAAAGGCCTGCCAACTCTGATTGTCGGAATACTAATTTTCATGATCGGCATCACCGTTGTCCCGGCCGCCTTCATCCTGCCCGTATTCCTCGACGATTCAAATAAACCACAGTTTATCGTTCCGGGCTCACACGAATTCGAGGTTGGCGAGTCAGCGCGTTATTATTTGTGGAACGACCACCAAACCGTTTTCGAGGGCAAAAGTTATGACAGGTCCGAAAGCCTACCCGACGAAGTCTCGATCACAATTCGCGACGAAGCGGGTCAAACACTGCCCTTCACACCCAACACATCGATTTACTCCACCGTGGGCAACAGCATTAAAAACAGTATCGGCTATGTGGATGTCCCGGAGCCCGGCCTTGTGAGTGTTAATGTTTCCGGAAGCTTTGAGCCCCGTGTCTTTTCCTTCTCTGAATTCGGATTTTTGAGCTTCCTGGGCAAGATTTTCGCCGCAATCGGTTTATCCGCGCTCTTCGCCCTGGCCGGACTCGGTATTGCGATCTGGGGTATCGTCCGTCTGGCCCGGGAGTCAAACGAGCGGCCCCCCGACGCGGTTGCATAAAAAAGCCCGTCGTCCGACGGGCTTTTTGAAAAGAGTTTGCGCGAAGCTTAGTTTTTGATTTCGCGGTGCAGCGTGTGACGGCGAAGAAACTTGTTGTATTTCTTCTTTTCAACACGGTCGGGCTGCTTCCGCTTGTCACGGCTGGACATGTAGCGGGAGACGGGCTTCCCCTCGCCGCGGGCTTCGGTGCATTCTAAAATGATGTGTTCTCTGGGCATGGCTGGAACTGGTTAAAATTGGAAAAGAGGCGGAAAGTAGGCAGTCACTCCCCCGGTGCAAGCCTTTTTCGGCAGATAATTTCGAGCTGAAAGACTCCCTTGGGAAGCTTTTCCGGTCAGGACTCGCTGAGAAGCTTGTCGAAATAGGCGATGGTCGGCTTCAATCCTTCATCCAGGGAAACCGTGGGCTCCCAGCCCAGAACCTTGCGGGCCTCGGTGATATCGGGCTGGCGTTGCTGCGGGTCATCGGCCGGAAGAGCTTCGTGGATAATCTTCGACTTGCTACCGGTCTGGGCGATGACTTTCTCCGCCAACTCGAGGATGGTAAACTCCCCCGGGTTGCCGATATTCATGGGTCCGATTGCCTCATCCTGGTTCATCAGCCGGACAAAACCTTCAATAAGGTCGTCGCAGTAGCAGAAGGAACGGGTCTGCTGCCCCTCCCCATAAACCGTGATATCCTCGCCACGGAGGGCTTGCACAATAAAGTTGGAAACCACCCGGCCATCGTCCGGGCACATACGGGGCCCGTAAGTGTTAAAAATACGGACGATACGAATATCGACGCCGTTCTGGCGATGGTAGTCCATAAACAGGGTTTCGGCACAGCGCTTACCCTCGTCGTAACAGGAACGAATCCCGATGGGATTAACCTTGCCCCAGTAGGACTCGGGCTGGGGATGGACGTCCGGATCACCATAAACCTCGGAGGTCGAGGCCTGGAAAACACGGGCTCTGGTTCGCTTGGCCAAGCCCAAGCAGTGGATCGCCCCCATCACGGATGTCTTGATCGTCTTGATCGCATTATACTGGTAGTGCACCGGCGATGCAGGACAGGCTAGATTGTAGATCTGGTCGACCTCGACTTTGAAGGGATCGATCACGTCATGTCGAAGCATTTCAAAATCAGGGTGCTCCAGCAGATGCTTGATATTACGCTTCCGCCCGGTGAAAAAATTATCGAGACAGATAATTTCATGGCCCTCGTTAAGAAGCCGCTCGGAAAGATGACTGCCGAGAAAGCCGGCACCGCCAGTTATTAGGATACGCATAAAATGAAATCGTGTTGAGATTTAGCTTCGGCGGAACATAATTCACTGACAGACCATGAAAACCCTAAACTTTGCCCCATCCATGTGCTACCGCCTGCCCCTCTGCTTCGCTTCTTTTCTGCTGATCCTTTGCAGCCTCGCGACCCTGAGCGCCCAGCAAACGCCCCCCGATCCAGAAACAGCCAAGAAAGCCCGTCCCGACACAACCGACGCGGCCAGCCGGCAGCTGATTCAAAACTATCTCACCGTAACCGGAGGTGCGGATGCCCATGATACGCTACGAAATGTTCTGGCACGCGGCAGTTTGACCGAAGCAGGTCGCGTCAAGGAATTCGAACTGATCGAACTGCAAGATGGTAAGCGCCACTTAACACTGACCTGGCGTCATCTCGGGCGCGACTACAAAGAACTCTTCGTCTTTGACGGGCTCAAGGCCTGGAGACAGGAAGTCAGGCCGGAAATGAAGGACCCGGAAGATTATTCCGGACAGGAAGCCATCCATTTTTCCAACCAGCGTTGGCTGCTGCAGCCCTTTGTCTTGCCCACGGTCGCGGACTACACTTTTCAATACCAGGGCGCGGCCAAAGTCGGTGGACGGCCCTGTCATGTGGTGGTCGGCTACGGCAAGAAAGACGAGCGGAGCTGGTTTTACTTCGACCAGGAAAAATTCCTCGTTCTCCGCTGGGGTGGTTTCGGCGAACTGGCCGGCGTGCGCGAATACATGGACTATCGTGCAAGCAAGTTCAAAAAAACAGGCGGCGTACTGTTACCCAGCGAGATCGACCTGCTGGCTGAAAACGCAGCCTTCGGAAGAATTAAGTTCGAAGAGATTCTGCCAAATCAGACCATCGACCAGCAAATTTTCAATAAACCTAGAAACCGTACACCTGTTTTACGTCAGCGCACCACATCACGAAACTAGAAGGTCAAGGTACGTATCCCATGCAAATCGTTCTCGTACACGGAATCTGGGACAGCGGAAAAGTCTTCCGCCGGATGGCCTCTTATCTCAACGAGGAGGGGCATAGTTGCTACACACCTGATCTCTTGCCCGCAAATGGTGCCGAAGGACTGGTCGACCTCGCGGAAAAGCTGAGGATTTATATCGAGGGAACATTGGAAGCGGGGCCCTTTGCCCTGGCCGGCTTCAGCATGGGCAGCCTGATCAGCCGCTATTACCTGCAGCGCCTCGGCGGTCTGGAACGCGTTCGCTATTTTTTCAACATCTCCGGCCCACAACGTGGCACATTAGCGGCTCATGTCTGGCCCGGAAAAGCCGCCCGTGACATGCGTTTTGGCAGCCGATTTATACGTGAACTGAATGCCGATCTTAACAAGTTGAGCCAAATCGACATTCGCACTTATCGCACTCCGTTTGATCTACTGGTGATCCCCAGTGGCAGTTCAAAGCTACCCGGTTCAGAAGATCGACTCATCTACGCGCCGCTGCACCATCGCATGCTATGCCAGGAATCGCTCTTCAAGGATATCGCCGCTACACTCAGGCAGCGGGATACTTGAACATCGGCCACGCCGGTTCGGCTACTGTTGCGCCGCTTCCGGACTGGCACCAGCGGCTGACTTTTCCTCTGTCTCGCTTTCAGCCTCTTTTTGTTTCAGTTTCTTTTCCCACTCCCGCAACTCGGCGCTGCGCTTTTCCAGCTCTCTGCGCTCTTTCTCAAGTTCTTTGCGTTCTTCTTCGATGCGCTTTTCGATTTCCAGAACTTCCCGGCGGCGCTCCTCGATGTAACGACGCTCCGAAGGCGTGAACGTTCGTTCCGACTTCGCCTGGGCCACCGGCTCCACCGCAGACTGCACCTGCATAAAATATGGCACCACTTTGGAGGTCCAGACTTCAAGATCCGGACCGCTCAGCGCGTGCACTTCTCCGACCTTATCGGCAAGCCGGACCCCCTTATCGTCGGCCGACTTGATCCGCGACGGCTCACGGATCGCCATGCAAATCATCTCGCACGACTCCGTGAGCTTTCTGGCCGGTGGGACCACATAGATCATGGTCAGATTGACCGAGATTAAACCGACGACACCGAAAACAATAATCCCCACCAGAGCCATAGTCGTGACTGCATAGGCAACATAAGTTAAACCGATGGTAAAGACCCCCACCATGAAAGCGGCCAATGCGACCCTCTTGGCAGAATACCGCTCGTAAAATTGCTGGATGCTCGTTTCCAGTTCTTCAGTGGCAGTGGAGCTGGGCATGCTTTCGATGATTCAGTTTGAACTGGCCAAATCGTATATGGCGTAACCGGCAAGTAAATTAGGAAAAAGCGTGCCCTCGCTGCGCCAATCCCCCGCCAGATAAACCCGTTTCCCGATACTGATTTCTTTGATCTGACAATAGTCCTCGAATTCGGCCACGGAAAAAGGATTGGCCGGCATGCTTGCATGCCAGGGGTTGGGGTAAACTTCGTTGACCGTACGGCGACCCCAGACCGCTTTATTGAGACGGTTCTTCCAAAAGCCGTGGTTGACAAAACCAACCGTCACGCGCTTTCCCACGCGCAAGCCTTCGCGCAAGGTCGCATCAGGCGCGTCGAACTGCTCCACCGTCCGGCTGAAAATAACCCGATCAAAGGCGTTATCCTGGAAACTGGCCAGCACCTCATTGACATCCCCCTGATAGACCGGAACTCCACGCTTCACGCAGCTGAGGATTTTATCGAAGTCAATGTCCACCCCGACGCCATAAACCCCCTTGGTCTGCTTGAGATATTCGAGCAAGACGCCCCGCCCGCAGCCCAAATCGAGCACGCGCTCGCCCTTATTCACCCAACGGGCGATGACCTGAAAGTCAGCCTGGCGCTTTTTAGGATTTTTCGGATGCATAAAAACAATTTTGTACGAATGAAGGAATACTTCAGCGGGGACTTAACGGTGCAGGAATCTTCGAATCAAATCGTAAAGTTTGGGCGCCCGGACCAGGAAGGAATCGTGCCCGTAGTCCATCGCCAGTTCAGCATAGCTCGCATCCTTCCCCAGTCGCAGCAGGGACTCGACCAGTTCGCGGTTCCCCTGCGGCGGATAGAGCCAGTCCGAGGTGAAGCCCACCACCAGACCCGGGGCAGTCACTCCCGAGAGGGTGTCGTCGAGCGATTCCGGAGCATGCAGGTCGAAGCGATCCAATGCTTTGGTCAGGTATAGGTAGGAGTTGGCATCGAAACGGGTGACAAAGCTTTGCCCCTGATAGCGCAGGTAGCTCTCCACCTCGAATTCAATATCGAAATGTTCCTTGGCCGAGGCCCGGCGCTTACGTCCGAACTTGTGCTCCAGGCCCACATCGGAGAGATAAGTGATGTGGGCCATCATACGCGCGACGGCGAGACCCTGATCAGGACCGTTCTCGGCCGTGTAGTTGCCGTTCTGCCAACCCGGATCAGTGATGATCGCCTGCCGCCCGGTATCGTTGAAGGCGATGGTTTGCGCATTGTGCCGTGCCGCACAGGCCAGCGCGATGTAGCGCCCTACCCGATCAGGATAGTCGATCGCCCACTGGAAAGTCTGCATCCCCCCCATGCTGCCACCCACAACCGCGTGTAAGCGGTCAATCCCCAGCGAATCGATGAGCTGGGATTGCGCACGAACCATATCGCGCACGGTCAATTTCGGAAAATCCAGATTGTAGGGCTTCCCGGTTTCCGGGTTGATCGACCCCGGACCGGAGCTACCCTGACAGCCACCGAGAGCGTTCGAACAAATCACAAAATATTCCGAGGTATTAATCGGCTTACCCGGCCCGATCATAAAATTCCACCAGCCGGGTTTGCGCTCATCCATACTGTAAACCCCAGCACAATGATGATCGCCGGTGAGGGCGTGACAGATCAGGATCGCATTATCCTTGGCCTCGTTGAGGTGTCCGTAGGTTTCATAGCGCAGCCGGAGTTCAGGGATACTGCCCCCAGACTCGAAGTGAAATGGCTCGGTGGAAACAAAATCCTGATACTCAACAATACCGACCTCGCCTTCTTCGGAAATCTGGGCCGTCTGTTCGGAATCATTCATTGATACCAGCTCTACCTCTAAACCCTGACGTATCGCGAGACTTTTTACTAAAAGCCGAACAAGCGGCGGAAAAAATCCCAGATACTTGGCTTGGGTGCCGGTTGCGGACTGCCGGACGCACCACTCGGATTGCTTGTACTCGTAGAGCTATCTGATGAACCCGTAGACGTATTGTTTTGGCTGGGCTCATAACTGAGTTCGAGCCGATAATCCTGAATCGAGGGACGCTGAGCGACGGCGGCATCGACGGTCTCGGTCAATTGTTCAAGATAGTCCCGCCCCGTTGATTCGAGCAGAATAGGGCCAAAGTAATAACTGAGCGATTCGTGCTCATAGATGACATACCAGCCCGGTTCCAAATTGGCCGGGTCGGCAACTTCCTTACCCGGATAACGTTGGTCAAAATCCGGCTTGGAGAGGAAGGAAGTAAACGGAATGGCGCCGGCCTCAATGACGCGCACTGCATGACTTGATAGCGGCAAGAGGCAGAGCATCAGGAGGCATAAAAATGCTTCCTTGAAATTGATCATTATCGAAATCATATGCCGGATGGGAGCGTATCGCCAAGGTCACCGGAACCACTGCCGACGGAAGGTTGAGAACCGCCACTACCCGTGCCTTGCCCCTGATTGGTTTGATTGTTGGAAGCACTACCGGTCTGGCCGCTTGTCGCACCGGTCGACTGAGAGGGCGAGCTTTTCGAAGTATTCACTTCGACGCCCTGTTCGCCGGTACTGCTGATCCCTCCGATCTCGCTGAAATCGCGCGGCTCCTCACCGCTGCCGGAAGAACCGCCGGAACCTGTGGCCGTGCTCGAACTCGCCGTAGTGCTCGAACCACCGGCACCGCCTGCTGTCCCCGAAGGAATACTGGACGAGTTGTCCTGCCCTGAAGAAGAAGCACCCGATGACGAGGACTTGCTGCCGGAACCGGAGACCTCCTGCCCACCGCCGATCTGTCCGATCTCGTTCAAATCCCGTTCGGAGGATTCACCGCCGGTGGATGTCGTCTGCGAACTCGACCCTGTTTCCCCATTTTCCGTAGCGGTGGTTTGCGCCCCACCCCCTTCGGCGGTTGCGGCCCCGGCCCCGTCACTTGTGCCGGATGCGGAACTACCGCTGGCTTCTTGCTGGCTCACTCGCCCGTCAAAAAGATCCGGATCGGGTGCCGCGCCCAAAAAAATTGGCAACAGAAGAAAACCGGGGATTATAAAACATCGTGAGAAACCCCGGCCCGTAGAGCCAAATGCAGACATGAAAGTTTGCCTGGCTTCAAACTTTCCGCGAATCGGTCTTATATCTTCTCGCTGCATTCGATGGTAACCGTTTGGCTGCCTTTGCTGGCATCCACTTTGAATTCTTTTTCCACGTCTTTGTAGCCCTTGCGGGTACCCCGTATTTTATAGACATCGGGAAAGAGTTTTAGGTCCGTTTCTTTAAACCGATCCGGAGGCAGAACACCGATGATGCTGACGTAGGTGCGTCCATCCGATTCGACGGTAACCGGGACCTCCTCGCTCTGGGCCTCCAGCGTCTTGCGGATGCTTTCCTCTTTCTTCAGTTGCGCAGCGGCCAACTTGGCGGGCCGGCTCGTCATGGCCTGATTAAATAATTTGGCCGCCAGGGGATAGCGCCCTTCTTTGATATAACGCTCTGCACTGGCGACATTCTGACTGTAGCGTATGTTGGCAAGATAGAGACTGGAGGCTTTTTCCAGCCCGGTGCGGGCCTCTTTGGAATTGGGGTCCAGCGCGACAGCCTCTTTGTACAAATTGCGGGCCGCTTCGTAACGACCGTCTTTAAGGGCCTGAAAGCCGTCCGCGAGCAGGGTCTCCAGGCGGGCGGCTTTGTATTTCTTCTGTAGTTCAGCCAAACGCTCTTCCTGGGCGGTATCCGTCTTCAATTTCAGCGCCGCTTCAAGATCGGCAATCGCTGCCCCCAGATCACCGGCTTTCTCGGCAGCAACCGAACTCTCGATCAATTTGTTAAAGTTGCGCTGCAGGATTCGTTTCTCCAGCGAGCTGCGTTGATTCTTAATAAAGGGATTATTGGGATGGTCGGCAGCCAGACGGTCCAAAGCGGACAGCGCTTCCTCGAGCTTACCCTCTGTTTCCAGTGCACGGATGGCCTTGATCTCCTCCGCGATCCCTTCGAGCGCCGCCACCATGGTCTGGCCATTAGTCGCGTCACGATTATCCGAGTCGATCTCAAGAACGGCCTGAAATGCTTCGCGGGCCGGAGCGAGATCATATTGCTCCAGGGCTTCCTGGGCCGCCTCAAGCAGGCTGGCAATTTGCTGAATGGAGCGCGCCTCCAGATCGCCGAGGATGGCACCGGCAAGTTCGAATTCATCCACGGCCTGGACAAAGGCTCCGGATTCCAGCGAGCGGAGGGCCTTATTGTAAGACTCGACCGCCTCGCGGTAGGTGTTCTCAAACGAAGCACGCAGGTATTCCAGACGCTGAAGCTCTGCATACGTGCTGTCTTTGAGAGCACGTGCCTTGTCCGCTGCAGCGACGGCCGCAAGTTCATTCTCAGCCGCAGTCACCACCGAGAGAAAACGTTCTTTGGCCCGCCGAAGCTTGCCGCTGCGCATGTCACTGTTGGCCTTGTCCGCTTCTTTTTTCAGCCCGGCCACAAATTCAAGCGTGAGATCCCCCTTCTTCAAGGCCTCTGCGATATCTTCATCCAGCAATCTGGCTGCTTTGTCGGCCAACTGGCTAAGATCGTAATCCGCGACTTGCCGCTCGGGGGTCGGCGTTCCGGCACCAGTCTGCCCGGAAGGAATCGGATCGCCCGGACTACCGATCTTCATGAACATCCAAATTAGGAGGGGCAGCAACATTAGCGCCGCCAGAAAGATTGCGACCACGATGACAGGCTTCTTACTACGGGACATAGCTACTAATCTTTCGACCAAACGGGAATTTGCAAGCGCGCTCTGGACCCACTAAAACCCGAACTCGCATCAACGCTAGCGTTCGTGCTTGCATAGGCGTTTAAAACATCCAGCTTTTAGCGCAATTTTTTATGCCAAAACGCACTGATATTGAGAAGATTTTGATCATAGGTTCGGGCCCAATCGTGATTGGCCAAGCCTGTGAGTTCGATTATTCCGGCACTCAAGCCTGTAAAGCACTGCGTGAGGAGGGTTACAAGGTAGTGTTGGTCAACAGCAATCCGGCGACGATTATGACCGACCCGGAGTTTGCCGACGTGACCTACATCGAGCCGCTGACCGTCGAAGCTTTGGAGAAGATTATCGACAAGGAAAAGCCGGACGCCCTGCTTCCCACGCTGGGCGGGCAGACCGGACTCAACCTCTCGATGGACCTCTTTAACGCCGGCGTTCTGGAAAAATACGGCGTACAGATGATCGGGGCGAAGCCGGAAGCCATCGAAAAGGGCGAGGCCCGGGAAATCTTCAAGCAGGCCATGCTCAAGATCGGGCTTGATGTGGCCCGCTCCGCCACGGTCAACAACCTTGGCGACGCCCTAAAGGCTGCTGACGATTTAATCGGGGACTTCCCCATCATTATTCGCCCCAGCTACACACTCGGCGGCTCCGGCGGCGGGATCGCCTACAACCGGGAGGAGTACGAGCGCATGGTGCAATCCGGCCTGGAAATCTCCCCGACCCATGAAGTCTTGGTCGAAGAGTGTCTACTCGGCTGGAAAGAATACGAGATGGAGGTCATGCGCGACCACAAGGACCAGTGCGTGGTTATTTGCTCGATCGAAAACTTTGATCCCATGGGCGTGCATACGGGGGACTCCATCACTGTCGCCCCTGCCATGACTCTGACCGACAAGGAATACCAGCTGATGCGCGACGCATCTTTCGCTTGTATCCGTGAGGTGGGTGTGGAAACAGGCGGCTCCAACATTCAGTTCTCCGTGAATCCGAAAAACGGCCGCATGGTCGTGATCGAGATGAACCCGCGCGTCTCCCGCAGCTCGGCCCTGGCTTCCAAGGCTACCGGCTTCCCCATCGCCAAAATTGCGGCAAAACTCGCTGTGGGCTACAGCCTCGACGAACTGCAAAACGACATCACCCGCGAGACTCCGGCCAGCTTCGAGCCGACCATTGACTACGTGGTCACCAAGATTCCGCGTTTCACTTTCGAAAAGTTCCCCGGGGCGGATAATACCCTCACCTCTGCAATGAAGTCCGTCGGCGAGGCCATGGCGATCGGCCGCACCTTCAAGGAATCCTTCCAGAAGGCCCTGCGCTCACTCGAAATCGGAGCCAAGGGCTTTGTCGGGCCAAAAAAATTCGAAAAGAAAATCGATGACCTGCAGCGTGTGCGCGAGGGCATCTCCGTGCCGACTTCGGAGCGCGTCTTCTGGCTACGCCAGGCGCTCCTGCACGGGATGAGCAGCGAAGAGATTTTTGAACTTTGCGCCCTCGACCCGTGGTTCATCGAGCAACTGCGTCAACTCGTCGAGATTGAGCAACAGCTGCGCTCCACCACGCTGGCCAAGATCGACGCCGGGCTCATGCAGACCGCCAAGGAAGCCGGTTTCAGCGATCAGCTCATTTCCGAACTCATCGGCTCCAGCCGACAGCCCGTACGCAAGAAGCGCGAAAAACTCGGTGTCATGACCAATTTCCGGCTCGTGGATACCTGCGCTGCGGAGTTCGAGGCTTTCACACCCTATTATTACTCGTCCTACGGCAGCGAGAACGAGATCAAGAAAACCGAAAAAGAGAAGATCATGATCCTCGGTGGCGGCCCGAACCGGATCGGCCAGGGTATCGAGTTCGACTACTGCTGCGTGCACGCCTCCTTCGCACTGCGTGAGGCAGGCTACGAAACCGTGATGGTGAACTCCAACCCGGAAACGGTTTCGACCGACTACGACACCTCGGACAAACTGTTCTTCGAGCCGCTGACCCTGGAAGACGTACTCGAAATTTACTTCCAGGAAGGCTGCTCCGGCGCCATCGTCCAGTTTGGTGGCCAGACGCCGCTCAATCTCGCGACAGAGCTTGAAGCCCACGGCGTCAATATCATCGGCACATCGCCTGCCATGATTGACGCCGCCGAAGACCGGCACCTTTTCCGCGAGATTCTCACCCGGGTTGATTTAAAACAACCTAAGAACCGGATCGCCAACTCCCAGGAACAAGCCTACGAACTGGCCGGCGAGATCGGCTTCCCCATTCTGCTCCGCCCCTCATTTGTGCTCGGCGGGCGCGGCATGTTCATCGTTTACGATATGGACGAGATGAAGGGTATTATCCGGGAAGTCTTCGACGCCGCTCCCGGCACCCCCGTCCTGCTCGATCAATTCCTCGAGGATGCCTTTGAGCTGGATGTCGACTGCATTTCAGACGGCGAGACCACGGTCATCGGCGGCATGCTGCAGCACGTGGAGTTTGCCGGGGTGCATTCCGGTGACGCGGCCATGGTCATGCCTCCGCACACTCTCTCCAAGGAGATGCTGGAGAAAGTCAGAACCGCCAGCTATGCTCTGGCGCGCGAGCTCAAAGTTATCGGTCTGATGAATGTGCAGTATGCCGTCAAGGACGACGAGCTCTACATCATCGAAGTCAACCCGCGCGCCTCCAGAACCGTACCTTTCGTTTCCAAAGCCATCGGTGTGCCGCTGGCCAAGCTCGCCGCCCGTGTCATGGCCGGCGAAAAACTGGCTGATCTCGGTTTCACCGAAGAAATTATTCCGCCTTACTGGGCGGTCAAAGAATCCGTCTTCCCCTTCAACCGTTTCCCCGGTGCCCCCGTCATGCTCAGCCCGGAAATGCGTTCGACCGGTGAAGTCATGGGGCTCGACAAGGATCTCGGTGTCGCCTTTGCCAAATCACAAATGGCGGCCAAACCGAGCCTGCCGGATTCCGGCGATGTCTTCATCAGCGTAAAGAATTCGGACAAGGCTCGCGCCGTGGAAATCGCCAAGGGCCTCAGTGAACTCGGCTTCGGCATCATTGCCACCGCCGGCACCGGCAAACTGTTTAAGGAGAATGGGATCTCGGTGAAACACGTCTGTCGCCTCAGCGAGGGCCGTCCGAATGTGATCGACCTGATCAAAAACAACAAGGTCTCACTCATCATTAACACACCGCAGGGGACCGTGCCACGCCAGAACGAGAACCAGATTCGTACGGAAGCCGTGAAGCACAATATCTGTATCATGACCACGATCTCGGCCGGCGCAGCCGCAGTTGAAGGTATTCGCGCCCTCAGGGAAAAAGGTTACGATGTGCGTTCCATTCAGAGCTACAGCCAAGAGGCAAATCCAAGCTAGACACGTTCGGGTGCTATCGATTTGTGTATGCCCCGTAACCCTGAAGCCCGATGCATCCTTTCGTTTTTATCTTTGGCAGGACCCACGGGATTCCATACTAAGTGCCTTTATTAAAGGGATTGGTTGCTCTTCATTATTGCAAATCAACCAATCCCTCCCAGTATCGGGCTTAAATGCCTGTCAACGTGTTTAATAAAGTGTAAAAAGGTTAGCTTTAGATTTTGTGTCTTTACCCGCGTATTTCTCGCCTGATAGCACTGTATGTAACACGTATCGATACGTGGCCCCACTAACTTCTGACAATCCTCATGGCAGAAAAAGCTACACTATTACAAGAAATACCCCCTGTCGCAAAGGGCTCTTCGTCGGGTAACACAACCGGGTCCGGGGCAGGCGGTAACGCCGGTGTGGGCACGGAAGTGCAAACGGATAGTGAACTCAGCATCTCCGCCTTTCAAGCAGTCACCTACGGTTCTTTCGTACTGACTTTTATTCTGGCGGGATTTGCTGCCGTCGTGCTTTACCGCAAAGCCATTGGTGACATTGAACAGCGCATTGTCAGAAGCGCCAAGGTATTGGCTGGCGTGCTCGCCGTTCTGGCGATGCATGGATTTGTCGCCACCTATCTTTACACGAATTATCTTCGCAACGAAAGCGATGCGGCCCCCATTAGCTTCACCGTACTCATATGGGTCATTCTGGGGGCGACCACCGCCTACGTCAGCAACCGCTTAATCGAGTTGAAAGACAAGGTGAAGACTTCGGATGCCGTCATTGATGGTATTTTCTATGCCATAATTTTCATCTCAGTGACTTTGTCCGTGTCGACCGTGATCGGGCCCAACGCCGCGCTAATTATTTCCCTGGTCGCGATCACACTCTGCGTCGTTCCTTTTTCCCGCTTCTTCACCGCTTGCAAACGTATCAAATTCAACCGCCGGGGCTCTAAACGCAAACCCGGCCGATCCGTCCTTTACACACTGGTTTCGCTGCCGTCCTTGGTCCCGTTGTTTGCCATCGTGTATGTGTTTGAGGGAATTGGCCCCGATGTCACCCTGTTCTTGTGTAACGCTGTGTCACTGGCGCTCGTCTGCTACATCAGCTTTGCCATGCTCACACGCATCAACAACGCGGTCGACAGCGAGACCGAGGGTTCCGTCGAAACAGCAGCGGCCGCACCCTCAACAACTAGTTCGAAACAACCGGCAGCCGCCCCTGAAATGGATCCACTGGTTGCCGAACTACTCGCTGAACAAGAAGCCTCAAATGAAGAACCCGAGCCATCCCCGGCTCCGCAGGCAGAGGCACCGGATGTCGTACCTCCCGCAAAGCCGGCTCGCCCCAATGCAAACCCCGAGCAAGCTCAGCGGAAAGCGCCGCCACCTCCGGCGAAACCGCAAGCTCGAAAAGAGGCTCCGAAGACTGATTCGAATGACAAGAAGGATGACGAACAACCTCAGCCTGGCACGAACCTGAAAGTGAAACCTCCAAGCAAGCCGAAAAAACGCTTCTAACCTCCCGATTTAGAATCACTCAAAAGAGCCTACGAATCATGAACATCTCTGAAATGGGTTTTACAGACGAGCTGAGTTCACTCCAGCCAGGAATGAACATAGGCAATCTGCATGTTGTCAGCTTCATCGGTAAAGGTGCCATCGGAGAGGTCTATCTGGTCCAACACGAGATGCTCGGTGAGAATTTTGCCCTAAAGGTGATCCCGAAAAGCTTCTCCGAAGATGAGACAGCCGAGTCGATTAAGAAATCTGCCGCCGTTCAAGCCAAACTGAAACACCCCAACATCATCAAAATCGATGATCTCGGGGAAGAGGACATGTTCTACTGGCTGCGGATGGAATATACCGAAGGCGAGAAAACCGAGGACAATACTCCCATTCGTTCGCTCGAAGATCTCATGCTCTATAACAAGGGCGCTCTGAGTGAGGAAGAAATTTGCTACTACATCTATTATCTGCTCCTGGGATTGGGCCACGCCCACGAGCAAGGTGTCGTACATGCCGACCTAAAGCCGGCAAACATCATGATCGCCGAAGAAGGCGTGAAGATCGCGGAACTGGGCGTCACCGAACTGATCGGGCATGCCTGGGATGACTTTCATTTGCTCCGGTTTAACCAACAACTGGAACCGACCCGCTTTGACCCGCTTCCCGGCTTTAGTCGAGCGCTGCCCGCACTATTGAGCGCATTTGACTATTACAGCCCCGAACAACGCGCCGGCGAGGCGCCGGATCATTTGAGCAACCTCTACACCGTCGGGCTGATCGTTTACCGAATGCTTACCGGGCACCACACCCTGGCGGTCGAACCACCCAGCAAGTCCATCGAAGGAATCAATCCGGGATGGGACGCTTGGATTGCCAAAGCGGTGGCCTACAAAAAAGAAGAACGTTTTCAATCTGCACTCAACATGATCGAGGAGATGCCCGGGCTGGAAAGATCTTAATCACAAAGAACGTAAAACCCACCAACAGACCACCCATACTTTAAACCCAAAAACCAACCTAACAAAACCATGTCTATTCAACGTAAATTCAAGGTTTCCACAACCATCACCCAATACATGTGGGCTTCGTCCCGCGATGATGCTGAAAAGTATCAAGAAGAACTCATCCGGAAGGGAAAACTCGATGCTCTTCGCCACGGCGTGACCGATGTGAAGTTCTGCTTCGTCGGCGGCGAAAATTTCCTCGAGGCTCCGGAAGACATCTCCAAAACCCGTAACCCCGCGGATGAACCCAGACGTGGCGACTGGCTCGAGATCGGGCACGACGACGTCAAGACCTGTGCTTTGGTGCGCCGCTTGACCCGACGTAAAGTGTACTACTACGAAGGTATCTCCAGGACAGAGCGCTCGGTGGATCGTGAACAGTGGAAGCGCTGGGCCGACCTGTACGACATGCATCCTTCCTACGATGGAGTGGTGCCACCGTTCATCGTCAATGAAGCAGTTGAGGAGCACGAAAAACGCGGTATGTTGAAAGGCATCAGCGCAACACCGGACTCGTCGCTCATTCTCGAAATTCTCGACAAGTACGGCTATGTTCCGGACGAATATGAGGTCGAAAACGGTTACTGGGCTGAAATTTACATCGATCAGGCGGTTTCCGAGCGGATCATGGCCAACCAGTCCGATTCCTCCAAAGCGACAGGCACTTATGATGCCGATCCGGAAAGCGGCGACTTTTCTGTTGGTTTTTCCGAAGAACTGCCAACTGTGGATGACTTGGACATGAAATTCTAAATTTCCGATTTAGACCTTATTCAGATTTAATCATATATTTTTTATGCCACGTAGATTAGCCTTCATTAATTACAAGGGCGGGGTTGGTAAGACCTCCCTGATTGTAAATGTAGCTTCTTGCCTAGCACAGAAGGGGAAGCGCGTGTTACTGGTCGATCTGGACACCCAGTCCAACTCCAGTATCTGGCTCATGCGGATTGAGCGCTGGAACAAGATCAACATGGAGAAGCGCGGTTCGCTTTACTCCATCTTCGATCCCGGCCAGGACCGTATCAAAGACATCATCGTTAAGGACGTGTTGCAGGACAACAAGGGCAAGCCCTTGCTCCCGGGCCTGGACCTTTTGCCGACGACCTTCAATCTGATTGATATTGAGAACGAATACCGGATTAATCCGCAAAATCCCCATTACCTCATATTCAATGAGCAGATGCGCGAGGTTCAGGATGATTACGATTTTGTACTCTATGACTGCCCGCCCAACATCCTGAATGCGTCGCAGTGCGGTATTTTCAGCGCCGACGAGCTCTACGTGCCGGCTAACCCGGATGCGCTCTCACTAATCGGATTTACGCTGATGATTGAGAAGCTGCTGCTCTTTTACCGTCGCAGTGCCGGCTTCCGTACCCCGGAAATGGGCAACTTTGCCCGTATCGCCGGTGTGATTTTCAACTCAATCAAAGCCAACGTGGATATCGCAGTGCCGAAGATGCGTATGCAGCTGCGCCTCAATCAATTCAAGAAACAACGACTGGTTTCACAGGAAGCGAAAATCTACGACACCTGCATCCGCGACGCCACAATTGTTCGCCGGGCAGTGACACTCGGGCTCCCAGTCTGCCTGGTTGAAAGCCGTGACGTGAGCGATGGTGTCGGCATGGACTACAATGATCTTGCAGAAGAAATTCTGGCGCACAACGCCGTAGCAAGTGTATCCAGCGGCGGCGAATCTTCCGGCGTGGCAAACGCGTCCTAGCGTGAAAAGCCCTAATGGTAGAGACAGGCAAAAATGACCATTCGAGTCTGACTGAGCTGGAAAAACTATCGGCCCGTTGGGATAAAATCGTTTTCCACGCTCAAGGGTCCCCCTTCGAGGATTTGAGTATCAGCTGTCTTGCCAAGAACACAGCCTGCCGCCCCTGGTCACGCGCGTCCGCCAAAATTAAAGGCGATACGCTTGCACGCTACATCTACCTGAGCTTTGAGGAACTGCTTGAGATCGAAAAGCTCGATCTCAAACAAGCCACCCATCTTTTGGAAATTTGCGAGAGCACCATGCTTTTCATGCAGGAATCCTATGACATGGGCAGTCTGGACGACATTGACTCCCAGGCCGCCACCCAGCGCATGCGTTTTGTGGAGGAGTACGGCCTGTATCAGGACTTCCCTATCGCGCTGGCAAATTTGGATACCGACATGCGTGAGCTCTGTCAGGCCGAAGAAGTCATTACCCTGATCGACCTGATGGGCTTTATTGACCGACTGACCGAGAAAGCCTGGATCGGGGGGAGCTGTAAAAGCCTGCAAAACGTCTTCGCCCACGGCGATGAAAAAGGCCTCTGTGAATACTTCCCCTACCGTATGGGGCATCGTGGCTTCCACTTACCTGAAGCGCTTTCCTTCTGCCTGAACCGACTCTCCACCGGCGATTTGCACGATGTCCTCGAGTACCACGAGCGGCGGCGCAAAAAAAGCCGCTTCGGTGCAAAACCGGTTAAAATGCCCCGGGTCGTCGAAACACAGTTGTTGGAGGAAATATTCCAGTGCCTGTCCTATTTTGGGCGTCGCCAACCGAAGTTGATGATCAATTTGCACGACAGTGCTTATGTTTCAAGGGAGCTGATGTTTCTCAACGACCCCCAAACCGAAGGAATACTTTACTGGTTGTTGCACCTGGCCATGGGCATCTTCCGCCCTTCAATGCATCAGAATATCAACGAAGACTTGTCGGATATTACCGTCGACCGGAACAGCAAACTGCATAAAGAACTGGAAAAACTACTCGGGGACGAATAGTCAAAAAGAGTTTAGGAGTTGCTGAACGCGGCTTGCGTATCATTTTCGGAATTTCGTGAAAGCACCGACCATCATTGCACTTCTCTACGGCCCCGACCAACCCGGGCTGGTCTCGAGGGTGTCCAGTTGGATCTTTTTACGGGGCAGCAACATCCACCACGCGGACCAGCATAAGGATCTGGAAGCCAATATCTTTTTCCAGCGTGTCGAATGGGCCCCATCCGGCCAGATCGAAGAGGAAGCGGCCGCGTTTAAGAAATTTGCCAACGAAGAACTCGGGATGGAGGTCAAGGTCGCGCTCTCGACGGACCGGCCGAAAGTCGCCCTCTTCGTTTCAAAAACCGAACACTGTTTCCATGACGCCATTCTTCGTTTTCGGGCGGGAGAGATGGCCGGCGAACTGGGCTGCATCATTTCAAATCACGAAATTCTGCGGGGGGATACCGAAAGCTACGGCCTTCCTTACTACTGTGTGCCCACTTCGAAAGAGACAAAGGCAGCGGCGGAAACTGAACAATTGAGGATAATCCGGGAGCACGGCTGCGAACTCGTCGTCATGGCCCGTTACATGCAGGTGCTTTCCGACGACTTCCTCAAAGAGGTGGCTTGCCCGGTTATCAACATCCACCACTCCTTTCTTCCCGCATTTGCCGGCGGCAAGCCCTACCACCAGGCCCACAGTCGCGGGGTCAAACTCATCGGTGCCACGGCCCACTACGCAACCGCCGATCTTGACGAAGGGCCGATCATCCATCAGGACGTCACTCGTATAAACCACCGAAACGCAATTCAGGACCTGATCCGCAAAGGCCGGGACCTGGAAAAAACCGTATTCGCCCATGCCATCAGGCTACACCTCGACAACCGAATTCTCATTTACAACAACAAGACAGTCGTATTCGACTAAGAGAGTCACAGACTTAACCTAGCCACTTGCACATACAGCTTCTCTTTCGACATACCAATGAACCGCCCAAAGAAAAACAAAATTCACAACGACACACTGCCCGAAGACATGCAGGCAGATGAGCGCAATCTAATCGATACCGAGGAAACGGAAGAAGTCTCTTTTGAGGACCGCATCCATCTCTACTGGATGGAAAACAAGGGCTTCATCACGGGTTGCGTCACCGTGCTTGCTCTGCTGATCATCGGTTTTAACGGCATGAAGATGTATGTTTCCTATGCCGAAAGTAAAATTCAGTCGGCCTACGCCGAAGCGTCCGCCAACGACAGCCTTGAAGCTTTTGCGAAGGAATACAGTGATAAGGCTTTGGGTGGACTCGCTGCGCTGCAAGTGGCGGACGATGCGTACAATGCCGAAGATTACGCCACCGCAGCCGAATACTACGCCATGGTCCCGGGGGCTCTGGAAAACGATATCCTAATTGGACGTGCCAAAATCGGACTCGCCTTCGCCACCTACTATGAAGGTGATGGGGAAAACGGCCTCGCCCAACTCCGTGACGTGGCGGCTGATAACACACTCCCCCAAGCGATCCGGGCTGAAGCGGCCTACCACCTCGCGGTCGACGCCGATGTCTCGGGAGATGAAACCGCCTTCGAAAACTATGCCGATCAGGTGGCCAAGGCCACGTCTGCCGGACAATGGCAGCAGCGTATGCAGGTTTACCAGCAGCGTCGTTAATGCAAACCGCATGATCTTACAAAGCACAGGTCCATGACCTGTGCTTTTTTCTTTGATACGGCCTGACACATTAAGAGATGTCCTGGATATTTCTGAGTATTTGTTCCGCGCTGTTCCTGGGATTCTACGATCTGGCGAAGAAGCATGCGGTCCGGGACAACGCAGTGCTCCCAGTGCTTTTTTGGGGCGTCGTCACTTCCGCACTGATTTGGCTCCCCTTTATCCTTTGGTCACACCTGCATCCGGGATCGTACCCATCCCCACAGTTCCTCGTCATCCCGCTAGAGCCCGCCGAACACCTGCTCCTGTTGGCAAAATCCACGCTCGTCGGGGCCTCATGGATCTTCGGATATTTCGCACTCAAGCACCTGCCACTCAGCATCGGCTCCCCCATCCGCGCCACCAGCCCGCTCTGGACGATCGTACTTGCAGTGCTGCTGATGCACGAGCGGCCGGCAGGCTGGCAATGGCTGGGAATCGCCGTCGTGCTCGCAGCCTTTTACGCGTTCTCACTGGTCGGCAAACTGGAGGGGATTCGCTTTCATCGGGACAAATGGGTCGGCTGCATGATCGTCGCGACACTGCTGGGAGCCTGCAGTGCGCTCTACGATAAATATCTTTTGCAGGTCACCGGACTCCGACCGGCCACCCTGCAGGCCTGGTTTTCGGTTTATCTGGTCGTGGTCATGCTGCCGTTCTACTTGGGCTGGCAAAGGGGCTTTTGGCCTAGGGGGCATTTCGAATGGCGCTGGAGTATCCCGCTGATTGGCGTCCTACTCTTGGCCGCCGATTTCATCTACTTCACAGCGATTACCGATCAGGATGCCCTAATCTCCGTCATCTCCCCTGTTAGGCGGGCAGCGGTTGTTGTCTCCTTTGTCGGCGGCATGATGCTCTACAAAGAGAAAAACTTTCGCCCTAAAGCGCTCTGTCTGATCGTTCTCCTAGCCGGCATAACACTCCTGTATTTCAAGCATTAAGCGATCCGGAGCGTTTATCGGCCAACAAAGAGCTGTGAACCCTTGCGGAGAAATGAAAGGCTTCCTAATTCTAATACTTGGTTATTCCACCCGGCAAAGGGTGACGACCTAGCTTTAATCTGATGAAAATACCGACTTTCACCTTACTCCCGTTGGTCTCGATCGCTGCAAGCGCATTGGGCCTCCCGGAAAGCGTTGATCCCGATTCGCCTTGGCTGGATTGGGAACGACCGGCGGATAATCCGGTTTTCAGCACTGCAATGGGGAATAACCATGACTCAATTCTATTTGTCGAACCGGAAGCGGACTACCCTTACTACCTGATTGTAAGCCATACGCCGCAGGCGGCCCACCTATGGCGCACACAATCCTTCTCCTGGGATAGTGCTGACTGGGAACTGGTCTCTGACAATTACAGAATTGGCCGCCATTATGAATACGATGACGGCGTCAAAGTCGGCGACACCTACTATATCTACGAAGCGGGCAAAGTATATACCTTTACAGGCGACCTGGCAGAATCCGACGGCCAGTGGAAAATGAGTGGAAGTTTTCCCGCTAAAGAATGTGATGACATCGGCGTTTTTTACGAGGACGGGCTGTTCCACATCTTTGGTGAGTACGGCAATTTTCCCCACGGCCCGGACGGCACCAGCCTGGCGCATTTCACCTCACCGACGGGCCTGGGTGACTGGACGCTGGTCAACCCGAAAGCGGTCGACCCCAACCCCGACGGCGGCCACCACTACGGAGTGGGCGATGCCACCATTACAAAAATCGACGGCACTTACTACCTCTTCGGCGATGTCGAATCCAAAGGGGTTCCTTACAAGGTCATCGCATGGCAAAGCCAGGACCTGAACCAACCCTTTGCCTATCTGGGCATCGCCTTCGCGCCTCGATCGGAGGAAACAGATGACTGGGACAACCACCGTATTCAGGATGCTGATATCGCCTATATCCCCGAGCTGAAACGCTTCATTATGACCTGTAACATGATGGATACGGACGGCAAGCCCGGTGGAAATTTCCCGACCATGAAGCCGGGTAACAGCCGAGTCATCGGGACATTTTATTCGGCTCACGAATGGACACCCACCAGAGATAAACCAGCCTGTTGCACTCATTAACTTTTACACCTATTTCCAGATCACAACAAACACGCAACGACATGAATACACTTCGAATTTTCGCCCTCTTAAGTCTCACGGCATCTTTCCTTTTCGCGGCTGAATCCCCGCGTAGCAGGGAGAACTTCGACCTGGGGTGGTCATTTGTGAAAGGAGACCCTGTTGACGCGGAAAAATTGCTTTTCGACGCATCGGAATGGCGGGAGCTTGATTTGCCGCACGATTGGAGTGTTGAAGGCCCCTTCGATCCCAATGCTCCGGCCGGCGCCCCCGGGGGCTACCTACCAGCCGGGATCGGTTGGTACCGCAAAGCCTTCAAGGTCCCGGAAAACCTTGAAGGCCGCAGGATTTTCATCGAGTTCGATGGCATCTACATGAACGGCGAGGTCTGGATCAACGGACACCGCCTGGGCAAGCGCCCCTATGGCTACATCGGGGTGGAATACGAACTCACGCCACATTTGAATTTTGGCGGCCGCAACGTGATTGCCGTGCGCGTCGACGATTCTCGCCAACCCTCCGCTCGCTGGTATGGCGGCGCCGGGATCTACCGCCACGTCTGGTTGACGCACACCGACCCGGTTCATGTCGACCACTGGGGCACTTACGTACGGACGCCTGAGGTCAACGAACAATTCGCAACGGTCGCAGTAGACACCACCGTTACCAATGACCTCCCGAAAGACCAAAAGGTCACCGTACAGCAGGAAGTTTTCTCCGTAGAGGGAGCAATCCTAGCCAAAACCACTGGTACGATTAAGGTCTCCGGCAAAGGTGAAGCGATTGCCAAGCAGAGTTTCCGATTCCCCCGCCCAAAGCTCTGGTCTCCGGACTCTCCCAATCTCTACACCGTACGCACAACACTGAAAACCGGAGACCAAGTGCGCGACATTTACGAAAGCCCCCTCGGGGTGCGCACCCTGCGCTTCGACCGCGAAGAAGGCATGTTCCTGAATGGTGAACCGATCGTCATGCGCGGCATGTGTAATCACCAGGATCTGGGTCCTCTGGGGACCGCCCTCTGGGACGAGGCTCTGGAACGCCGCCTGAAGATGATGAAGGCCATCGGCGTCAACGCCCTACGCACCGCCCACTACCCACATTCGCCCGAGTTCATGCGTATGGCCGACAAAATGGGTTTTCTCGTGATCAACGAGACCTTTGATGAATGGCGACGCGGCTGGAACTTCGTCGACGGCCAGCTGGTCTCCAGCCCGAATGACCGGGGCAAGGCGCGCTACGGCTATAATGAATATTTCACCGAGTGGCATGAACGCGACCTGATCGACCACTTGAAGCGTGACCGTAACCACCCAAGCGTGATTATGTGGAGCATCGCCAATGAGGTGCCGGAAGCCCAAAAATTCGGCGAACTCGAGACCGTGCAGAAACTGGTAAAAATGGTGCACGAGTTTGAGCCGACCCGACCCGTCACCGCTGGCATCAATCACATCCACACCGCCAACGAGACCGGATTCCTCGAACATCTCGATATCGTCGGTTACAATGGTGGAGGTGGCTCCTGCTTCCTCTATGAAGAGGATCACGAACGCTTCAAAGACCGGATCATCTACGCCTCGGAAGTGCCCCACTCCCTGCAGACGCGTGGCGAGTATCGCACGCACACCAATTACCGGGAAGAACAACACGAGATCCCCAATCTGACCGAAGAGGAAGTCTTCCAGGAAACCGATGCCTGGTATGAATCGTCTTACGACAACGCGGGCGTGCGCATCAACGCCCGGGATTCCTGGCATCTGACCAGCACACTTCCGTACGTTCTGGGAGAGTTCCGCTGGACGGGCTTCGACTATATCGGTGAATCCGGCGGATGGCCCCGGGTACTGGGCAACTTCGGAATAATCGATCTCTGTAATTTCCCCAAAGACACTTACTATTTTTACCAGAGTCAGTGGACCGACAAACCGATGATCCACATTCTCCCGCATTGGAACTGGCCGGGCAAGGAAGGCACCGTCATCCCCGTACATGCTTACACCACAGGCGACGAGGCGGAACTTTTTCTCAATGGCCAGTCGTTGGGCGTTCGGAGTTTCAGCGAAGCGAATCCCTACCACCTCGAATGGCTGGTCCCTTATGCTCCGGGCGAACTCAAGGCAGTCGCCCGTAAGAACGGCGAGGAAATCGCCCAAACCGTGATCCGCACCGCCGGCACCCCGGCGAAATTTGTTTTCGAAACAGATCAAACCCAACTGGATCCACGCGAGCGTGACCTCGCTTACCTCACGATCCGCGTCGAAGACGAAGCCGGCAACTTCCACCCCAAAGCGGATCGCTGGGTTTCCATCCAAATTAAGGGCCCCGCTCGCATCCTTGGCGTGCACAATGGCGACCCGCTCAACCACGAGCCATTTCAATCGCGCACTGTAAAAACATTTAACGGCCTGGCCCGCGTCATCCTGACCGCCACGACGGGCGAGGATATCGTTAAGAAAAATGAAAACCGCGAGTCCGGCGAGATCATCGTCACCGCCCGCGTCCGGGGATGGGAATCGCAGGAACTGCGTTTGAAGCGCACCCATGAAGGCACCGAAGCATCGGTCTTTCCTCCCGATAACAGTACGCCCCGTCCAACCGACGTTTATGACGAGGGCGTCCCCCCGGTGGATTAAGTTCTGCCCCTTTAAAAATGAAGTTGTTCACCACTCTGCACCTGAGTTTGGCGTTGATTGTCTTATCCACGCCCGCTGAGGCTGTTCCAAAAATCATCCAGAGCGGTGATGTCGTCAGTTTGAAAAACGATCGGGTTCGACTGGACTTCGACCTCTCAAGCGGCAGCTACAACATCTTCAAAAAGGAAGAGGCCAAACCGGTCATCGCCAACGCATCCCTCCGGGTCAATCAATGGTCATCGGATTCCGAAAACATCAAAACCTACTGGACACGGCGCGAAGTAAGCAACTCCCTGGGCGAAGGACTTGCCCTTGATCTCAGCTTTAAAAAGAAGGGCGCACCCGAGCTGATATTTTCGTTCACCCTTTATGCGAGTCAGGATTTTTTCGGCCTTGAAGCGGGAATCCAGAATGCCACCGAGTCCATTATTCGCGTGAAGGATATTTACGCGCTGGCTGATGCCGAACTCTACAGCGGCTACGATCTCTCCAAAGATTTCGCCATGATCGACGGATTCAGCGGTGGCGAACCACTTGAGTATGGCGAGCGTTTCTACTCCCCGCTCACCCGTGCCAACGCTCTAAAATCCAGGAATAATATCTATCTGACTTTCGTACAGGATTCAAAGCGGCACCAGCTCACTATGGGCGGGCTGAGCTACCACGACTTCGAAAAGTTCGCTTATATCACGCAAGCAAGAAAGACTGAACTGCGAGCCGGTGCGGATGGTAAGGACAGCCTTCTTTGTTATCTCGACTTGCCGAGGGAACACCTCAGCAAATACAGCAGCGGCGAGTGTATCGAATTGATCGAGGGCAAAAAGCGCCGGCGTTGGGAAAACCACGAGTTCCGCTGCTCCGAAATGTCCACCTCCGCCAAGGGCGAAGGAAAAATCGTCATTGAAGCCCGCGAGCTGAAAAAGGGCCGCCCCTACATTCTCGGTTTGTCATGGTGGCATGGACTACGGCACGGCGACCATGCGGACATCGTTCAATCGATCTTCGTGGAATTCGAACAGAACGGATCCATACGAAAAGTTCCGCTCATCGAAGACCGCGCCCTCCCACGCTTTGATGGCCAGAGTAAAGAGGATGTGGAACAAGCGGAAATACCGCTTCCCCCCGAAGCCATCGCAGCCGGTAGCTTCAGGGTGGTGGTGACAAATAAAGCGACGGATCAAGACGTTTATCTGAGCGAAATCTGGCTACGCGACGGGCGGAACGCTGCTTTTTTGCCGGCGGAGCTGACACCGGTCGCGAAAAGTCCGCGCCCCAGGCTCAGCTTTCAGGGGCAACTGTTTGCCTCGGATCCCGTCGGCAAGCGGGTGGACCCCGGCCAGCGTTACGTTGCCCCGGACCTCTTCTACATCGACGTAACAGGGAGCAACCCCTTCTCCGCCCTCGAAAAATATGCCCGACATGTACGCCAGGCTCAGGGAATTGAGCTCAGTATGTATGATTTTCCAACCGTCTGCCTCTGGTATGCCGCGGATAAACGCTATGGTGGAATGACCGGCCAAGAATCGGCGGACAACACCTCCCTCGGCGCGGTCGAGGAAGCACAGGACATCGTGGACAGTGGCTTTCTAAAGTACAGCCGGGTTGCTGTCCGCTTGGTCCCTGACTCCTACATGCCAAACAACCACCAGGGCTGGTGGGACGACGAACACTGGCAACGCAAGGACACCGACCGCGACAACACCCAGAACGGTCGCTACGTAGAACCCTACGAAACCACGGAGAAGTGGGGTCGCGCTGTGACGGAACGCGGTGTCATTCCACTAACCTACTTCCAAACCGCTTACCGCTCGGAAGACTATGTGCAACAATTCCCCGAACACATGCTCTTCAACAAACGCTATGCCTGGAAAGGAAAACCAGTCGACACAAACAGCGATATCTTCACGACATGGGAAAAGACCTGGACGAGGAACGGCCGCATCGTCTGGGGCTACGATTTCACCGATCCGGATTTCCTCGAGCACTTGCATGATGTTTATAACAATCTCAGAAACGGCGGCATCAAGGGGCTGATGTTTGACTATCCCGCCTCGGGCTGGGCAAGAGCCGGAGGCATGGAGGACGACGACTCGACCACCGCAGCAGCCTACCGCACCATCTTCCGGCTGCCCCATAAAATTCTCGGACCGCAAAGCTATGTGCACGAGCGCAATATGGAGCGCGGAACCGACATCTCGCTAGGTGTCGTTGCGTCCATGCGCACGGAAAATGACACCGATAGTTTTGATGGTGCGACCGCGACACGCTGCGGTCTGCGCTGGTATAAAAACCGGACCTTGGTCAATCTGGACACCGACTCAAAGAACCTCCTTGAGTTGGCAGATAACCGGGACCATCTGAGGGCCGTGCTCACCATGTGCTACGTCACTTCGGGAAGGCTCCTGCTCGCCAACAGTTTCGGGCAGTTTTCCGAGGAAAACCTCTGGGATCTGAGCAGAACTTTTCCTTATCATAAGACACCGAAGAGTGCCCGACCGGTCGACGCCTTCGTCTCGGACATACCGATGGTTTACGACTACGAGGTCACTCCCGATTGGCACCAGGTGACTTTATTCAACCCCGACAAAGCAAATGCCAAGTCCATTTCTGTCGACATCTCAGGACCTCAAGTCAAAGGGGCGCTGGGCTTAAGTGCCGGTAAAGAGTATTATCTCTACGACTTCTGGAATGAGCGTTTTATCGGCAAGCGGAATGGTGAGACGCGCCTTCGGCAAGAACTACGGCCCGGTGAGGCACGCATGATATCCGTGCGGGCATGTCAACACCGCCCACAGATCATCTCTACAAATCGACATATCATGCAAGGTTACCTGGACCTGCTAAAGGTGGAATGGAATGAAGAAGAGAAGACTTTGACCGGGATCAGCAAAGTGGTAAGCGACGAGCCTTATAAAATCATCCTGGCCACGAACGGATACACGCCTCTCGAAATTCAATCGAAGGATGACGAAGTACAAGCCGGGCTGGTCCTTCAAGAAAATGGGTTGCTTGAAGTAACACTTGAAAGCCCGGCCGGAATTGATGCGGAATGGTCCGTCTCCTTTACATATTAATTAGTATGGCAGCATCCCACGGGGACACTAACTTCGACCTTATTTCCAACATTCAGACTCTCATGAAATTTCCACGTTTCAGGCTCTTTACCCTCTTTACCGCGCTTGCTTTTCCCGGTGCAATTCAAGCTGCAGACAGCGAATCCAAAGTCGAACTCGTCCGGGTGGCATACGAAGCCCGACAAATCGAAGGCTGGACTGTGCACGTCGATGCCACCTTGCTTCGCGGCAAGCATCAGGACACCGGCGACCTCGCACTCCGCATCCTCGGTCAGCGCTTGCATGAGATTGCCCTGAAGCTCCCGGAGGAACCGGTCGCTCAACTACGGAAAACACCAATCTTCCTGGACCGAAACCACCCTTTGGGAAACAACCACTACCACCCGGACAAGGATTGGCTGGTCGAACGCGGCTATGACCCGGCTCTAGCCCGTGCCGTTCAGATCACACGAGCCGAAACCCTGATCCGTGAGGCCAAACGGCATGATAGTGTTTCCGTGATGCTTCATGAATTGGCCCACGCTTATCATGATCAGTTCCTTGGCTTCGACCACCCGGATATTTTAGCTGCGTATAAGGAATTTTGCGACAGCCGGAAGTTCGACCGGGTCGCCCTTTTCAACGGTCGTCAAACACCCCATTACGGCCTGACCGACCACAAAGAATATTTCGCAGAAATGACCGAGACTTTCTTTGTGGGCAACAACTACTACCCTTTCAATCACTATCAGCTCTATCACGAGCACCGCCAGAGCTATGAACTGATCGCCCGCATCTGGGGCGCTGAGCTGAATCCTCCCCAGACCGACGAGTTCTACCAGCCGAGTATCCTGGACCTGCGTATCATGGCGAACCTGAAGTCACAGCGTGGGGAATTCGAAGAAGCACTCAAAATGGTCGAGCAGGCTCAAGCGCGTAGCTCGGATGCAGAGGGTCGCCTTGCCAGCCTGAGCGAATTGATCAAGGAGCGGCGTGCGGAGGCCGAGTCTGCTCAAAAGCCCGTGACACAACACAGCTGCTGCGGACACAAGCCTGCCGCCTCCGTAAAACCATAAGACCCTCGTGAGCACAGGAAAAGAAGCGACTTACGGCAAAGTCAGCCGCGCCATCGAATTGATGGTCGAGGGCGAAAACGATGCGGTTGCCCGAATGTCGACCATCTGTTGCGAACTCTATCATGCCTTCACAGACTTTCACTGGGTGGGTTTTTACCGTCTGGTCGATCCGCAAACCCTCAAGGTCGGCCCCTACCAGGGCGGACATGGCTGTTTGACCATAACAACGGACCGGGGCGTCTGCGGCGCCTGTATCCGGGAGCGCAAGGTCCAAATCGAGAACGATGTTTCCAAGGTAAAAGACCATATTGCCTGTTCGCCCGAGACGAAATCAGAAATCGTACTGCCCATACTGGACTCGAGTGGCGCTCTGTGGGCGGTGCTGGACATTGACTCGACCGAACTGAACGCCTTCGACGAGACCGACCTGCAGTGGTTGCTCCACATCAGCAAACTTGCCGCCTGTTGCCCGTAGCCGGTCGACCCGGCGCCGGGCAGAACCACTTGGCCTATCATTGAAGCCGGCCCCTATCGCCCCAACTGGTTCAGGACCCGCAACGCGATTGAATTCGCCCAATCGCCCATTCCGCATGTTCTTTCACCATTTCATCGCTGCCTGCCGCCACAGACTGCAAAGCGGTGACATCGTCCGCCTCACCGACGTTACCAAGCACCACACAGATGTTGCGCCGAAACCGGTGGAGTTTTAATCGCCGCATGGGTGAACCCCGAAAGTTTTCCCTGAAGGTTTCGTCATCCCAGAATAACATTTCCCGTAGCTTAGGCAGTTGTCTTGGCGAGAACTTCGCCTCGTTGGTCGGGACAGCCCACTTGTTCCAGGGGCAAACGTCCAGGCACTCATCACAACCGAAGAGGCGATCCGCGATCGCCTCACGGTATTCCAGCGGTATCGGACCGTCATGCTCGATCGTCAGATAGGAGATACATTTTCTGGCATCGAGTTGGTAGGGTGCGGTAATGGCCCGGGTCGGGCAAATATCGATGCAGCGCGTACAGCTTCCACAGCGGTCCTTGCCAGGGTCGCTGGCCGGCAGGTCCAGGCTGCTGACAATATTCCCGAGGAAAGACCAGGTGCCACGCCCGGGTTCGACAAGGATCGTGCTTTTGCCCTGCCAGCCGATGCCGGCCGCTTCGGCTATCGGTTTTTCCAGAAGCGGCCCGGTATCGACATACGGGCGTTGTACACTGCCAAACTCATCCCGCATGTACCGGCAGAGCTTTTTCAGGCGCTTGAAAATTAAATTATGGTAATCATCGCCGAGGGCATATTTCGCAATCCGATATCCCCTCTCCGGATCGGGTTGGTAATAATTCATTGCGACAACGATAATCGACCTGGCTTCTTCGATCAGACTTTCCGGATGCAGGCGCCGGTCATTATTACGCTCCATCCATGACATTGTACCGTGTTGCCCCTCATCAATCCACTTTTCGTAATATTCCGATCTAAGCTTTAGTGGCACCGCAGTGACCCCGAACTGATGAAAACCAAGTTCTTCAGCCAGTGATTTCAACCGGTCTACATTTTTCTGCGTCTCAATCGCCATTTCAGCTCACGTTGAATATTAAAATCTCTGTAAACAATTAGCTCCGATACCGTTTCATTTCGATCATATACTAATTCGTTTACAAGCAATGAGCTTCGAAGTATTCATCATTTAATATCAAGCGCTTTGTCCCTTTCGTCAAAAGTTCTCTGCAAAGAAACGGAGCTTCAAGCTGGAAAGTTTAGGCTCTGGCTGGAGCAGAATAATTTTACCGCAAACTTGGCGCTCGCCGCCCTCTACTGGCTCGCCGCCCAACTCGGCTTTCAGCTGGCGGAAATCCACGAAAACGTCTCTCTGCTTTGGCCACCCAGCGGACTCGCACTGGCTGCGATCGCATATGGCGGGCGAAGTCTTCTGCCCGGGATTCTTATCGGTGCACTCAGCGCGAACATTTTTACAGACATAGCTGTCGGCAGTGCACTCGTTATTGCCGTTGGCAATACCGTTGAAGCCTATGTTGCCTGGTTAATTCTGGGACTGGTCAGAAAGTTCTCTGATTACTTGCACGAGTACAACGTCCTGGCCTGGGTTCTCTCAAGCAGTCTGTTTGCTCCCATACCTGCTGCCATAATCGGGGCTTCGAGCCTGACTCTTCTGGGTGGCATTGACTGGGGTATGGGCACTTTCACACACTTGATTGTAAATTGGTGGGTCGGTGATGCGACCGGTATCCTCGTGATAACGCCGCTGTTCCTATATCTCAAAAAGCCAAATCTGAACGACTCCTGGTTCATCCGGGCCACGCTTCTCATCCTCCTCTGCTTTTGTGTTTTCACCCTTATCTTCTTCCATAGGAATGGCCCCAGCCTCATTTTCCTTGCCCTGCCTCTACTTTTGGTAGCTTGGCGATGGTTCGGGAGTAGTGGTTGTGCTTTGGTAAGTTTTGGTTTTGTGGCTCATGCTGCCTATGCAGCTTATCTGGGCCGGGGCGATCTGGTCCTCGGAGGCGGTAATTCCGAAATTCTTACGCTAAATGTGTTTATCATCGCCCTCGTTATCAGCTCATTGGTCATTTCAACGTTTCGCAAAAAAGGGAGTTTTCTTCTGCCGAGTTCCATATTTCTGGCCGGTTGGCTCCTGAGCGGAATTCTATATTACACGATCTACACAAGCACCCAAAAACTGGATAACACCCGATTTGCGGAGATTGTTGATGATGTTACCGAAGCGGTGGACAAACGACTGAGCACCTACACCGACGCATTGATCAGCGCAGCCGGTCTCTATGCCAACTCGGACAAATTGGAGCGCCATGAATGGCGATCTTTTGTGCAACAGCAGAGGCTGGGTGAGCGCTACCCTGGCATTAACGGCATTGGCTACATTATACCTGTCCGTAGCGACCAAGTGGATGCTTTTGTCGAAAGTGTTCGGTCGGAAGGCGTTGCCGATTTTCAAGTAAAGAACGTTCCCAATGTCGAAGCACCACCCGCCGACGAACTGGGCTTTTCGCATTATATCATTTCCTACATCGAACCGCTGGAGAGCAACAAACAGGCGCTCGGCCTAAACGTCGCTTCTGAAATCAATCGACAGCGCGCCGGGGCCACCGCCCGCGACACGGGGAACGCCTCCATGACGGACCGGATTATACTTGTTCAGGACGGTGAAGAACGCCCCGGTTTCTTAATCTACTACCCAATGTATCAGCCGGGCCTCCCCCTGCAAACTGTCGCGCAGAGACAGGCCGCATTCATCGGTTGGAGCTACGCTCCTTTCATCACCGAACTATTTTTCGACGGCATGCTGAAAGCCCGAAGCGAGCAGATTGATTTTGTTATCTTCGACGATACTGAAATCAGCGAAGGCGCACTCGTTTATGCCACTCAGCAGGACGCAGCTTCCACCATCAGCGGAAGCTTTGAGAAAGTCTCACAAATGAGCCTCGCCGGACAAATTTTCACCTTCGGCTGGAACAGAGGCGGTTCTTTCAATGAAAGTTCGGCGGCACCTGCCATCACCACCGCCGCAAGCCTCGTCCTAGGCACCTGCTTTCTCGTCATCCTCGTCGTCAATCTGCAAAATACGACCAGAAATGCCAATCGGATCGTCGAACAGAGAACCGCCGAATTACAGGAAGCTAATAATCACCTGCGTCTGGAAGTCTATGAAAGGAAGAAGGCCGAGGCTAAGGCGGAAGATGCCAACCATGCGAAGAGTAATTTCCTCGCGACCATGAGCCACGAGATCCGCACTCCGATGAACAGTGTCCTCGGTTTCACTGAACTCTTGCAGACCAGCGATCTGTCTGCCGAGCAGCGGGTTTGGACTAATCTCATTCAAAGCTCGGGGAACTCGCTGCTCAGCATCATCAATGACATCCTCGATTTTTCCAAGATCGAGGCCGGCATGCTCGAACTCGAACAGATCCCATTCTCTCTGGAAGAAAACATCAAGTCTGTGACGGACAGCTTCAGCCCGATCGTGGCACAAAAAAAGGTGGATCTCAGGGTTGAGCATCAAAACCAACTCCCGAAACATGTCATCGGAGACCCGGTCAGACTCCGGCAGGTGATCACCAACTTACTTTCCAATGCTTTAAAATTCACCGAACAGGGAAGCATCGCGATCAGGACGGCCTTTGCGGAGAGCGATAACGGGGGCGCCGTAAATATTCGCGTTATCGATACCGGAATTGGTATCCCAGAGGATAAGATTGAAGGGCTCTTTGAACAGTTCACTCAGGCCGACAGCTCCACCACCCGCCGTTTTGGAGGAACAGGCTTGGGACTCGCCATCTGTAAGCGTATTGTAGAAGCCATGAACGGCACGATCCAGGTCGCCAGCGAATTCGGGAAAGGCACGACATTCACACTATCGATACCATTTTCGACACTGTCTCCTGCTAAAAATAAACCCGACACCAAACCACCTTCACTCGACGGGATCGAGAAAATCGCCACTCACAGCATCCCGGTCCTGCTCGTCGACGACAACCAGGTGAACAAAAAGCTGGGGGAAACGATTCTCAACCGACTGGGCTGCAGCGTGTCTTTGGCCAGTAATGGCATGGAGGCTATTGAGATGCTAAAAAGCCAACATTTCGATATCGTCTTCCTGGACTGCCAAATGCCCATACTTGACGGCTACGAAACGACCCGGAAAATTCGTCAGCTGGAGGCTGAAACCTGCGAGAGTGCCTTCCATTCCGAAAAACCCATTTATATCGTGGCACTCACGGCAAACGCCACGAATGAAGACAGGGATAAATGCTTCGAATGCGGTATGGATGACTATCTCAGCAAGCCACTAAAGATCAATGACTTCCGGGATGCTATTAGTCGTTTTCAGCGCGGCTGATCCGGACTGCACGGTTTTCGCTCAAGTTCAATTCACTTTCTGAGTGACACAGAATAAACACGCGACAACCTCGGCCACCATGAACAAACAAACCGTCCTCACAACCGTCGTTGTTATCATCATTGCGATCCTGGTTCTGGCGAGCACGCGCTTCTTCGTGAGTGTTCCCGCCGGCCACGTCGCAGTCGCCACGCTCTTCGGGCAAGTTCAGGACCAGCCCTATGAGGAGGGCCTACACATCCCCGTCAATCCCCTCTACGAGTTCACTTTTTACGATATACGGGAAAAAGAACTCAAGGAAACCGCTGGTGTTCCCAGTCAGGACCAACTGACTACTACTGTGGATGTCAGCATAAAATTCCGAATTAACGGGGAAGATGCTCCCCGTATGCTACAGGAAACCGGCACCTTTGAGGATGCGGTTCGTGTCCAAATTCAACCGAAACTTCGTTCGGTCGTCCGCGAGCAGGGCAAGAGCATTGTCCGGGCCGAAGACTTCTTTCTCCAGGAGACGCAGGAAAACCTCCAAACCGCAATTTTCCAGGCCATGCGCGACTACCTCGAACCGCGCGGGATCATCTGCCTGGATATCCTGATTCGCGACATCAGCCTGCCGCCATTTATTACGCGGGCCATCGAATCCAAAAAGGAGCGGGAGCAGGAAGTGGAAAAACAAAAGGCCGAACTGGAACGCTTCCGCACGGAACAACAACAGAAGATTGCTCAGGCCGAGGCAGAAAAAACCGCTGCCGAGCTGGAAGCAGAGAAACGCCGCACTCTGGCCGACGCCCAAGCCTACGAGATCACAAAACTCAACGATGCCATCGCCAAAAACCCGGCCTATGTACAAATTCAAGCATTGGAGGCCCTCAAATCCATCTCTCAGGATAAATCGTCAAAGATCTACTTTCTCAATGGAGAGTCCCCCACGCCCCTCCCGCTCATGAATATGGGCGAGCCGCTGACGAAATAACCCGTCACCTTCATACTTACACACCTTCACACGCCAGAAATGTCTGCTGATTATACCGAAGATAACATCAAGTCCCTCGACTGGAAGGAGCACATCCGCCTGCGCCCGGGCATGTATATCGGGAAGCTGGGCGACGGCTCCTCGCCGGACGACGGTATCTACATCCTCCTCAAGGAAGTCATCGACAACTCGATCGACGAATTTGTCATGGGCCACGGCAAGACCATTGAGGTCAACATCGACGGCACCCACGTCTTCGTGCGCGACTTTGGCCGCGGCATACCGCTCGGCAAACTCAAGGACTGCGCCTCCAAGATCAATACCGGTGCGAAATACGACTCCGAGGCCTTCAAAAAGTCCGTCGGCCTGAATGGTGTCGGCATCAAGGCGGTCAACGCCCTCTCCTCGGAATTCCGTATCGAGGCCTTTCGCGAGGGCAAAACCCGGGCCGTCGAGTTCGTCCGGGGTGAGGTCACCAACGAGGACAAGAAGGACAAGGCCGCCAAGGATGCCAAAGCCGGCACGTCCCTGCGCTTCGATCCGGATCCCGATATTTTCGGCAAAATCCGTTTCCGGGACGATTTCGTGGAAGACATGCTCTGGAACTACGCCTACCTCAACAGCGGGCTGACCATCGTCTACAACGGCAAGAAGTTTAAATCCGACAACGGGCTTCGGGACCTGCTCGAGAACAAACTGGACGGCGACCCGCTCTACCCGATCGTTCACCTCGCCGACAAGGACATCGAAATCGCCTTCACCCACAACGAGACCTACGGCGAGGACTACTACTCATTCGTCAACGGACAACACACCACCATGGGGGGCACCCACCTGAATGCCTTCCGGGAAGCCCTGGCCAAAACGATTAAGGATTTCTACAAAAAGGACTTCGACGCGGTCGACATCCGCACTTCCATCTGTGCCGCCGTCTCGATCAAGGTGGAAGATCCCGTCTTCGAGTCGCAGACCAAGACCAAGCTCGGTTCCCAGGAAATGGGGCCCAAAGGCCCGACCGTGCGGACCTTCATGAACAACTTCATCAAGCAGGCCCTGGACAACTACCTGCACCGCGAACCGGAGACCGCCAAGATTCTGCTTTCCAAAATCCAGGACTCCGAGCGCAACCGCAAGGAGCTAAAGGGCATCCAGAAGCTGGCCCGCGAGCGCGCCCGCAAAAACAAGGTGCACAACAAAAAGCTACGCGACTGCCGCGTGCACCTGGACACCAAGAAGAACGGACGCCTCGATTCGACCTTGTTCATCACCGAGGGTGACTCCGCTTCCGGCTCCATCACCAAGGCTCGTGATGTCAACTCACAGGCGGTCTTCTCGCTCAAAGGCAAACCTCTCAATTCCTTCGGTTTGACCAAGAAGGTCGTCTACGAGAACGAAGAATTCAACCTGCTACAGGACGCGCTCAATATCGAGGACGGCCTCGACGGACTGCGCTACAACAACGTGGTCATCGCGACCGATGCCGACGTCGACGGCATGCACATCCGACTGCTCTTGATCACCTTCTTTCTCCAGTTCTTTCCCGAACTCATCAAGCAGGGTCACCTTCACATCCTGCAGACCCCCCTCTTTCGGGTGCGTAACAAGAAGGAGACTCGTTACTGCTACAGCGATGAAGAACGCCGAAAAGCGATTAACGACCTCTCACCAAAGCCTGAAATCACACGCTTCAAGGGTCTCGGTGAAATCTCGCCTGATGAATTCCAGCACTTCATCGGCAAGAACATCCGCCTCGATCCGGTGATCATTCCAAAAGGCATGACCACGAAAGACCTGCTCGCCTTCTACATGGGCAAAAATACCCCGGACCGTCAGGAGTTCATCATCGAAAATCTTCGTATTGAACAGGACGAACCGGAAGAGTTGACCGCCTAATCGCTTGTTAATATGAACCCTCGCGTCGGCACCTACTATTTCGCTGGCACGGTGGCTCTGATCGCTCTGGCATGTTTTAGCAGGCCTTGGGGCTACGTCCTACTCTGGCCAGCTTCATCACTTGCGCTGGTTGCTGTAGGGTATTTTTCGATTGGGCATCGTGTTTATGCCAAACAGTCCGGGCAGCATGCAAGATGGGCTAAGGGCCTACATTTTTTCACGCTAAAAGGCCACGAACTGTCACGAAGGGCTTACGCGAAAACCTGTGACCCGTGGAACCCACTTCTTGAAGGCCTGTTGATTGGAAGGCAGCTTGATGCGGGTGAAGCACCGTTGCTTAAAGAGGCAGGCGTGACTGCGATTCTCGACCTGACTTCTGAATTCTCCGAACCTCGCTTACTAACGGAAATGGATTACCTAAGCGTTCCCATACTCGACTTAACGGCACCTTCAGACGGGGCGCTCGACTCTGCACTCGAATTTATTGACCGGCAGATGAAGCATGGCAGCGTTTATATACACTGTAAAATAGGCTACTCAAGAACTGCGGCTGTCGCCGGGAGTTATCTCATCATGGCCGGCCATGCCCATAATCCCGCAGAAGCGATTGAACTGCTTCGACGGGCGCGGCACAACATTGTCATCCGCCCCGAAGCCAAAGCCACTATCGAGCGTTACGCAGCCAGATGCCATCCGTCCTGACACATCCGCTGAGTTCCAGCAGTTTTTCGAACCTCGTAAAGATGTTCGCGCGTTATGGGTGTGAGCCCCGCTACATCCCCCGTTTTTTAGGCGTCGGCGGCATCTGCCTTCTGAGACAGCCTGTCTTCTGGTATGAATCGCTGAAGTATGGGAATGCCATTCAGCATCAGGCACTCCCGAAAAGCCCGGTGTTTGTTATCGGCCACTGGCGCAGCGGAACCACCCACCTGCAAAATCTGCTGAGCATGGACCCCCAGTTTGCTTCGGTAACTCTGAGAGAAGCCGCCATGCCTCACGATTTTCTCACCCTTGGGAAACGCATCCAGAAAGGTTTCGAAAAGTCCATTCCGGAAAAGCGTTTAATGGACAACGTAGCCGTGGCGGCGGGTTCGGCATGGGAGGAAGAATTGGCTCTGGTCAGCACCAGTCCACTCTCGTTCTACCATGTCTCCTTTTTCCCAAAAGGGAACGAACGTATTTTTCGTGATTCTATTTTGTTCGATGGCAATAAGCCGGAACTCATCGAACAATGGCGCCGCGATTATCTTTGGTTTCTGAAGAAGGTATCACTCGTAAAGGAGCAGAAGCGCTTCCTATTGAAGAACCCCGCCAACACCGCCCGCATAGGAATACTACTCGAACTTTTCCCTGACGCGAAGTTCATCCATATCAAGCGCGATCCGTATCAGGTCTTTAGATCCACCGTTCATCTCTACTATGAGGCGCAAAAGGAATGGGGGTTCCACCGGGTAAGCCGTAACGCTATCGTCGAGCACGTGCTCGCAACTTACCCCCTCTTGATGGAAGCATACACGGAGCAAGCCCCCGCCATCCCATCTGACAACTTCGCCGAACTGCGCTTTGAGGATTTGGAAGCAAACCCGCTGGATACGATTGGCAAGGTCTATCAAGATACAGGCCTTTCCGGACACAGCGAAGCTGAACCAGCTATCAAGGCCCACTTAAAAGCGACAGAAGGCTATGTGAAAAACCCTCATTCCCTATCGGCTGAAGAAGCAGCCTTGGTAAAAAACAAATGGTCGAAATGGTTTGAAGAACTTGGCTACGCCACCTGATTTGATTTGCCTAGACATGCCCTGCAGATAAAACGATTGGCTCATGAGCGAATGGGAGAAATCGGAAGGGAATTTCACAAGTTGGGACGGCACGGAGCTCTTTTTTCGCTCATGGGAACCAAAGGCCCCAAGCGACAAAGCCATCATTATTGTCCACCGGGGGCACGAACATTCCGGCAGGGCGGAGCAGCAGGTGAAGGACCTTGGCCTCACGGATTTCCGGGCCTTCAGTTGGGATGCCCGCGGCCACGGCCACTCACCGGGCAAGCGCGGATTTGCCGAGAGCTACTACCATTTGGTCAAGGACTTGAATGCTTTCGTCAACTTCATCTCTCAACAGCACAACATCCCCATTGAGAACATTGCCATTCTGGCGAACAGTGTGGGCGCAGTGACAACCAGTGCCTGGGTGCACGATTACGCACCCCGTATCCGGGCGATGGTTCTGGCGGCTCCGGCATTCCGGATACGACTCTACGTTCCCCTCGCGATTCCCGGGCTGCGTCTCCTTCTGAAAGTCATGCCGGAGGCCAAGATCAGCAGTTATGTAAAATCCAAGATGCTGACTCACGATCCGGAGCAGGCAAAAGGTTACGATGCGGATGCCCTCATCACCCGGGATATTTCCGTCAAAGTGCTACTCGGACTATATGACACCGCAACCCGTATCATTGATGATGCGGGTGCCATTGAAACGCCCACGCTTGTGTTGACTGCAGGAGACGACTGGGTCGTGAAAAACGCCGCTCAGAGAAAATTCTTTGAGCGTCTGTCATCGGCGGTGAAAACGCTGAAAATGTATCCCGGATTCTTCCATGCCATCCTCTATGAAAAGAACCGGGCCGAACCGATGGCTGAGGCAAGGCGTTTCATCCTCGACGCATTCGAGAAGCCCGTGGAACGAGAGCATCTCATTGAGGCCGACCGGAGCAGTTTCACTCAAAGGGAATACGATTTTCTCCGCTGCGCCCCACCGCTGTGGAAGAAAGTCTATTTCGGCGTGCAACGAAGCTTTCTCCGAAGCATCGGACGACTGAGCAAGGGAGTCAAAATCGGCTGTGAAACCGGTTTCGATTCCGGCACCTCTCTGGACTACGTCTACGAAAATCGGGCGCGGGGCACCTCTATCCTCGGGCGTATGATCGACCGGGGCTACCTCAACGCTATTGGTTGGCGCGGCATTCGGGAGCGCGGCGTTAATCTGCAAAGATGCCTCAGCGATGAGATTCGAAAACGGGCGCAATCGGGCGAATCCATTCACATCCTCGATATCGCAACCGGCTGCGGCCGTTATGTGCTCGATGCCATCAAAGCGAATCCGGATATCAAAATCACCGCACGCTTGCAGGATAACACCCCGCACAACGTCGAAGCCGGCACGAAGCTGGCTGCCAAGCTGGGCATCGAGGGCGTCGAATACAGAGTCGGTGATGCCTTTGACCGCGAGGCACTTCTCAAACAATCGCCAAAACCGGACATCGTCATCGTCTCAGGGCTTTACGAACTGTTTCCACAGAATTCGCTTATTCAGGACTCTCTCGCTGGTGCAGCAGGAGCATTGAAAGAAGGCGGCAGCCTCATCTACACCAGCCAGCCCTGGCACCCCCAGATCGAGACCATCGCGCGCACATGCGATAACCGGGACGGCAAGCCCTGGATTATGCGGCGCCGCACGCAGGCCGAGATGGATGAACTCGTGCACCGGGTCGGGCTGAAGAAATTCAGAACCGAGCCGGACACATTCGGAATATTTTCCGTTTCTGTTGCGGAAAAGGAAGAAGAAATTCAATCCTCGTCGTGAGTTCTTCGCGTCTATCCAACTGTATCGCCTACGCCATACGCGTTCTTTGCGGCTGCATCGTTCGCAGCTTTCCTGAACATCATTTCAATCGTCCAGTGGTCTTCTATTCCAACCACACAAGCAATCTCGACTTTCCCGTAATCTGGGCGGCACTCCCGAAGAAGATCCGCGCAAATCTGCGTCCGCTTGCCGCCGAAGATTATTGGTCGAAAGGCAAACTGAGACGATTCCTCTCACTCAAAATTTTTCAAGCCATCTTAATTGCGCGCAAGGCGGTGAATAGGGAAAACAATCCAATCCAAAAAATGGAACAAGCGCTGAGCGAAGGTTCCTCCCTGATTATCTTCCCGGAAGGCACGCGCAGTTTGTCCGGAGAGATCGGGGAATTCAAGCCAGGCATACACCACCTCGCAAGCAGTGACAGGCAGTTGGCCTTCGTTCCCGTTTACCTCGAAAATCTGTTTCGTATCCTCCCAAAGGGTGAGCGCTTTCCGTTGCCATTGGTTGCCATGCTCTACATCGGAGATCCGATCTACCTCGGGCCTGAAGAGACAAAAGAGGACTTTTTGCAACGAACACGAAAGGCGCTCATCGACCTGAACCCGAACCCCACCCAGAGAGCCCATGCAGACTCTAATTGACATCGAACTGCTTTTTCTGATCGGAGGCACTGTAGTTATCCTTGGCGCAGCGCATGCCATCGCCAAAGCGTTTCGAACCAAACTCGATCCCACTGGCCACGGCACCTTCTACCAAAACCTGATGGCCCGGATTTATGCTTGGTGGGCCATGGTTCTTGTGCTGGCAGTCGCCATGCTTGTGGGCAAAATTGGAACCGTTGTCATTTTTGCCGCCATCTCCTTTCAGGCGCTGCGTGAATTCCTGACCATGACACCGACACGTGGCGGGGATCATCGGGCCCTGTGTTGGTCGTTCTTTTTTATTCTACCGGCACAGTATCTTTGTATCGCGTTGGAGTTGGAAGTCATGTCCTGGATCTTCATTCCGGTCTATGCCTTTATGTTTATCCCGATCCGGGCCGCGTTGGCCGAAGATACCACCGACTTTCTGGCCCGCACGGCCCGCACACAATGGGGGCTTATGATCTGTGTCTATTTTGTGAGCCAAGGTCCGTCCCTGCTCCTCATCGACATCCCGGGTTATGAGGGAGAAAACATGAAACTTCTCTTCTTCATGGTTCTGATTGTGCAGCTCTCGGACGTGCTTCAGTATGTCTGGGGCAAGTCCATCGGTAAAACGCCTATCTCGGAAAAGCTCAGCCCGAACAAAACAGTCGAGGGTTTGCTTGGCGGGGTTCTCACAACCTCTGCCATCGGTGCCCTCCTTTGGTGGGCCACCCCTTTTTCTCCGCTTGCTGCATGGTTTATCTCGCTGGTTCTCTGCATCATGGGCTTTCTCGGTGGCATTGTTATGTCTGCAATCAAGCGGGATCGTGGAATAAAAGATTTCGGCACCATGATTCCAGGGCATGGCGGTGTTATGGACCGGATCGATTCACTGTGTTTGGCCGCACCTGTTTTCTACCGCATCGTTATCTTCTACTACGGAGGCTAAGATGGTCAGCGTCTATCAACTCAAAACAGGATTTCAAAATTTACTTCGCCCACTCGTGCGTCAACTCGCAGGAGCAGGCATCACGGCAAATGCCGTAACTCTCTTCGCGTTTTTTCTATCACTGCTCGTCGGCCTGTGGTTGGCTTTCGTGCCCGCCAGCCGCCTCGCCTATCTGGCCTACCCCCTGTTGCTTTTTATCCGCATGGCGCTCAATGCAATGGATGGGATGCTGGCCCGCGAATGCGGACAGAAGAGCCATCTTGGGGCCTTTTTGAATGAACTCTGCGATGTGTTATCCGATGCAGCGCTCTATCTTGCCCTTGGGATGCTGGCGACAGCCTCGATGGGGCTGGCAGCGATATTTACGACATTGGCAGTGACCACAGAAGTTACCGGCTTAACGGCGGCGGGTATTGGCGCATCGCGTCGCTACGACGGGCCAATGGGCAAGAGCGACCGCGCGTTTGTGATCGGCGCTTACATGTTAATCGCCGCGTTCGTTCCTAACACTATCGAATGGATGAACCCATTGTTAATTGTGCTGTCCATGCTCTGTATTCTGACCATTTTCAATCGTATCCACAAAGGGCTTCAGGAGCTCAAAAAGGTCAAAATTTGAGTCGGTCCGAGCATGAGATATTCCTCCGCAAAACGCTGAGCCGGGTGAGTCGAAGGAACACTGTATAATAGAGTTAACCATACCTAATTAAAATGAAACGTTCGTCATTTCTAATCATAGCTTTGCCTGCGCTTGTCATCTCCATTAGTGCAGCCGCGCCCTCATCGCTGATCATTCGCGACGATGGTCCTGCCGAAAAGTGGGACCTCGCCTTCCCTGTCGGCAGCGGTCGCCTCGGCGCCATGCCCTGGGGCACCTACCCCACCGAGAAGATACTGATCAACGAAGAAACCATCTGGGCCAACGCAGGGGAAATGAAAATCCGGAAGGACGCCGACGAGCATCTCGAAAAAATCCGGAAACTCGATGCGGAGGGCAAATATCATGAGGCCGACCGCTATTTCGAGGAATATCTTCAGGACGGCAGGCGGCCCAACAGCTACCAACTGGTCGGCTGGTTGAATTTAATGTATCCGGCAGACTCGGATTTATCCGGCGTGGAACGAGAACTCAACCTACATACCGGCATTGCGAGCAACCGCTACGAGTTGAAGGACGGTACGGTCATCACCCAGCAAGTTCTGGCCAGCCACCCGGATGATCTTGTATTGGTGCACGTAACGGCGAACCAACCTATATCGCTGCAGGTTGGGATGGAAGGTGCAACGACTGAGGGAGGTGACTTGGTCTTGAGGAAGCAGGCCAGTGGCCCGAAGGGCACGAAGTTTGTCAGCCGTACCCGCGCGAGGGCCGACGGACAAATCAGCCAGGAGAAAGAAAACCTCCTGATCACTGATAGCCGGGAGATCACTTTGATGCTCTCAGTAGCTACCGATGTGGATCGTAATGCTCCCGGAACGACTCTGCCAGAAGGATGGGAGGCAAAAGCACTTGAAGATCTCGACGCCGTAGAGGGGCGAAATCTATCAACACTCGCTTCGAAAGCGGTCGCCGATCACCAAAAATATTTCCATCGAGTAAAAATCGACCTTGGCACCACAGACCCTTCCCTACTGTCCCTTACTACGGGCGAGCGACTCAATCGGCTCAAAGAAGGCGCCCATGACGACCCCGACCTGATTGAGAGCTATTTCCAGTTTGGACGTTACCTATTGATCGCCAGTTCTCGTCCCGACAGCTTTCCCGCGAATTTGCAAGGGATTTGGAATCCACACATGAAGGCACCGTGGAACTCGGACTACCACCTGAACATTAATTTGCAGATGAATTACTGGCTGGCCGAAACCACCAACCTGTCGGAAATGCATAAGGCGCTTTTTCACCTGATACGCACCTTTCAACCCCGCGGCCGGGAAATGGCCGAGCGCATGGGCATGAAAGGTTGGTGCATGCCGCACGCCACCGACCTTTGGGGATACGCCAAACCCATGGCAACCCAGGCACGTTGGGGCGGTTCGATGTTCGGCGGTCAATGGCTGACCTTTCACATTTTGGAACACTACCGCTTCAATCGTGACAAGGCGGTCCTTGAAGAGAATTGGGACATTCTCACGGCTTCGACCGAATTTATCGAATCCTGGCTCATTCCGGGGCCCGACGGCAGCTTGATCTCCCGTCCTACGCCATCGCCGGAGAATATCTTTCTTTATACCAACGACCAGGGCGAACAAATCGCCGGCCAGCTCTCCTCCGGCTGCAGCTTCGACCAGTTCATGATCCTGCAGGTCTTTCAGGACTATGTTGAGGCAGCGACCGCTCTGGGCAAAGAAGATGATGCCTACGTTAAGGAGATTCAAACATTGATCCCCAAAGTCTATCAGCCCCGTATCGCCGAAGACGGACGCCTCATGGAATGGAGAATGCCGTTTGGTGAAAAGGAACCGGGCCACCGCCACATCTCACACGTCATCGGCGCCTATCCCGGGAACCAGATCAACCTCGACGAAGACCAGAAGATGCGTGATGCGGTGCTCGCGAGCATAGAATATCGCCTTCAAAATGGTGGCGCTCACACCGGTTGGAGCCGCGCATGGACGATCGGCATGATGGCGCGTCTCAGTGACGCCGAAAAAGCTTACGAAAATCTGCACGCCATTCTTGTAAAATCGACCTTGGATAATCTTTGGGATACACACCCACCCTTTCAGATCGACGGCAACTTCGGCGCTGCGGCAGCCGTCGCTGAAATGCTGCTTCACAGTCACAACAACGAGATCAAGTTGCTGCCCGCGCTCCCATCCAGCTACTGGCCTGATGGCCACGTCAAAGGCCTGCGCGCCCGGGGCGACTATACCGTCGATATCGAGTGGGAAAACGGGAAGCTGAAAAATACGACTATCCATCCCGGCAAACATGCGCAGCCTGCCTTTAAAGTTACTTACGGCGGCCTTTCTAAAAGTGTGCAGGCGTCCGAAAATGAAACCGTGCGCCTTGCCCCCGAGGATTTCCATCCGACCAAACATTGACCTGCGGCATCTGTTAGTAACCGCAATCAAAAGCCCCCTATGGATTTCCTTCTTCCTGTCAGTGAACGAAAGGGACTTCGCCACAAATGGGTCAACTTTATCCAACGCACTCTTCAGTCACCCGCAAAGCCATGAATTTATCCAATAACTTCGAATGCTTCAAAAGGGGGATGATGAACAGGTGCCCGCGTTGCGGCGTCGGCCCGATCACGAAAACCCTCTTTGTACGCCACGAGAGTTGCCCGCACTGCAAAATGGATTTCACCCGGGAGGACGGATTTTACAGCGGCGCAATGGCGATCAACTACGCGATGGTCTGTGGGTTCTACTTATTCCCTATGCTACTGATTTGGTGGGCCGGATGGCTCCCCGGCTGGCCCACAATCATTTTGTGTTTTCTGGGATCTGCAATCATGCCCATCCTGACCTACCGCTACTCGCAATGCCTTTGGCTGGGCTTTTACTGCTGGGTCACCGCGGAAGAGCTCGACGAGGACAGCCGGAGTGAGAAATAAAGCGGCTTAGTTTTGGCCCATAAAAAAGCGCATCCCAAATGGATGCGCTTTTGGAAATTTTATTTGCAGGAATTGCCGCTTAGCTATCCTTCTTTTCCTCTTTGGAATCGTCAGATGCTTCTTCCGGCTCGCTGCTTTCAGTTGCTTCTGCCGCAGCTGCCTTGGCAGCAGTTTCGGCCTTGGCCTCTTCTTCCTTGGAAGTATCCTCGGCAGCTTCTTCTTCGGCGTCGGCATCGTCCTTTTTCGCAACCTTCTTTGCTGCTTTTTTGGCGGCCTTTTTGGTCGCCTTCTTCGCTGACTTTTTCGCAGCTTTCTTGGCGGCCTTTTTCGCAGCCTTTTTCTTGGGCTTCTCGTAGCCTTCGTCGTTACCGTCGATGAGTTCGATGAGGGCCATTTCAGCCGCATCGCCGACACGCTGGCCGAGCTTGTAGATACGGGTGTAACCACCCGCACGGTCGACAAATTCGCTCACACGCTCGTCAAAGAGCTGTGCGACTGCCTTCTTATCGCGCACACGGGCGATCGCCAGACGACGGAAATGCAGCTTGCGGGCAGCATCGTTGGCCTTGTCGGCTTTCTTAGCCAGCGTGATAATCTTTTCAATGAATGGGCGTAAGGCCTTAGCCTTGGCCAGTGTCGTCTCGATGCGTCCATGAGTGATGAGTGCAACCGCGAGATTGCCCATCATAGCCGAACGGTGTGGACCGGATACGCCGAGTTTGTGTTTTCTTTTGCCGTGACGCATTATCTAAATTCTTTCTAGCGTATAATAGTGGATTAAAGTTCTGTGCCCTTTTCAAGCAGGCGCTCGTCGATCTTCATACCCAGCGAGAGGCCGAGTTGTTCGAGCTTGTCTTTGATTTCGTTGAGAGACTTCTTACCGAAGTTACGGTATTTCAGCATCTCCTGTTCGGACTTCATGGCAAGCTCGCCAACCGATGTGATGTTGGCGTTGTTCAAGCAGTTCGCCGCACGCACCGAAAGTTCGATTTCGTTCACGCTCATGTTGAGCAGCTTGCGCAGGCGGTTTTGCTCTTCGCTGATTTCCTTGCTCTCGCTTTCGAACTCGATGTCGTCCTGCGATACTTCGTCGAAGACGTCGAGGTGGTGCTTGAGGATGGCAGCGCTTTGCTTGAGCGCATCGTCCGGAGTGATGCGACCATCGGTCGTCACTTCCAGAATAAGTTTGTCGTAGTCCATCTCCTGACCGACACGGGTGTTCTCGACGGAATACTTGACGAGCTTGACCGGGCTGAAGAGTGAGTCGATAGCGATCACGCCGATAGCCTGATCCGGCTTCTTGTTATCCTCACCGGCGCAGTATCCGCGACCGACACGAACTTCGAGCTCGGCGAGGAAACGCTGCTTTTTATCGAGCGTGCAAATGACTTGCTCCGGGTTGATGACCTTGAAGTTGGCATCCTCCTGAATATCCGCAGCGGTGACGACACCGTCGCGATTCACATCGATGACAAGTGTGGTAGTCTCACGGGACTCGGAAACCAGAAGAACCTTTTTCAGATTGAGGACGATGTCGGTGACATCTTCAACAATGCCTTCAACACTCTGGAATTCGTGTTGAACCCCGTCGATCTTGATGGAAGAGATGGCCGCACCCTCGATGGAGCTGAGCAGCACGCGACGGAGGGAATTTCCGATCGTGTGGCCGTAACCGGTCTCAAACGGCTCGGCTTGGAAGGTTGCAAAAGTGTCGGTAGCAGTCTCTTCGACTTTTACCAGACGATTTGGAAGTTCGAATTTTCCTAAGCGCTTGGGCATGATGGGCTGTATGTTAAATTAACTATTTTTGTTGGAATGGTGAAAACCGTACTTGTGTGCGCATGAGAGCGCCAACACTAACGGCTGTAGTATTCAACAATCAGTTGAACGTTGATGGAGTCTTCAGTCTCTTCGCTGGAAGGAAGATGATTGACCGTTGCTTTCAAAGCATCGGCATTCAGGGACAGCCATTCCGGTACGGTGCGTGCCTGGCTCTCTTCCATGCAGCGGGTCGCGAGCTGACGGGAGGAAGTACGCTCACGCACTTCGATCTCATCACCCTCTTTCACCATAAAGCTGGGGATGTCGGTCTTAACACCATTCACCAAGATATGGCCGTGACCCACAAACTGACGTGCTGCCGCGCGTGACTTGGCAAAGCCCAGGCGGTAGATCACGCTGTCCAGACGACTTTCCAACATTTGAAGGAAAATCTCACCAGTCACACCACGGGTGTTTTTGGCTTTTTCGAAAGTGAGGCGGAACTGCTTCTCCGTCATGCCATACATGAAGCGCAGTTTCTGCTTTTCGTTCAAACCGATCGCGTATTCGCTCAATTTGCGGCGCAAACGCGGGCCGTGCTGGCCGGGAGGGTGCGGTTTACGCTCAAAAGCTTTAGTCGGGGCAAAGATCGCCTGACTGAAGCGACGGTTGATGCGGGTTGTAGGTCCTGTGTAACGGGCCATGGTGTGCTGTTATTGTATCTGCTAACTAGGATTGAATGCGTCTGACTGGCAGAGTCAGTTTAGACGCGACGACGTTTCGGAGAACGGCAACCGTTGTGGGGGACCGGAGTCACATCCACGATTTCAGTTACGATCATACCGAGAGATTGAAGTGCACGGACTGCGGAGTCGCGACCCATACCCGGGCCCTTGAGCTTGACGACGACTTCCTTCATGCCGTGGGACATGGCGACACGTCCGGCATCCTGAGTCACCACCTGCGCGGCGTAGGCAGTGGACTTGCGGGAGCCGCGGAAGTTGCACTTGCCAGCGCTGGACCAGGAAATGACGTTACCACGAGCGTCGGTGAACGTGACTTTTGTGTTGTTGAAGGTGGCGAGCACATTGACCACGCCGGAAGTAATATTCTTACTTCCCTTGGCACGCCGAATCTTGACGCCATCAAGCTCGCTCTTGAGGAGGTCCTCAGCAGTCACCTCTTTTTTCTTTTCAGGCTCAGCGCCTTCTTCAGTGGCGGCGGCTGCGGCGACCTTTTCTTCTTCTTCAGTTGCTTTAACTTCTTCTTCGCTCATGGGAAATAGCTGGTTGGTGCGTAATTACTTACGAACGGGCTTGATCGCACCTTTACGGGTGCGGGCGTTTGTCTTGGTACGTTGACCGCGAACCGGGAGTCCGCGCATATGGCGCATGCCCCGCACACTGCGGATGGCAGAGAGGCGCTTGAGATTCGCAGTGCGCTCGCGGCGGAGATCACCTTCGCAGAGGTACTGCTTATCACCGATGATGGATGCGAGCTGGTTGACCTCTTCTTCACTGAGGTCGCCGGCACGGCGATCAGGATCGAGACCTGACTCCGCAACGACAGCTTTCGCGCGTGTTGGCCCGATGCCATAAACATAACGAAGCGAGTATTCTAGCTTCTTGTTGGCGGGTATATCGACTCCAAGGATACGTGGCATAATAAAAAGTGGTTTTGACCCGCAGAATTACGGGAAAGCGGTGGAAAATAGCAGTTTAAGTTAGTTTGAAAAGTTAATTTTTTGGAATTGTTAAAATTTCCGGGTCCCCGTTGGTCACGAGAACGGTGTGTTCGAAGTGGGCGGAAGACTTTCCGTCCTGTGTGACGGCAGTCCAGCCGTCGTCCAGTAATTTCACCTTACCGGTGCCGAGATTGATCATGGGCTCGATAGCCAGGGCCATGCCGGGCTTGAGGAGCGCTCCACTGCCGCGCCGACCAAAATTCGGAATTTGCGGCGGCTCATGCATGGTCTTGCCGACCCCGTGCCCGACAAAATCACGGACGATACCGTAATTGTGGCGCTTGATGTACCGTTCGACGGCGTTGGAGATGTCGCCCACGCGGTTTCCGGCACGGGCGAAAGTAATCGCGTAATCGAGGGATTCGCGGGTTGCCGCGATGAGATCCGCGTTTTCTTCGGCAACAGGCTCCACCAATACGGTGGTGGCGTTGTCGCCGATGTAGCCGTTGTGAGACACGACCACGTCCAGTGAAACCACATCGCCGGGTTGTATGACCCGTTTCATTGTGCCGATACCATGCACGATCTCCTCATTGACGGAGATGCAGGTGTAGGCCGGAAAGACATGATTGCCGGAGCGGTAGTTATGGCAGGCGCTTTGCGCACCGAGCGCTTCAATCTGCTTGCGGCCGAGCTGATCCAAGTCGTAGGTCGTCACTCCCGCTTCAGTCGCATCGACCAGTGCCTTGAGGACAGTGGCTGCGATTTGGCAGGCTTCACGAATCGATTGAATTTCTTCGTCGGAACGAATGTATTTCATCGGTCGGCTTAGCTAAGGTGAATCAAAGAACAGGTGGGAAACGAAGAAGATCCGGGTAATCAGAACTCCTTCGGCGTATGGTCCGGCCAGCAGGGCTTAGCCGAGATTTAAAAACCAGGAAACGATTCCGAGGACGAACAGGGCCACCGCGATGAAGAGCAGCGGGCGCCAGGCTGTCCAGAAATCCTGCAGGCCGGCGGTATCGACGATCTGCTTGGTGCGGGCCGCGGAACGACCGCGCATTTTACCCTTCTTCAGGAAACCGTCGTAGTGGCGCTGAAGCAGGTAAGTCTCAATCTGGCGCATGGTGTCGAGAAGCACACCAACGGTAATCAACATACCCGTCCCGCCGAAGAAAATAGCGACGCTGAAAGGCACATTGTAGGCGTACAGGAGAATGTCGGGGAAAAGCGCGATCAGTGTCAGTGACAGTGCACCGAACAAGGTCAGGCGCGTCATGATGTAGTCGAGGAACTTTGCTGTTGGCTCACCCGGGCGAACGCCGGGGATGTAGCCACCGTTCTTCTTCAAATCATCCGCGATCTGAATGGGTTTAAACATCATCGATACCCAGAAGTAACTGAATATCAGAATGAGAAGACCGAAAATGATGTAGTAAGCCGGGCGACCGTGGGCAATCGAATCGGCAAAGTCGTTAAAGAAACGCATCCCCGTAGCGGAACCGAGATAGCTCAGTATTTGAGCCGGGAACATCAAAATCGCGCTACCGAAAATAACAGGCATCACACCGGCGTAATTGACCTTGAGCGGAAGGAAGGAGCTTTGTCCGCCGTAGACTTTACGACCGACCACACGCTTCGCATACTGGACCGGGATCTTACGCTGGGCCTGGGTGATGGCCACCAGCCCCGCAGTCACGGCAAAGAGCAGTGCCAGCATAAGTACGCCTTCCGGCACACCAAGGGCGGCACCTTCAGAACCGACCGGAGCGACAAACATCTGATAAGCTGCGGCGACTGCACCCGGAAGACCCGAAATAATACTGACCGTAATCAAGAGCGAAATACCATTACCGATACCCTTCTGGGTAATCTGCTCGCCGAGCCAAACCATGATCATGGTGCCGGCGGTCAGGAAGATCGTACCCGTAATCAAAAACGGCACCTGTCCGGCGATCACGACTTCACCGTATTCGGCCGGGTTAAAACCCTGTCCGATCAAGCTACCCGGGTTTGTCGAGAGAGCGACGAGCAGCAACAAGCCCTGCACGATGCAAATGGCAATCGTGAGATAGCGGGTGTACTGGTTGATCTTTTGACGACCGACATCACCTTCCTGCTGAAGACGCGCAATTGTGGGAAATACCGCGCCTACCAGTTGCATAATAATCGAGGCACTGATGTAGGGCATAATCCCCAAAGCGAATACGGCCCCTTTCAATAGCGCGCCGCCGGTAAACATGTTGAACATGCCGACCACTCCGTTGGATCCGCCCTGGGAAGCAAAAAAGTCCTCAATCGGCCCGATGTTCATGCCGGGGAGCGGAATATTCGCACCCACACGAGCAATGAAAAGAAGCGCCAGAGTGAAGAAGATCTTCTGGCGCAGCTCGGGAATTTTCAGGGAATTGGTAAAAGCAGAAAGCATTGATGATAGCCCTTACTGCCGGTTCGGGGAGAACCGGCTTATGCGTCGTCCTTTTCTTCGGCTTCTGCCGTCTCGGCCGGTTCGGCACTCTCAACCGCAGCTTCGACGATCTTGCCGCCGGCAGCTTCGATTTTCGACTTGGCGGAACCGGAAACTTTATCGACCTCGACGGTAAATGCCTTGGAGAGCTCACCGTCACCGAGCAACTTCACCCCCTGATCGTTGTCACGGATAAGGCCGGCCTTCACAAGAGACTCGCGGTTGACGGCATCGCCCTCGAGCTTTTCGAGGTCACCGACATTCACCAGTTGGAAGGTGGTCTTGAAGTTCTTGTTGTTAAAACCACGACGTGGAAGCTTACGATAGAGCGGCATTTGACCACCCTCGAAACCGATGCGGATACCGCCACCGGAGCGTGCTTTCTGACCCTTGTGGCCCTTGCCAGAAGTTTTGCCGTGTCCACTGCCCTCGCCGCGTCCAAGACGCTTGGTCGGGTGAGTGGCACCTTTGATAGTGGGAATGCTTTGAAGGTTCATGACTTAAGGATCCTTAGGCTTCGGCGGCGACTTTGTCACCGAAGCGGACGTTTTGAATTTCCTCGTTCGAACGAAGCTGCTGGAGTGCGTCCATCGTAGCCTTCACCATGGCGAGGTGATTGTTCGAGCCGAGTGATTTGGAGAGAATGTTTTTAATACCGACGGATTCGAGAACCGCACGGCAACCACCGCCAGCGATAACACCCGTACCGTCCGATGCGGGACGAAGCAGCACTTTACCGCCGTCGGCCTCACCCAACACGTGGTGCGGGATGGTGTCGCCACGGAGTTTAACTTCGACGAGGTTCTTCTTGGCTTGTTCGGTGCCTTTGCGGATACACTCGGGAACTTCCTTGGCCTTGCCGTAACCGACACCGACCTGGCCCTTCTGATCGCCCACGACAACCAGCGCGGCGAAGCTGAAGCGGCGACCACCCTTCACGACTTTCGCACAACGGTTGATGTGCACGACTTTCTCGACGAACTCGGGAGCTTCTTCGGCTTGGTCAGCCGGCGAAAATGATCTGTTTTGTTTGCTCATGTAGATTCTTAGAACTGGAGTCCACCTTCGCGGGCGGCTTCGGCGAATGACTTAACGCAACCGTGATAGCGACGACCGGCACGGTCGAAGACAACACTTTCGATACCGGCCGTCTTGGCTTTTTCAGCGATAGCCTTGCCCAGGGCATTGGCGCCTTCGCTGTTCGCTTTGAGATCGGTATCTTTTCCACCGACGGAGGTAACGTAGGCCAAGGTGTGGCCCTTTACGTCGTCGATGCATTGCGCGTAGATGTGCTTGTTGGAGAAATGCACAGCAAGGCGCGGGCGCTCTGCGGTGCCCTGGACCTTCTTGCGAATGCGCCAGCGGCGCTTCTGTGCGAGAGATTGTTTCTTCTGAAGTTTCATAACTAGGCCTCAGCTAATAATTAAGCGGACTTCTTACCCTCCTTGCGGCGGACGTATTTGCCAACGATGTGGACACCCTTGCCCTTGTAAGGCTCGGCCGGGTAGAATGCATAAATGGAGGCGGTAATTTCGCCCACCATCTGTTTGTCGGCACCTTCGACTGTGATCTTCGTGTTTTCCTTCACAGTGACGGTGATGCCTTCGGGAATTGTGATCTCACACGGGTGTGACTTGCCGAGGGCCATATCCAGAACGTTGCCCTTAAGCGCGCCGCGGAAACCGACACCTTTGAGCTCAAGCTCTTTCTTGTAGCCTTCGACGACGCCGATCACCATGTTGTTGATGATGGACCGGACAGTGCCGTACATCGCATAAGCGTGCGGGCTCTTATCTGCCGGAGTCACACGCACCTCGCTGTCGGCGAGTTCGATGTTGACCGAGCGGTCGAATGTTTTTTCGAGTTTGCCCTTAGGCCCTTCGACACGGACGGTTTGACCATCGATAGCGACGGTTGCCTTGTCGAGGACGGGGACGGGAAGTTTACCAATTCTGCTCATCGTAGTGCCTTTCTATTACCAGACTTTGCAGACGAGCTCACCGCCGACGCCAGCTTCGCGGGCATCGCGGGCGCGCATCACGCCTTTCGAGGTTGTCAGGATGGCGACACCAAGTCCACCGAGTACACGGGGGATGTCTTTGCAACCATAGTAGAGACGACGACCGGGCGTACTGTGACGCTCGATGCCTGTGATCGCCGGTGTGTCACCGACAAACTTGAGAGAAAGCGTCAGGGTTTTGAAACCCTTTTCATTTTCGCCTTCGCTGACGTCGTTAATGTAGCCCTCATCCTTAAGGATCGCAGCGATTGCGGCGCGCATTTTGGAGCTCTGCATTGTGCAGGTGTCCTTATGCGCCGCGCTTGCGTTACGGATGGTGGTGAGGAAATCGCCGATTGTATCGTGAACTGCCATAGTCTTGAAACTGCTGGGTTTTCAGAAGTGAAGTAAGTCGTTTGCTTACCAGGAGGATTTAGTCACACCGGGAATCTTGCCTTGGGTGGCGAGCTCACGGAATGTGATACGGGAGAGACCGAACTTGCGGATGAATGCGCGGGGACGACCGGTGACGGAGCAGCGGTTGCGCGCACGGATCGGGGAGCTGTTCTTGGGCAGCTTCGAGAGCTTGGCCTGAGCCTTGTAAAACTCTTCGTCCGGAGTTTCGGGATCCGCGAGGATTGCCTTCAGCTCAGCACGCTTCTTTGCGTATTTTTCGATCATACGCACGCGCTTCAGATTGCGTTGAATTGCAGATTTTTTTGCCATGTTGTGTCCTGGATCGTAAAGTTATGCGTTTGCCTGTTCCGCGGTTGCTGCGGCAGCTTCCTCAGCAGCCACTTCGGAACTGGACTTGCGGAAAGGCATACCGAAAAGGCGGAGCAGTTCGCGCCCCTCTTCATCCGTTCCCGCGCTGGTTGCGAAAGAGATATCCATACCGATCGTAGCGGACGTACCTTCGGCACTCACTTCCGGAAAGATGGTGTGGTCGGAAATACCAAGCGTGTAGTTACCCTGGCCGTCCAGCTTGGAGGGTACGCCACGAAAGTCGCGAATGCAGGGCAGAGCGATGTTGATCAGGCGCATCATGAAATCATACATGGCCTCACCGCGGAGCGTGACCTTGCAACCGATCGGTTGGCCTTCACGAAGCTTGAAATTGGAGATACTGAGCTTCGCCTTGGTCGTCACCGGACGCTGTCCAGTAATCTTGGCGATCTCTTCTGCCACATAGTTGATGTGGTTCTTGTCTGCGGTCGCAGTAAAACCGGAGTTGATAACGATCTTTTTAACCGCGGGCACTTGGTGCGCGTTTTCGTAGCCGAACTTCTTTTTAAGCCCGGGAACAACCGTTTCGGTGTAGAGTTTCTGTAGGAGTGCTTTTGACATCGTATGTTTAGCCGGATTTCTGGCCCGACTAGCTAATGGTTTTCGATGATGGTGAAGAAAAAGTGCGTGAAAGTGCCTGAGTTAGCTGAGCTGGCAATGATTATTTGCTCTTGGCATCAAACTTCTCGGCCAGCATGACGTTGGAATAGTGGATGGGAGCTTCCTTCTCGACGGAGCCGCCTTCCGGATTCTCCTGAGACTTGCGCTCGTATTTCGTGACGAGGTTGACGCCTTCCACAAGGACCTTTTCCGGAGCCCGGACTTCAAGGACCTTACCCCGCTTGCCCTTGTGGGCGCCGGAGATAACGACAACTTCCTGTTCGCGTTTGATTGCTTTAGCCATGTTAGAGAACCTCCGGTGCAAGTGAAATGATCTTCATGTATTTGGCGCGGAGCTCACGGGCAACCGGTCCAAAAATACGTGTGCCTCTCGGATTTCCATCCGGATTAATGATAACGACTGCGTTGTTATCGAAACGCAAGTAGCTGCCATCACCACGGCGAACGGGGGCCTTGGTGCGGACGACCACGGCGCGAACGACTTCGCCCTTTTTGACGGAAGCATCGGTGGCGGCTTCCTTCACGGTGCAAACAACGACGTCGCCAACATCAGCGCTGCGCTTGCTTTGGCCGAGACGACGGATCATCTCTGCCGATTTGGCGCCTGTGTTGTCCGCGACGAAAACGCGGCTGTTCATCTGAATCATAGTAAGGGTCTCCTTATTGGAAATTTGTAAATTTTTATTCCTCGTCGCCGAGTTTGGGAGCGACTTCGAGCACGCGGGTGACGCGCCAGCGCTTGAGCTTGCTCAGCGGGCGGGTTTCCATGATCTCCACCTTGTCGCCAAGGCCGCACTCGTTTTTCTCGTCGTGTGCGTGGACCACGGTCTTGCGCCGAATCTCCTTTTTGTAGAGCGGGTGCGGAACTTTATAGGAGTAAGTGACCTTGATGGTTTTGTCACCGGAACGACTGGAGACAGTTCCGACAAGGGTCTTACGGGAATTACGTGTAGCGACAGCTTCCATATGAGTGATCGGCTAAATGTTTAAGCGCTGGCGGAGGCCAACTTCTTTTCCTTGAGGATGGTTTCAAGGCGCGCGATCTGGCGGCGCATTTCCTTGAATTGGTGCGGGTGTTCGACCTGGCCGGTCTGCTTACGCATGCGGAGATCGACTTGAGCGTCACGGGTGTCACGCAGCTGCTTTTCTATTTCAGCCTCGGACATTTCACGAATATCTTTTGTGCTCATGATAAATTTCTAAAACGTATTTGTGTTATACCTCTTCTTCGCGGGAAACGAAGCGGCAGTGGAAAGGAAGCTTTGTATCTGCCAGACGCAGGGCCTCGCGGGCAGCCGTGGCGGAACAACCGGCCACTTCGAAAAGCATGGTGCCGGGCTTGATCACGGCGACCCACTTCTCGACGCCGCCCTTGCCTTTACCCATCCGGGTTTCAGCGGGCTTTTTGGTCACCGGTTTGTGTGGAAAAACGCGGATCCAGACCTTGCCCTTACGCTTGAGGCTACGTGTCATCGCAACACGAGCTGCTTCGATCTGTTGCGAAGTCATACGACCGCGGGTGAGTGATTGTATACCGAAATCGCCGAAAGCCAGGGAATTACCCTTCTGGGCGGTTCCGTAGATGCGGCCCTTGTGGACTTTACGGTATTTTGTGCGTGATGGGAGAAGTGCCATGGTTCGCTAAAGTAAAAGGTTAAAATGTTCGTTCGTAATTAGACTTCTTCTTCGTCCGGGTGGCAGATCCAGCATTTGACGCCGATAATGCCGTAAACCGTGCTGGCTTCGGTGAAGCCGTATTCGATTTTCGCACGGAGTGTCTGAAGAGGCACTCGACCCTGGCGCTGTTGCTCGGTGCGGGCAATGTCGGCACCGCCGAGACGACCGGAACACTGGATACGGATACCGTCCGCACCCATCGCCATAGTGGTCTGGACAGCGCGCTTCATGGCGCGGCGGAAAGCGATACGGCGTTCAAGTTGCAGAGCGACATTCTCGGAAACAAGTTGTGCGGACAGGTCGGGACGCTTGACCTCCTGGATGTCCAGCATGATGTCCTTGCCGACTTTCTTGTTCAGCTGTGCCTTGATCTTGTCGAGCTCCTGCCCCTTACGACCGATGACGACACCGGGGCGTGCGGTAAAGATCTTAACGCGGACGCGACCGGAGGCGCGCTCGATGAAAATACGAGGCACGGAAGCGTAGCGAAGCTTCTCGGTCAGGAATGTACGGATGGTATGGTCCTCTTTGATGAAGGTCGGAAAATCCTTCTTGGAGGCATACCAGCGGGAATCCCAGTCGCGGGTTACTGCAAGGCGGAAGCCGATTGGATGAACTTTTTGTCCCATAATAAAAGTGGTCTTGGATTCTTAAGCCTCGTCGGAGAGGACAATGCGGATATTGCTGGTGCGCTTCTTGTAAGGGTGAGCCGAACCGCGGGCGGCGGGACGGAAACGACGGAAGGCGGGACCTTCCTCGACGATAGCCGACTCGATGGTAAGCGAGTCGGAGGAGAGGTTGTTATTATTCTCCGCATTCGCGATAGCAGACTGGAGCGTCTTGCTCACGAGACGTGCCGACTTGCGGGGGATAAAGCGCAAGATCTCGACTGCCTCAGCAGCATTGCGACCCTGGATAGCCTTGGTAATGTCGCGAACTTTCTTCGGCGACATGCGTGCGTATTTTGTGTAAGCTTGGACCTGCATGGTAATCAGCTGTTTTGAAGTGTTTTGATTCGGGCGATGTCACCCGCTTGAATGAAAGAGTCTTCGGACAGTTCGAGGATAAGGCCTGCAGAACGGTCGCTTTGGGATTTGATGATGATAAGCTCGCCAATTTCCTGGAAACCGCGGGAGACACGGCAGACCATGCCCAGGCGTATCCCCTGCTCCAGGCCGCCGTCGAGAATCACGACATCGGCAGCAAGCGAGGGAATAACCTCGGAAACGGGCGCAGCATTTGGGCTGTAGAGGCTTTCCTTAACGAAGCCGGGCACATCCGCACGCGCAACACCCGCAAGCAGCACCGCTCCGAGAAGGAACAGGCTCAGCAGTTTGGATGTGCGTTGTGCGTTTGTTTGCATGGCTGGGTGGGTCGAAAAATTACTTGCCGGTCGGGTGCCCCTTGAAAGTGCGGGTCGGTGCGAACTCGCCGAGTTTGTGGCCTACCATATTTTCGGTGACGTAAACCGGGAGGAAACTGCGGCCGTTGTGAACATTGAAGTTCAAACCAACGAAGTCCGGAGTGATCGTCGAACGGCGGGACCAAGTCTGGATCGGCTTGCGATCGTTGTTCGCCTGAGCCGTCTCAACCTTTTTGGCGAGGTGGGGATCGACGAAGAAACCTTTTTTAACGGAACGTGACATGATTAATCAGTAATTACTTCTTCTTCAATTGACGGCCGTTGCGACGGACAACGATCTGCGAATTGGTCGGATTGGATTTCTTGCGGGTGGGGAAGCCCTTGGAGAGCTGACCCCAGGGAGATTGCGGGTGACCACCACCGGAGGTGCGGCCTTCACCACCACCCATTGGGTGATCGACGGGATTCATGGCCACACCACGAACACGTGGGCGACGTCCGAGCCAGCGGCGGCGTCCTGCTTTACCAAGGCTTTGGCTCTCATGCTCGTGGTTGCCGACTTCACCGATCGTAGCGCGGCAGCGGGCGTTGAGATAGCGGATTTCACCGGAAGGCATTTTGACGGTGGCACGATCCCCGTCTACGGAAACAAGCTGTGCGGCTTGCCCTGCGGAACGGGCGATTTGTGCCCCGCGACCGGGGTGAAGTTCAATCGCATGGATCTTGGTGGCAGGCGGGACGATTGCGAGCGGCAGGCTGTAACCCGGGCTGAATTCAACGCGCTCATTAACGCTGAGGAGTGTATCGCCTTCCTTCACGCCGCGAGGCGCAAGGATGTAGCGTTTTTCACCGTCAGCGTAGGCAAGCAGCGCAAGGTTGGCCGTGCGGTTCGGATCATATTCGATCGCCTGTACCTTGGCCGGGATGTCGATCTTGTCGCGACGAAAGTCGATGATACGGTATGCCTTCTTGTGGCCACCGCCACGGCGACGGGAAGTGATGCGGCCATAGCAGTTACGGCCCTTCTTGTCGTGGATCTTGGTGGTAAGACGGCGCTCAGGCTTCTTCTTGGACACGTTCTGCTTGTTACGTGTCAGGAAGCGCTGACCAGGAGTCAAAGGTCTGGAATCTGTAAGTGGCATGATGTCTGGTCCCTTCGTGTGTTAAACGAGTTCGATGGCGTCGCCCTCTTTAAGTGTTACGATGGCCTTTTTGTGGCCACCCTTGGTACCGGGACGGCCGCGACGCATGCGGTCGACCTTCAGTTTCGGCTTCTTGTTGAGAATGTTTACCTTCGTCACCTCGACGTTGAACACTTTGGCCACGGCGCGCGCGACTTCCTTTCGGTTCGCATCGGGTGCGACTTCGAAAGTGTATTGGTTCAGGTTGGCCGCGAGATCGGCGGCTTTCTCGGTGATGCGGTATTCGCGAAGAATTTTGTCAGCAATAATCATGATTACTCACCTCCGTTGGCGCGTGCGATGATGGTTTCGATACCCTTGGAGCTCACGATGATGTGGCGGTAACGCACGACATCGAGTGTGCTGAGGTCGCCAGCTTCCGAGAGCGAAACGCCGTCGATATTACGTGCGGCCAGGGCAGCATTGTTTTCAAATTGGTCGTCAACGATCAGAACTTTACCACGCTCGGGAAGCACGGATGTCAGCACCTGATTGAAGAGCTTGGTCTTGGGCTCTTTTACTTCGAGCGCCTCGATCACGGAAAGACCGCCTTCGGAAGCGCGGTCAAAGAGCGCGCGCTGGAAAGCGAGGGCCTTCATCTTGCGATTGATCTTTTGCGAGTAATCGCGGGGCTTCGGGCCGTGGGCCACACCACCGTGACGTTGGTGTGGGACGCGGCGTGTGCCCTGACGGGCGGTACCGCTACCCTTTTGGCGGAAAAGCTTCTTACCGGAACCGGCCACTTCGGCACGGGTCTTGGTGGAGGCGTTGCCCTGGCGTTTGTTGGCCTGGTGTGCGATCACAACCTGACGAACCGCCGCAATGCCTTTGTCCCCCTCGAATGCCGGGAAGTTGGCGAATTCTTTTTCTTCGCTCTTTTTCCCGTCAGTTGTAAATACCTTAAGTTTCATCGTATCGTTTCCTTTCCTGCTCAGGGTTATGCCTTAGCGACTTTGTTCTTAACCGCAGTGCGGACGGTAACGAGGCTGCCACGGGAACCGGGAACACTGCCCTTGATCAGGATCAGGTTCTTGTCCGCTACAACCTTCACGATTTGCAGATTTTGGACCGTGCGGCGCACATCACCCATGTGACCGGGCATCTTCTTGCCCTTGATCACGTGACCGGGCCACTGGCACATCCCGTAAGAACCACCGCGACGGTGGAACATGGAACCGTGGGAAGCCGGACCACCGGCAAAACCGTAGCGCTTGACCACACCCTGGAAGCCGCGTCCCTTGGAAGTACCGATCACATCGATCTTCTGGCCTTCCTCGAACTTCTCGACCGTGAGGATGTCGCCGACACTCAATTCGGCGTCTCCGTTTGTACGGAACTCCTGCAGTTCAGCGACCGGTTCAACACCGGCCTTTTTAAAGTGACCCAATGCAGCCTTGGAGAGGCGGTGCTCTTTTTGCGGACGATATCCGATTTGCACGGCATCGTATCCGTCCTTCTCCGTGGACTTCACCTGCGTGACTGGGCAGGGTCCTGCTTCAATGACAGTAACAGGCACGAGACGATTCTCATCGTCAAATACCTGTGTCATTCCTATCTTTTTACCAAGTAGGGCTACGTTCATGATACTAATTGGCAGGTGGAGCAGAGGCTCCGTTTCCTAGACCTGCTTTAGTGGTTTAAAAAATGTGGGTGAATCGCCTCGGTTGGGAAGCGAGCGACGGAAAAAAGAGTCCTTGTTCACCCCCGTCAACCCTAGATTTCAAGAAATTTTATTTTTTCTTATTCCGGCGAATTCTCTCCGTCCGCTCTCACGCGGCGGGCAAAGACCACTTTATTGTAGAAAAACCCGATTCCGATAAGTGCAAGCCCCAGCCCAAGGAATGAGAGCACACGGAAGAGTCCTTCCAGTTCGGAGGCGTCGACAAGAAACACTTTACCCACCGTAACCAACAACAGGATGAGCGAGCCGACGTGTATGGCGGCCTGATCGCGCCACAACCCGACCGCCTGGTAAGCCACGGCCAGAAGCAGCCAGACCACGGAGTAGGTGTAGAGCTCACTGCTCGAAGTCGGACCACCCAGAAGATGGCTGCCTCCATAATAGTCCTGGACCAAAAATGTCATCCAGACAAAGCCCAGCAACATGGTAGCCGATTGATAAATCTGCCGTACGCCCTTCAATGCCTCGCGATCACTCCGCCAAGCCAGGGCGCAAGCGGCAGAGAACGGAACTCCGAACTGCAAAACGAGGGCATTCCAGAAAAAACTCTCCCCCTCAGCACCCGGGCCGCCCAGGTGCAACCACACGACACGCAGTCCGGCGAGCCCTGCGGTAACCCGACTTGCCCAACGAAGGGACGAGGACTTCAGCACGGAAAGAGCCACCGCGGCCAGAGCCAGCAGTGCGGTCAATCCCCCCAGAGCAGAAGCCAGAGTCCATGACTCCGGCATATATTGAGCGTGAAGCCACTGATACCCGGCGACAAATGCCACTAGCGAGACGATGCCAAGCACCCAAGCCAGCACCTGGTTCGACGGCCTCTCCCATACTCTGCGAAAACAGCCCCAGACGGAAACGAGACCGAGCAAGCCCGCAGCCCAGCCGAGGATGGAACGTCCACCCGGCTCGACCACGCCATGGATTGCCTCCTGAAAGAAATAGCCGACAGCCGATTCGGCGAAGGGAAGCATCCAGAGAGCCCAGATGCCCGCTAAAACAGACAGCACAAATTTCGAACGCCCGAAGCCTCGCCACTTCCAGTAGAGGGCTGCCGCAAATAAAAAGCCGGCAGCCGCATGCGCGAAATATTCCTCGGGCAGATAGAGCCAGATTCCGAACAAAGAAAGGAAAAAAGCGAAGGCCGAGTATCCCCCGGCGACAACCTTATCACCCTCTCTCCGCAAGAGATGCTCCCCCGCAGCAGCCAGCAAAGCAGCCCAGAATAGAGAAATGGCCAGCCAAACGGATGCACTCGGGGCCACCGCCACCACGATGATCTCGCGGTTCAAATAAAGCAGAGGCACCACCAGCAGCGCGGCTGCCATGGAAACACTCCTCCAGGCAAGCGGCCGCTCTGAAGAAAGTCCACGCCAGTGGCCCACCGCGAAGAACAAAGCCATCAGTCCGAGCGGTGTCGCCAACCAGCTGGCCCATTCCCCACTCGCGTTCGAAACCGTCGCGGCGGCCACCGCCGATAATGCCAGCCAGGCCGCCCAGATAAAATCGTCTTCCTTGAGGACCGCCAATAGCAGCGCAGCCAAACTCAATAAACTGAAAAGCGCCATGTCGACGGCGGCAAAGCCACCAATCAGCACCAGCACCAAGCCCTGCGCCAGGCCACCACCCCAGGTCAGACAACGAATCCCCGTCAATAGGCGAACCCCAGCCGGGCCTTGGGCACCATTCTTGGCGAGAAAAACCCAGGCCGCGTTGACCAGACAGATCCCGAGAACGAAAATTAAAGTCCCCTCAAGATTATCGAGCGTCCCGGTCAGGTTGCCGACGATAACAACCGTCGACCAAAGGTAGGTGCCTACCAATGAACCCAATAACAAGGCCCACCAACCTCGGCGCATGCAGAGAAACTGCGCGCCGCAGAACAGCAGGAAGAGATAGCTGAAAAGCATGACGGTATCATTTGACCCAGTCGACATGAGCCATGGGGTGAGAAAGCCACCAACCAGACCCATCAACGCCACCGGTGCACCGTTTTTCAATGAAAGCACCACCGCCAGCACGGTGACAGACAACATCGCGACAAAGCCCTGCCCCGCAATAAGGAAGCTGTAAAGATGCACGGAGGCATACGCGGCAAAATATAAACAGGCGATGCCGGCCCCCGACAGCGCCTGCCCGATCCGTCCGTTGGCAATTTGCGTCGACTTCACTCCGATGACGAATCCGGCAACACAAAGCAAAGCCCCAAAGCCGGTCGTCAGCCAGATTCGCACGGCCGGAGTCATCAGACCCTCGTCGATCGAATATTTAATCATGTAAAAGCCCGCCATGAGCAGCGCGACACTGCCGACCCAAATCGCAATTTTACTGAACCAGTCCTGCGAGTCCCCGGACGTCTTTTCCTTAGCCCCCGCAGCGGATTGAGCCACCACAGGGATGGGGGGAGGCGCAGTCTCATTCACCGTTTTCGCGCTTTCCCCTCCCCCGGACTTCGGGGCCGTACCCGCCACGGGCTGCTTCGGGAATACCCGATCCGGAAATCCCGGCTTCGATTGTTGGGCCGGCGCGTCGGGCAACTCTCTCCCCTGATCTCGAACCGGCGCACGCTCCGGCCGCTGCCGGCGCAGTCCGTCCACTTCCCGCTGAAGACGTTCCAGCTCATCGCGCTGACGGTTGATTCGGGCCAGATTCACCCACGGTAGGATTGCAGCCGCAACCAAGAGAAGGACGAGAAGAAGAGCAAGGAGTTCCATCATGCGAAAAACTAAAAAATATACTTGAACATTGTTCAATATTTATTTTAAACGATGTTCAGAATGTTAACCCAAAGAAAGGACAATTTATGACAGGAATGATGATCCCACTTATATTAATCGGCGCGGGCCTTCTCGTTGCCTTATTATTGGCGAAGCCCATCTGGGTAAGAGCGCTCTGCCTCATCGGCGGGTTGTATTCGCAATCTGGTTTACCACCATCCTCAGCAGCGTTCCAGGGTTCTACACACAAGACCATCGCGAAGTCGAAAACCGATATCACCGGCAAATCATTAGCGAAATCGAAAGATTGTTGGCAGACGAGCGGATGAATGATGCGAAGCATCTAGCGAAGGATTATTTGGAAAAGACAGAAGACGGCTCATTCATGCGAAGCCCTCTGCATGAAATAATTCGATCGATCCGGGAAGCGGAGGCAGAACCGGGCGAAACGATTAAGCCCGAGGCGACGCCGCATCAAGACTAGCCACGTCACACACCTCTCCTCACAAAAACATGGCACGACGCAAAGATCACACCCGCGAAGAACTCACCCGCTTGACCATCGATGCCGGGAGGAAGCTTGTCATGGATAGGGGGCCGGCCGCGCTGACCGCGCGCAACGTGGCCAAGGCTATCGGCTACACCCCGGGCACGCTCTACAACCTCTTCGACAATATCGATGGACTCGCCGCTGCCATCAACATCGGCAGCATGACGTCCTTTGCGGAAACACTGGAAGGCATCGCCTCCGAGAATCCGGGTGCCGAGGTCCGTCTACGCAAAATTTCCCAAGCCTACCTCGATTTCCACCGCGACTCCCCTCACCTCTGGTCGCTTCTCTTCGCGGTTCCGGTGGACCATCATTCCGAAGCCTACCATCAGGCGATCCACCGTATTTTTGACCAAGTCGTCCAGGCCGTCCGCCCCCTCAGTTCGGATAAGGGCACCGCCCGCCGCAAAGCCAAGGTGCTCTGGTCGGGCCTTCACGGCATTTGTCTGCTCAATCAAAGCGGCAAGCTCAACGTCCGTGAAAACGACGCTGCCTCCGTACTGGTGGCTACTTTCCTCGAACAGTTTCTCAAACAATGAAAACACGACGCCACTTTCTGAAATGCTTATCCCTTATCCCGCTGGCCGCCTCCGGCTGCGCGACCTGGGCCAGAGATACCACCGCGCGCTGGGTCAACGACATCCACTCGAAGCTCAACCGCACCCGGGTGGCCCGGATCCACCAGCCAAGGTCACTATATGAACTTCGCTGCATCGTTCAGCAAGCTTCGGCCCAGGGACAAAAGATCTCTATCTGCGGCGGTCGCCACGCCATGGGCGGCCAGCAGTTCGGCACCGGCACCCAACTGATTGACGTTAATGCCCTCAACCGCATACGCATGTTCAACCGGAAAGAGGGCCTGCTGGAAGTCGAGGCAGGTATCCAGTGGCCGGAACTGATCGAGCAGCTGCTTGAGTTACAGCAGGATGAGTCCGTCCCCTGGACCATCGCCCAGAAACAAACCGGAGCCGATCGGCTCACCGTAGGTGGGGCTCTGGCCGCCAATATTCACAGCCGCGGTCTGACCATGCAGCCGATCATCTCAAATGTGGCATCGTTCGAAATCCTGCTCGCCAACGGCGAGGTCAAACGCTGCAGCCGTAGCGAAAACACCGAACTCTTCAAACTGGCCATCGGCGGTTACGGTCTCTTCGGTATTATCACCACCGTGCGCCTCCAACTGGTGCGCCGCAAGAAACTCCAGCGACGTGTTGAACTGAGTTCCGTCGACGGCCTGATGAACCGCTTCGAAACGGCCATCAACGAAGGGGCACTCTACGGTGACTTCCAGTTTTCCATCGACCCGGCAAACGAGGATTTTCTCCGAAGCGGCATTCTCTCGGTTTATTATCCCGCTGACTTCGACACCCCGATGAACGCAACCCGGCAGCAACTCGATGCCGACATCTGGAACCAGCTCCTCCTGCTGGCTCACACGGACAAGTCGAAGGCCTTTCAGCTTTATTCCGACTTCTACCGCCAGACCGACGGCCAGCTCTACTGGTCCGACGAACACCAGATGAACAGCTACTCGGACGATTATCATATCCACATTGATGAGCAGATGGGCTGCAAGCATCCCGGCTCGGAGATGATCACCGAAATCTACGTGCCCCGCCACCGCCTCGCTGAATTCATGACAAATGCCGCGGCCGATTTTCGCGCCAACGACGTCGATGTCATCTACGGCACCATTCGTCTCATCGAAAAAGACGACGAAAGCTACCTTGCCTGGGCCAGGCAGGACTACGCCTGCATCATCTTCAATCTGCACATCAATCATACGGAGCAGCACATCGCCCATTCAGCCGAAGCCTTCCGCCGTCTCATCGACATCGCCATCTCGCTCGGCGGCAGCTATTACCTGACCTACCACCGCTGGGCCACCAAAGCGCAGTTGCTCCGCTGCTACCCCCAGTTTACCCAATTTCTTAGTGAGAAGAAGGTTTACGACCCGGAGGAGCGTTTCCAGAGCGACTGGTATCGTCACAATAAAAAGCTCCTTCAATCCTAGTATCTTCTCACACGTTTTCTTTCGTAGTCGGGTTGATTCATCGCCCGACCCGCAACTTGCTTAGCATTGCGCACATTCGGGGCGGGGCGGCAAAGCCAACCCTGCTACGGATGAACGTATGTTTTGTTACAGCCTATGATGCACCTTGCCCGACTCATCCCAATCCTCCTCACCATGACTACCCAGCTCCCCGCCAGTGAAACCGTCGTCCTCCTCCATGGACTCGCCAGACAACCGGCCTCCATGCAGAAGATGGCAAAGGCCCTCGAAGCTGAAGGCTATCGCGTGGTCAACTTCGGCTACGATTCCCGTCACCACGATATCGAGAAACTGGCAATAGACTTACGCCCCCGCATTCAGACCGAGACCCAAGACGCCGAACGCATCCACTTCGTCACCCACTCCCTGGGCGGCATTGTCGTCCGGCACATCCAGGCCACGGATCCATTAACCAATCTAGCGCGGGTCGTCATGCTCAGCCCGCCCAATCGGGGCAGCGAAGTCGTTGACTGCATTGGCCACTGGAAACTCTTCAAGATGATCAACGGCCCCGCCGGACAGCAACTCGGCACCGCCTCCGAGAGCTTTGTCAACAAGCTCCCCCCCATCGACTTCGAGTGCGGCGTAATCACCGGCGACCGCAGCATCAACTGGATCAACTCCTGCATGATTCCGGGGAAAGACGATGGCAAAGTCTCGATCGAAAGCACCAAGACCGAAGAGCTCAAAGCCTTCAAAGTCGTCCACGCCACCCACCCCATGATCATGAAAAAACAATCCGTCATGAAAGACGTGATTCATTTCCTACAAGTCGGTCGATTCACAGACGAATCTTAGCGTGTCAGCCTACTAATACCACAGCGCGTGGTTCAACAGAACACTTTTTCGGGCCCATAAAAAAGCGCCCTATCCAGTAGAAGCAGGGCGCAATGGTAAAAGTATGCGATTACAGAATTACCGGCGACGTAGCATCACCCAAGTCAGGCCGAAGCAACCGGCGAGCAAGGCGAAACTTGAGGGTTCTGGGACAGCAACGGTCGTTAAAGTATATCCCGACAGAGTCCAAGCGCCGACTCCACTCCCCGCTGAACCCAGATTAAAAACAATGTCGGTGTTGGCAGTCGCCGTACTGAATTCGAGAGTGTATGTGCCTCTACCATTAACCAGACCACCCGACTGGAGGCCAGTACCTGAAAGCGTGGCACTCGTTTCGGCATCGTCTTCCTCATAAACGAAATAGTCGATATCCATTTCCCTCGAGTTGTTATCGTGGCCCGCATAGAAGGTCATGGTGTGTGTACCCGCACCCAGATCATTGAATTTCATCGAAAAGATTTCTTCGTCACCACCGATATTATGCAGACGCTGCCCAGCGTTGTTGCCATCGAAAGTGAAGCCAATAGTATCCGCAGTGCCAGTCCCGTCACTCGTATCGGTAGGGGTATATAAGACCTCGCCGATACCGGGCGAGGACTCCGAGACGGTCGCGGCACTCGGACCCGGACCATCATCAAAAGTTAAATCATCAAAGTTAACAGCGACGCCTGTCGTCATACCATCGGTAAATCCAACACCTTCAACAAAATACCCCCAATCAGCTGTGCCGGTCGTATCGACCGCCGTGTTCGGGTTCAGATCAAAGGAGGAGTTGACCAAAGTAGCAGCCTTCATTGGAGCAGTGTTGAAAAAAACGAACAAAGCAGTGCTAATTACAGGCCCAGTAGATGATAAGTTATTTTTCATCATGACGACGTTATTCGTTGATAATTTATAGCTGGTTTTTTGTATAATTAGGTGCGTCGACGCAGCATCACCCACGTCAGGCCGAAGCAACCGGCGAGGAGCCCGAAGGTGGAAGGTTCGGGAATCGCGTAAGTATCAAACGTGATTGATCGAATGCGGTAATTACCTGTGCCGCTGTCTTCGCGGAAGGCAAGCGTATCGCCGTCGGTCAAATCGATAGATAGCCCGCTGCCGATAAGACCGCCCACGGTGGTCGTCGAGACACCGTCCACAATGACCTGCATGCTTGGACTACCACTGCCACCCGTATCCACGCCAAGGACGTCTGTAATCCTTAGCCCCGTATTGCCCGACAAACCGGAAAGATCAAAAGCAAGTAGCACGGCGTCGAAAAAACCGTCATCGGATTCGATGTTGGATTCTGCACCGCCGCCATCGCGAGCCCCCCACCCGTCATCACCGTTACGCGCGAGATCAGTCGAATCAGAGGTAGAGGTGGTCAGATCGTTACCGACCAGGGATGAATCGGAGAATGCAGTGGCCGTGAAGCTGATTGTGTCGGTGTTGTTGACGCCTGTAAGAAAGCCGCTGGCACTGAGAGCATTTGGAGGATCTGAAGAGGCTTCCGGTGAATTATCGGTCAGACTGGTTACCGACCCATCTTGTGAGCTGACCCCGCCCGGAGCCCCGAATGTGAGCTGCATCGAGGCGTTTGCGGCTGTCGTCACAGCCAAACATGCGGCAAAGAACGTGATGGTTTTAAATTGTGTCATTTCTAATTTTCTTGGGTTATGAGACTTAATTTTTGCCTGTTTTAGACAAACCGTAGTTTCGGGTTCACAACAGTGGTGATAAAGAGCTGCTTACTTGGGCAGACAAACGTTTTTTTATTCACAACCCTGCCGAAATTCCTCAGCTTGAAGACATGCGCAGCCTAACGATCCGATCCGCCACCGAGCAGACAAGCGACTTCCTTCGCGAGGAAATCCTTCGGGGCACCTGGACCGAGACCATGCCGGGGCGCAATGCGCTGGTAAAGCAGCTGAGTGCAGGCGGGGATACCGTGCAGGCGGCTCTGGAACAGTTGGAACGCGAGGGGTTGCTGGAATCGCAGGGAGCGGGTCGACGACGGCGGATCGTGTTGCCGAACAAGCACCGACGCACGGCCCTGCAGGTCAAAATGATCCTCTACGAGCGTGACGATTCCAGCCATCGGCTGATCCTCGAGCTGCGGCGGCAATTGGAAGCAGCGGGGCACGGGCTCAGTTTCGCCTCCAAAACCTTGAAGGACCTGAAGCAAGATCCTCGGAAGGTGGCCAAATGGGTGCGAGCAGATCCCTCTGACGTATGGATCGTGAACGGCGGCTCCAAGCCGGTCTTGGAATGGTTTGCCCAAGCCGTGGTCCCCGCCTTTGCCCTCTTCGGGAGTATGACCGGTCTGTCCATTGCCGGCACCGGCCCGGACAAGCTGCCGGCCTTGAGGGAGGCGCTTCTTTGCCTGAAGCGGCGGGGTGACCGGCGCATTGTCATGCTGGTCCGCGAAGAAGTCCGCAAAGCGAAACACGGGCTCTTCCTGCAAACGTTTTTTGACGCGCTTAAGGACCGGGGGATCACTCCCGGTGCCTACAACCTTCCGGACTGGGAGGAATCCCCAAAGGGATTGAGCGCCTGCCTGGATGCCATCTTCAAAGTCACACCCCCGACCGCCATCATCGTGGAGGACCCGGTGCTCTGCCTGGCGGTGCGGAACTATCTGGCCGAGAAGCGGGGCGCGGCCCTCAGGCAGGTCGCCCTGATCTGCGCCGACCAGGACCCCAGCCTGTTTTGGTGCTGGCCCGCCATCCCGCACATGCGCTTCGACCATCAGCCGGTGATCCGCCACGTCGTGCGCTGGGTGAACGGCGTGGCCCGCGGCAAGGAAAACCAACGACAAAAACTCTTCCCCGCTAAATTGGTGGGCCACGATTCGATTGCCCCACTGGCGGTAAAGGCATGAGCCCGTAAGATAGGATGCGTCTTGCGGTTCAACAAACAGGACGACGCCTTTATACCACTTCGATTTAAGATTGGCAGTTATGCAGAGCCCAAAAGGCTCACTGGCAAGGCGGGTGTCCCCTGTTGGGCGAGGCCCTGCAAGGGGGCGACCAACGCGGCCAGCGAGCCGTTTGGGCCTGTCTATAATGGATGCGCGAGCTTTTGGAGGTCGCGGCGTTGCCCGGGCAGTCAAGCGCCTCGGCGCACTCCTGCCCGGCCGCCTAGCGCTGCTCCAAAAGCTCGCAGCACATAACTACCAAGATTAAAGCGAAGAGGTATTACAGCTATCCCAAGCCGAGGTCGGGCGACGAGTGCTTCAGCAAATAAGTTTTTTTTATGTAGCCGAAGCCCTTCGGCTTTGGTCGAAGCATGAAAAAACTTTTTGGACGAACCACTAGGTTCCGTTCCGAAATTTGTTGTGTTGCCAATTACTAGGCCGCACGGCTGCAAGCGTCGTTTTTACCCTTCGGGCGGTCCGAACGTACGGACGGTTTTTCCGGTGCCGGATCGAGGAACTCGACCTTGTAGGCGGTCAGGACGATGCGACTGCGCTTCTCACCGTCTTCGGTTTCCCAGTTATTCTGCTTGAGGGATCCGGAAACGAGCACCTTGGCACCTTTAGCCAGACAATCGGGCAGGTGCGCCATATTCCAAGCTTCCACGGGAATGAAGACCACGCGTTCCCCTTCGTTACAGGCGAGGGTGAACTTGCTGAGGTGTTGTTCCCCAACCTGGCGGGTTTCGATATCGGCGGTGAGGTTTCCTGTCATTATGGTCTGATTCATGATATTTCCTTTCAGTTGCGTGTTATTAGCTTGCTACGAATGAATCGTGTTTCGTGTGCCCCTCGAAGTGAAGAACGACTACTTATATGCAGACACGAAATCTGGCTGTCAATAAAATAGTGAACTAATTTTCACTCTAAATAATCATGGCGCAGTTCAGTTGCCACAGTGGCGTGAAATACCGGCAGAACCACAACGACGATGACCCGGCACCCGCATGTCGCATCGTTCCGCCCATCCATAAAAAAAGCCCCGCGCTTTCCAGCGACGGGGCTTTCGAAATATCTGACTTCTATCTACTGAATTCCAACTTCTTGAGCTAGACGTTAATCGAGATATCCACACCGGCGGGCAGGTTGAGCTTCTTGAGCTCGTCAACGGTGTCGGCGGTAGGCTCGACAATGTCGATCAGGCGCTTGTGTGTGCGCACTTCGAACTGGTCCATGGACTTCTTGTTGACGTGAACGGAGCGGTTCACGGTAAACTTCTCGATCTTGGTCGGAAGCGGAACCGGACCGGCAACGCGGGCGCCGGAACGCTTCGCGGTTTCAACGATATCGGCAGCGGACTGGTCGATAACGCGGTAATCAAAGCCTTTCAGGCGGATACGGATACGTGGTGCACTCATGATTTTGTGTTTGGTTAAGTTGGTTTAATTTTTCAGTTTGTTTAAGGTAAAATATTCAAATTGCTGTCTTCTGATTAATATCTTCCCCGGGTGGAAGTTTCTAAAATGGTGTTGAGGACATTTTGCGGAACGGGTTCGAAGCGCTCGGGCTCCATACTGTAGGAGGCTCTTCCCTTACTGAGCGAGCGCACTGTCGTAGCATAACCAAACATCTCCTGCAATGGCACGAGAGCAGAGATGGAGACAAAGGCAGTCTTCGCGGCAACATTCAGAATCTGACCGCGGCGACGATTCAGATCGCCCATGATATCGCCCTGGTAATCTTCGGGAGATTCCACCTCGACCCGCATCATCGGCTCCAGGAGAACGGGACTTGCTTTTTCCATCGCATCTCGGAAGGCAAATATCCCAGCCATTTTGAAGGACATTTCAGAGGAATCCACATCGTGGAAACTACCGTCGAAAAGTGTGACCTTGAAATCGATGACAGGATAACCGCAGACCGCACCGTTGTTTGCTGCTTCGCGAATGCCATCAAGAGTCGGCTTGATGAATTCTTTGGGAATCGCACCGCCGACAATCTTATCGACGATCTCAATACCTTCGCCCCGATCGAGCGGCTCAATTTTGATACGGGCGTGGCCGTATTGACCACTACCTCCGGTCTGGCGGACGAATTTACCCTCTCCTTCACCTTCAGTGGTGATGGTCTCACGATAAGCGATTTGTGGACGCCCGGCTTCAGCGCCGACTTTAAATTCGCGGAAGAGACGGTCTTTAATAATCTCCAGATGCAGTTCACCCATCCCGGCGATGATTGTCTGGCCGGTTTCTTCGTCGGAACTGACAACAAAAGTCGGATCTTCTTCAGCGAGCCGTTGCAGACCAGTCGCCATTTTCTCTTGGTCCGCCGTGGTCTTCGGCTCAATCGACATCGAAATGACCGGTTCAGGAAATGTGGGCGGCTCCAAACGCACGTCGAAGCCCTTGGTGCAAAGGGTGTCTCCGGTTACGATATCACGGCCACCGACGATGGCACAAATGTCACCCGAGTAGGCGACATCAATATCCTCGCGGGAGTCTGCCTTCATAATGAGCAAGCGCGAGATACGCTCGGTCTTACCCGTCCGGGGATTGTAAAGTGCAGTGCCCTTGGCCAGTGAGCCGGAGTAAACACGCATGAAGACGAGCTTTCCGACATGTCTATCGTTCATCAGCTTGAAAGCGAGTCCGGCAAACTTGGCATTGTCATCGGGAGCCACTTCCACATCCGCGCCCTTTTCGGTCTCGCCTTTCATTGGGGGCAAGTCGAGCGGACAAGGCAGGTAATTGACGATGCAATCGAGAACCGCTTGGACGCCTTTATTTTTAAAAGCGCTCCCCGGAATCACGCCACAGAAGCCGAGCGAGACCGTCGCCTTGCGGATCGCGGCACGCACATCGTCAGCCGAAAGCTCCTCGCCCTCGAGGTATTTCTCGGCCATTCCGTCATCGAAATCAGCGAGCGCTTCAATCAGCTTCTCCCGATATTCCCTGGCCTGGTCCTGATATTCCGTGGGAATTTCCGTGATCTCGTAAGTCAGCCCAGTTGCGTCGGCCTTGTCATAGATCCGGGCTTCCATCGACGCAAGATCGATCAGCCCGATAAAGTCTTCCTCCGCCCCAATTGGCAGAAAGATGGGATGCGCGTTTGCTTTCAGGCGATCCCGCATGGATTCAATCGCGGCGAAAAAATCCGCCCCCGTGCGGTCCATCTTGTTGATGAAAGCAATACGTGGGACGTGGTATTTTCCCATTTGGCGCCAGACCGTCTCGGACTGGGGCTGCACACCGGCCACCGCACAAAAAACACCGACCGCCCCATCGAGCACGCGGAGCGAACGCTCCACCTCCGCCGTGAAATCCACGTGGCCGGGCGTATCAATGATATTGATCTGGTTATTGATCCCGGCAAACGGTCCCTGCTGGTTCGTCCAGTTGCAGGAGATGGCTGCGGATGTGATCGTGATGCCACGCTCACGCTCCTGCTCCATCCAATCGGTGACGGCACTGCCTTCGTGCACTTCGCCCATCTTGTGGACAACACCTGCGTAAAATAGAATTCTTTCCGTTGTCGTCGTCTTCCCGGCGTCGATATGCGCAGCTATACCGATGTTACGCGTATGCTCCAGAGGGAACTTACGTTTCGGCGAGTTAGCAGACGCTGTATTATTAGCGGACATAAAAGGGAAGACTGGGAAAGAACAGGGGGCGTGTGACAGTTCGCAAACCATCACACAGGTGCGGATGCACTACCAGCGCAAATGCGCAAAGGCACGGTTGGCCTGGGCCATGCGGTGCATCTCTTCTTTTTTCTTAACCACAGCACCGGTGTTGTTGTAGGCATCCACGATTTCATCAGCCAGAGCTTCGTCCATGGGAACACCCTTGCGGTTGCGGGCGGTCGATACCATCCAACGGAAAGCGAGGCTTTGCTGGCGCTCAAAAGAAACTTCAACCGGTACCTGATAGGTGGCACCACCGACACGGCGGCTCTTCACTTCAAGCTTGGGACGTGCATTCTCGAGGGCCCCCATGACGAGATCGACAGGATCACCCTTGCCGAGCTTCTCGCTCACGCGCTGAAATGCGGTGTAAACGATACGTTGCGCGACGGTGCGCTTACCGCGCTCCATGATCATGTTCACAAGATTGGTGACGAGAGTGCTATTGTAGCGCGGGTCCGGAATGAGCGGACGTTTAACAGCTTGGCGGCGACGTGACATAGTAAATGCTAATTAAAAATGACTGGTGACTGTAAATTCTGATTACTCCTTGGGCTTTTTCACACCATACTTGGAGCGGCTGCGGCGACGTTTCTCGACCCCGACACAGTCAAGCGTGCCACGGACGATGTGGTAACGGACACCGGGAAGGTCCTTCACACGACCGCCACGAACAAGAACGATGCTGTGCTCCTGCAGGTTGTGGCCCTCGTCTGGGATGTAGGCGATCACTTCGATACCATTGGTCAAGCGGACTTTGGCCACCTTACGGATCGCCGAGTTTGGCTTCTTGGGCGTGCGGGTCATGACCTGCACGCAAACGCCACGGCGAAACGGGTTGCGATCCAGAGCGCGGGACTTGGATTTTTCCTTCTGCACTACACGTGGTGCGCGGACAAGTTGGTTAATTGTAGGCATTAAATTGAGTCGTCTGATTTAGAGAAAGATGGGGAAAGTAGCGTTTCACTTTTTCGGTGCAAGGATTTTGTTGGACTTTTTTAGGGGGCGGAAAATCAGCGTTTTTCAGGCCCTGAGCCCAGTATTGACAGCCGAAGTGGTTCCACGAATCGAAACCCGGCCGCCAGACAGATGCCCTGACCGCTTGATGCAAGGAATCTCCCTAGCCTCCTATTGAACCGATTCCGACCCCAAGACCTGGACCTGGCAGCCCATTTTCTGAAAACTTGCCAGAAGGCCATCTTCGCCCACCAGGTGCCCCGCCCCGACGAGAACAAATTCGACTTCGGGCGTCGCCAGCATCTTTTCCAGGTCGTTCATCCAGTTCTCATTTCGCTCGGCCAGCAATGCTTCGTAGAGACCGGGGAACTTGCGCATATCATCAACGAACAGTCGCTCCAACGCCTGGTTGTCCCCCTCACGCCAGGCGCGAATCATCACGCCGAAAAATTTTTCGATCTGGTTCAGGTCGCGCAAACTGTAGCGGACCAACTCGTCTTCGAGCCCCTCCCCCATCGACGTAATCAGATCAATCTGAAACTCCGCGGTTTCCAGTGACCGCACCGGTTTACCGTCCGCTTTGGCGCGCTTGGCAAAAACCATGTCGACGCCGTCCTGCGTCACACCCGCCTTCATCAATTCCTGAATCGTCAACATCATGACTGCCATACCGGGCTTCAAGCCGTTCAGCACCTCGATCGGCATTTCGGATTTCTTGGCCTGCGCTGCCAGTTCATCATATACTTCTTTTGAAAGCACCGTCTTTAATGTGCGTCCATCGGTATAGCGGGCCTTCCGCATCAATTGCGTGGCAACCGCCGGATCCTGCATCCGGGCCGGGTCGACCTCGAAGACCAGCAAGTCCGATTCGTTGTAGGCGGCATCGAATGCCTCTGGCAGCGGAAAGTCCGATTGCCTCAAAATGTGGCAGGTGCCACCGACGTAGAGTGTTTGTTCATTCTTGCTGATCTTCCAAACCGGGCTCTGACCGAAGACCACGATTTGAAGGGCAAAAAAACAAAGCAAGAGACGCAGGGATGGATGCATGATTCTCAAAAAACAGATCATCTGCTTTCCGGGCAAGCTTTTGAGCTCCCCCTTGAAGTAGCCGCCAGTTTTGCTTCCGAAAACAATCCGGAATGCATCGATCAGAATTTGGATTGCCAACCGAATGCTCTTTCGCGTTCCTTGCACCCATGCAACTCATCGACGGTAACGCCATCGCAGAATCCATTATTGAAGAACTCACCGCAGAGGTCGGTGCACTGGAAGGCAAGAAGCCCACCGTGGCCTTCATCCGCGTCGGCGACGACCCCGCCTCTGTCTCCTACGTTCGCAAGAAAGAGAGAACCGCCGAGCGCATCGGCATCGAGAGCCGCCTGCATCTCTTCCCGGAAAATGTTTCCAAAGAGGAACTTTTCGCTCAGATCGACGCACTCAACGGCGACCCGGATGTAAATGGCATCCTCATTCAGGCACCGCTCCCGAAGCACATTGATGAAACCGAGACGTTTAACCGGGTGGCCCCGGGCAAGGATGTCGACGGGTTCAACACCGTGAATATCGGCAAACTCTGCCAGGAGGATGGCAGCGGCTTCGTGGCCTGCACGCCGGCCGGTATCGTCGAGCTGATCGATCGCAGCGGCATCGAAACCGAGGGCAAACACGTCGTCGTGCTTGGCCGCAGCCAGATCGTGGGTAAGCCGGCCGCGCTTCTGATGATGCGTAAAGCTGTCCCGGGCAATGCCACCGTGACCGTCTGCCACTCCCGCACGAAGAATCTTCCCGAGGTCACGCGGCAGGCCGACATTCTGATCGCTGCCATCGGGCGGCCGAATTTTGTTACCGGCGACATGGTAAAAGACGGCGTGGCCGTCATCGACGTCGGCATCAACCGCGTGGAAGATGCCAGCAAGAAACGCGGCTACCGCCTCGTCGGCGATGTCGAGTTCGAGGCCGTTTCTCCCAAGGCCTCACAGATCACTCCGGTCCCCGGCGGGGTTGGTCCCATGACTGTGGCCATGCTCATGCACAATACACTGCGAGCCTTCAAAGCCGCGCAATGAGCCAGGAACCGGACAATCACGAGCAGGAACCCTTACCGCCGATCAAGCCGGACAACGTCCTGGACTCGATCTTCAGCGAGGGCGGTCCCATGCCGACAGCACGTTTCTCCCTGAGAGCCGTAGCCCTTGTTCTGGACTGCATTCTCATGACCGCCGTGGCCTCTATCATTATCTGGAAGATCGCCCTGCCCCAGTCACATCCCGCAGCTTTCGGTGAATTGATGCAATGGTCGCAGGAAGTTGTGACCTGGGTCGAAAAACAGGAGCCCGATACCCCACTACCGGAACCCAGCCAAGAACTGGCCCGTGCCCTCGCCGTCGCCAACGAGCTGCAGCTGCTTCTCTTCTGGATTTATTTCGCAGTCGGTGAAGCTTTCTTCAAAGGCAGCTCACTGGGAAAACGCATCTGCCGCATTCGCAGCGTCAGCACCGTCAATCTGGGTCCGCCACAATTTCTCGCCGGCATCATCCGCGGCGGATTGAAAACCGTCACGCTATTCTGGCTCTTCCCACTCGCATTCGGCGCCACCTTTATCGCTCTGTTTTTCAATAAACGCCGCCAGCTCGGCCATGACCTTTGTGCCCGAACCACCGTCGTTGACGAAAAATATGTCAATTTGCAGCCGAAATCATAAGGACATTGCCACAAGGACCTCGCTTATTTTCTGTTTTCCTTTTTCAAACAGCACCACAACATAACTCTACCTTACAGGCAACGCGCCCAGATTCGTTTTGAGCACCAAACACAAACCAAAGATCCTCGTCGTCGACGACCAGCCGATCAACATCAAGCTGCTACAGCGCAAACTAGAGCGCCAGGGCATGGACGTTTCCGTCGCCTACAGCGGCCGCGAATGCCTCGATATCGTCAAGGAAGTCGAGCCCGAGCTCATCCTTCTCGATATTATGATGCCGGAGATCGATGGCATCGAGACCTGCCAGCAGCTCAAAGCAGATCCGGAGACCGAAACCATCCCTATTATTTTCATCACTGCCAAAGCATCCAAAGAAGGAAAGCTCGAAGGCCTCGATGCCGGTGCGGTCGACTACATCACCAAGCCGATCGATCTGGACGAAACGCTCGCCCGCGTCCGCACTCAACTGCGTCTTCAGGAAATGTTCCGCGAGAATATTGAGCTGCAGGAACGACTCGGTGATGCCCGAAAAGCCGCTGCGGTTGGCGCCATCACCCAAGGGATTGCCCACAACCTGAACAACCTTCTCGGTGTGGTCGTCGGCTATCTCGACCTGATCAAGAACGGCTACGACAGCCCCGACATGGTCAAACGCAGCGTCGGGCTCATGGATCATGCCATCAACCGCATGGTTAATATTATCCGTCAACTCGGCACCATCGCCAATAACGAGCGCATTGAGCTGACCACGCTTCCCGTGACCGAACTGCTCGACAGCTCCATCGAACGGCTGAATGCCGAGTATGAAATCGATGCCAAAATCGACATCGAGACGGACTTTGCCGAAAACCCCACCATCTCGGCCAACGCCGAAACCTTTGAAATCGTTCTGGGCAAACTCCTGATCAACGCCTGGGAAAGCTACAAAAAGGATACGCCAGACGAAGAGCGAAAGATCACGCTCAAGGCACGAATCGCCCGGGAGAAAGGTCCGGCCATGCTCGAACTCCAGGTAATCGATGCCGGAGAAGGCATTGCCCCCGAGGTGACCGACACACTCTTCGAGCCCTTCATCACGACCAAGACATCCGTGGGCCGCGGCATGGGCCTGACGATTGCCCGGCACACCGCCCGGAACCTGGAAGGCGACGTTCAGATCAAGCCCAACCCGAATGGCGGGGCCATTGCTACGTTGACCCACCCGATCTAAGCAGGTGGTCAGGTTTGAAGGTGCGAAAGTATGAAGGTATTCAGGGGATAAACGCATTCCCCGATTTCACGACCGGACCTGACTCCGAATTAGCAACCAATCGCTGATCCTATTTCCATGAGTATTAAAATTGTCTTCATCGGAGCGGGCCGAATGGCCTCCGCCATCGTCCAAGGCCTGCTCGAAAAAGAACACTACACCCCCGAAGAAATCGCATGCACCTGTGGTGACGACCCGACTGGCCCCGCCCTCGCGGAAGCCACCGGCATACACTACCACCCCGACATCACGCAGGCAATCTGCGAGGCAGAAGCGGTCGTGCTCGCCTGCAAGCCGCAGCAGTTCAATGCAATCGACCCGCAGCTCGCCGACGCTGCGGGAGGCAAACTCATCCTTTCCATCCTCGCTGGCACGACTCTCGCGCGACTTGGCGAAAAGTTTTCCAAAGCGCGCAATCTCGTGCGCACCATGCCGAACACGCCGGGTCAGATCGGTGCCGGCGTGACGGCCTACAGCCCCCTGCGCGAGCTCTCGGAAAAAGACAGCAGCATCGTGGAAAAAACCCTCAGCTCCCTGGGCAACTTCCACGAGGTCGAGGAAGAAGATATCGACGCCGTCACCGCGGTCAGTGGCAGCGGTCCCGCCTACGTTTTTGAGTTTGCCGCGGCTTTGCGGGATGCCGGCGTCAATGCCGGTCTGCCGCCTGAGCTGGCTGAGTCCCTTAGTGTGGATACTTTGCTCGGTGCCGCCATGTTGCTCGCCGAAAGTGAAGCGTCCGCAGAGAGTCTGCGCGATGCTGTCACTTCGCCCGGGGGCACCACCGCCGCCGCCTTGAAAGTACTGGAAGAGGCCGATTTTCGTGCGCTTATCAATGACGCCGTCGCCGCCGCCAAAGCCCGCTCCATCGAACTGGCCGGAGAATAACGCCTCCGAAAACTCAGCCTGCTTGGCTAAATGAGCCCACGTTCACCAGCGGGGCCGCAGAACTACCCACGCCCTCTCGTTGCAAAACTCGATTAGAACGCCGAAAGCGTTAACCTACGGATCCTTTTAACCCTCCAATTTAACTTGAGAAAGAAAAAACGCCTGCTCGATCGAGCAGGCGTTTTTGTATTCAAAGTTCGGATGTCTTTACGGTGCGCTTGGCGCCGAAGGCATTTCAGGTATCTCGGGCGCAGCCGGCATGTCAGGCGCACGACCACCTCCCATGCCCTGCCCCATCATCATCAGACCCATAATCGGCATCATGGCACTTTGCACAGCCTGATCGAATTGCTGCTGGGATTCAGCCGCCTCGATTTGAGTCAACACGCCTTCGATCATGGCGAACACGCTCATAATTTGGGGCTTTTGCTTGGTTAGTTGAGCCGGGTCGATCGCCTCCAGTTTCGTACGAGCTTCGGTAGTTTGCGCCTCCCAGGATGCAGCCATTTCCTGAGGCACCCAGCGGTCTTCCACTTTTACCACGGTCTTGGTTTCGGTTTCCTGACCAGGAATCGTAATATTAAGCGTTGCTTCCGAATCCGTGCCCTCGACGTACTCGACTTGGGCATCCTTCATATCGGAAAGAAACGGGCCTTCATTTTCCGGCTGTAACCTGGCCAGGGCATCCATGTCTGTCAGCACGGCGGAGACAGTGTCTTTGAAGAATGCCTCACCCTTGAAGCTTTGCAGACCGGCGGCACTGGAAATGGAACTCGTGGTCAGCGCGTTGACCAAATCCATAACCGAGGGCCAGGAGGCGCGCACCTTGGCAATTTCTTCCTCATCAGGTGCTTCACCGACCAGGCTGGTATTGAAGACAAATTCTTTCTGTTTATCGAGCACCGAGGCCACGCGTTTGATCGTCGAGAAGGCCTTGTCGTAGATTTCCGCATCAATCTTGCTACCGGCTAGCTGGGCGATCGCATTAACTTCGTCCTGATAGCTGGCAGGCATCGCTTCCCATAGTACCCCACCTTTACCTTCGGCGATTTCGGAGAGGACAAATTGGAGAGCCGCATCCGGTGCGTCCGGTATGTTGATCTCGTCGGAAGAGGCGGCAGCGCCCTCGGTAGCATCGGACTTTTCGCCGCAAGCCGTAAAGCAAAGTGCACCGGCAAGTAGTGGCAGTGCCAGAATTTTAGGGGATGGTTTCATCATGTGTCGATTGAGTCTATTCGCGTCGTGTTAATATAAAGAAGCGGCGTGGTGGTTTGTCGCCATCACGCCGCCGAAAAGGTCTTAGCCGGCTGTCGCCGCCAACATCTCCTCCCGGGCCTTTTCAGCCAGAGGCGTGCTGAGATAGCGTTCACCGAAGCTGCATCCCACGGTAACAATCGTCTTCCCGGACATTTCGGGGCGCTGAGCCAGTTGCATGGCGGCCCAGACGTTGGCTCCGGTTGAGATACCACCAAGAATTCCGTCCTTTTCCGCAAGCGACCGGGCCGTGGCAAATGCATCCTCATTGGACACTTTGATCACGTCATCAATCACATCGATGTTGCAGTTTTTCGGGATAAACCCGGCACCGATCCCCTGAATCTTGTGGGGACCGGGATCACCGCCGGAGATAACAGGGCTGGCCTCGGGCTCGACCGCGACGGAGTAAAGTTCTTTGCGTGATTTGATCACCTCGGATACGCCGGTGATGGTACCACCCGTGCCGACGCCAGCCACGAAGGCATCGATTTTACCATCCGTCGCCGCCCAAATTTCCTCCGCTGTCGTCTGGCGGTGTATCTCGGGGTTGGCCGGGTTTTCAAATTGCTGTGGCATGAAGGCCTTTTCGCCGTATTCTTCGACCAGTTCGCCCGCTCGGGCGATCGCGCCGGGCATGCCCTTGGGCCCGGGTGTGAGCACAATCTCAGCTCCCAGCATACGAAGCAGCACGCGGCGTTCCACCGACATGGTTTCCGGCATGGTTAAAATCAACTTGTAACCTTTGGCGGCACAAACAAAGGCAAGCGCAATACCGGTATTTCCCGAAGTCGGCTCGATAACAATGCTGTCGGCACTGAGCTTGCCCTCGCGCTCGGCCGCTTCAATCATGGCGCGGCCAATACGGTCCTTGACGCTGGCGAGTGGATTGAAGAACTCGCACTTCAGGTAGATATCGGCGCCGACATCAGCAGCCGTGCGGTTCACTTTAACAAGTGGCGTGTTGCCTACGGTATCGACAATAGAAGCGAATAGTTTGCTCATAAATAAACAGGGTTGAGATAAACTTGGACGAATATTCAAGCACAACTGAATTTATCGCCGAAGCAAGCCCAGTCCACAGAAATCAATCTGTCACGTTCATGAACTTTTTGATAAGTGCAGGAGGACAACACCCTGCACACCTTGCCGGCAGCTTATCGCTTTTTCGGGCCGTAGCTGCGAATCGGCGCGTTGCGCTGCACGGCCGCATTGCGCAAACGATATACGATACGTGCCTTTTCCAAATCGTATGGGCTCATTTCCATCTTCACGGTATCCCCTACCGTAATCTTGATGAAGTGCTTGCGAAGCTTGCCGGAGATATGGGCCAGCACCCTGTGACCGTTTGCCAGTTCGACACGGAACATGGTGCCCGGTAGAACTGCCACGATCTTACCTTCGACTTCGACGTATTCTTCGCTTTGTGCTTTTGCCATAAATAATAAAGAACCGCAGAGCGAAGCGGATTGAAGGCGAATGTCAAGGTCCGTCTAGACCGGGACACAGCGTTTGCCGGCTACAGAAGGTACGTACGAATCGTAGTGGCAATATATAATTTGCCAGACTGACACTTTCACTCCCAACATGAGACAACTTCAGAATGAACTGCCCGTTTGAAAAAATCTATCCCTCGGAACTGGTACGCGATGCGGTCTATTTCATGACACATGCCTACAACGAAGCAATCAACGCCTGGAACAAGGACGAGGTGCCTATCGGGGCGGTTATTGAACACAAAGGGCAGATCATTGGCAGCGCTCACAATTTGTCACGATCCACGAACGATCCGACGGCTCACGCCGAGATCCTCGCCATCTCACAGGCCGCCAACAGCCTCGGCGACTGGCGGCTGAACGATTGCGCGCTCTACGTCACCAAAGAGCCCTGCCCGATGTGTTCGGGCGCGCTCGTCATCGCCCGCATCGGAAAAGTCTTCTACGGTTTACCCGACGAAAAAATGGGCTGCGTCGGCGGTGCGGTCGACCTCGGAGCCCTCCCCCGCAGCAACCACCACTTTGAATCCACGGGCGGCGTCCTGGAGGAGCTCAACCACGGTCTGCTAAAAGCATTCTTTGAAGAGAAGCGGCGACTCAACGCAGAGAAAAAGGCCGCTGAATTACCGGAGAGCTAGGGAACAATTTCCGATCTGCCGTTTGACACTTACCCGCACTCTGTTCAGTCTTCTGTTTTCACCTACCAACTACGAAACCAAACCATATTATGGCACACGAATTACCAAAACTAGATTACGCTTATGACGCGCTCGAACCACACATTGATGCGCGCACGATGGAGATCCACCATACCAAGCATCACAACACCTACATCACCAAGTTGAACGGTGCGATTGAAGGCACAGATATGGAAAGCAAGTCCATTTGTGAATTGATCGCCGACATCCCTTCACTGCCTGCCGACAAGCAAACTGCCGTCCGTAACAACGGCGGCGGCCATGCCAACCACACCTTCTTCTGGAAGATTCTCAGCCCGAACGGAGGTGGCGCGCCCACTGGCGATCTGGCAGCTGCGATTGATGCCGAGCTGGGCGGATTTGACGCCTTCAAGGAAGCCTTCGCCAATGCAGGCGCCACTCGCTTCGGTTCCGGTTGGGCATGGCTCGTGGTCAAGCCGGACGGCAAGCTCGCAGTCACATCGACCCCGAATCAGGATAGCCCCTGCATGAAGGGAATCGCTGAAGTTGAGGGCACACCGGTCATCGGTCTCGATGTTTGGGAACACGCCTATTATCTGAACTACCAGAACGCGCGTCCGAAATACATCGACGCTTTCTGGAACATCGTCGACTGGAACGCCGCCGAGGAAAACTACCAGAAAGCTAAAGCGTAAGTTTTCGGTTCATCTATTTCTTTTCGGTTCATCTATTTCAAAAGCCGCCTCGATGAGGCGGCTTTTTTTGTACCCGCCATTCACTACCGGAAAAGTTATGGACGAATTTTCGATGCTGCTGCCCGTAGCGGCTTTCCTCGCGCAAGCCCACGACCGTTCGACAGCAATCCCCTAGCCTTCGCAGCGTCCTGCCAGCCTCGCGGGTGCCGGCTGCATGTCCCGCCGTAGCTTCGGGCGAAGGAAGGAAAGTGACACCCTGCAGGAATGAATCCTAAAGGTGATGAGACATATTCCCATGTCTCCGCCTATGCCCGGCAAGATGCTTCAGTATCTATTTTCGGGGATAACTTCCAAATGGAGAGAGAGAACCGTTAATTAACGGTTCACAAAAAACCCCCTCCCGTTTCCGGAAGGGGGCTTAAAAAGTGGAGCGAGCGAAGAGGTTGCCTGCGGCTCCGCCGCACCGCTCCGCGGCGATCCCGCCAGACGGGATCGGGCCATCTCCGCTCCTACGTCGCTCCGTCAAACTCTCTGATCGAGTTCTCACCTCTTCGCTTCTCATCTACGATAGGTTCAGACACAAAAAAGCCCCCTCCCGTTTCCGGAAGGGGGCTTAAAAAGTGGAGCGAGCGAAGAGGTTCGAACTCTCGACATCCACCTTGGCAAGGTGGTGCTCTACCAACTGAGCTACGCTCGCTTATTGAAGAATGGGTAAGAAGCTACAGTGACTAGTTTCTGTCAATGCGTTTTTTAAGAAATCCGAAATCTGTGCTACTGCTGGAGATTCAGATCGAGCAGAAACTGGCTTCGCACGGTATCCGGAAGGGCAAAAAGATCGTTTTTATTCAGAACCTCCGCTACCTTGTCTTCAAGTAAGACGCGCACCAATGGCTCAACTTTCGATTCGTCGCGCGGGTTGAATGCGATATAGAAAGCCAGGCGTATCGGGTAATCACCACGGTGAATATTCTCCGGCGTGGGACCGTAGGCCGGGTTATCGGGGCCATCTCCCTCGGAGACCATCAATACTTTGACATTGTTGCTTTCGGGCAGCGAGGAGAGTATCCCGATCGAAGCAATGTTACCGGCCAGTGCGTTTTCGATTTCCGTGCTCCGCAAGACAGCTACGCTTGGCTTCATCGCACTGCCGGAAAAGACGGAATAGCGAAAGAGCTCAAGTGAGATACTTCCCTCGGCGGGACCGGCTAGCGGCTTGATATTACGACTGCCCCAGCCCGCCAGACCGAGTTCGCCCCAAGTGTTGAAATTAAGCTCCTCGTTCGTCCCGAAGATCCCCCCCAGTCTTGGGATACTTATTTCATCCATGGGATTGCTGTTATTCACGGCTATGACCGCCGTATCATAGGCAAATGGATAAACGCTGAATTCGTCGCGGGGAATTTCTTCACCCTCGGGAATCGCGATGATGGCAAGATCGATTTCATCCGACCTCAAGCGGTCCAGTGTCGGAAGGCTCCCCATCCCCTCGAACTTAAGGTCCAGCTTGTTCTCTTTTGCAAAGGTCGTTAGCTCGGGAGAAATAAATTCGGCCAGCAAGTCGGAAGCCGCCATGCGGATTTCTTCCGCGTGCGATGCGGCAGTACAGAAAAGAGTAAACAGAATAATGCTAATACGTGTGTTCATGCAGCAAATTCGTAAGGCAGGAGGGTAAGCCAATTGAGAACTTCAGAAAGTGAGACTTATGCGGTTGAGTCAAACTATAAGCCGCAGCGTAACGTGAATCGAATTCCGCCGCCTAAACATCCAGCTCGGGCCACTGGGCCAGCTTCCGGTGCAAGGTTCGGCGGCTGATCCCCATCAGCTCGGCGGCCCGGGTGCGGTTGCCGTTCGATTTGATCAGTGCACTGCGCAAGAGTCGTTTTTCGTTATCCTCGCGACTCAAGGTCGGACTACTGGGCAGCGCAGCCGTTTCCGAGTTGGAATGATCGGGTGTCGTGGCGCTGTATTTGGGATCGAGATCATATTCGGTGAGCTCGCTCCCCCGTTTGAGGACCACCGTGTTCTCACAAAAGTTGCGCAACTCCCGGATATTGCCGGGCCAATGGTATGCGTTGAGAATCTTGAGCGCTCCGTCGGTTATGCGGATGGGCTCCAGACCGTTTTCTTCGCTGAAATGGGTGATGTAGTGATTGAGCAGAACCGGCAGGTCTTCCGTCCTGTCCCGCAGCGGCGGCAGGTTGATCGTGATCACGTTCAGGCGATAGAGCAAGTCCTCCCGAAACTCACCGCGCTGCGCCATCTCGGTCAGATTGCGGTTGGTCGCGAAGACAAGACGCACATCCACCTTAATCGGCTTTGAGCTACCGAGTCGCTCAAAGCTGCGCGTTTCCAGAAAGCGAAGGAGTTTGACCTGGGTGGAAGCATCAATTTCCCCGATCTCATCGAGGAAAAGCGTCCCTCCATCGGCCGCCTCGAAGCGGCCGATACGCCGCTCGGTCGCGCCGGTGTAAGCACCTTTCTCGTGCCCGAATAATTCACTTTCCAGCAGATTGGCCGCCAGCGCCGCACAGTGCACCGGTACGAATGCCTGGCGCGAACGTTCGCTGTTTTGGTGGATGGCCTGGGCGATCAGTTCCTTACCGGTACCGGTTTCCCCCTCCAGCAGAACGGTCGCCTTGGAGGGCGCAACCAGACGGACCTTGTCGAGTACATCCGTCAGGCCGGGGGAATTGCCCACAATGCCGCCGAATTTGTATTTTTTGTCCAGCCGTGTGTGCAGCACGACATTCTCCTCCTCGATGGTGCGGGATTTCAGGGCGCGTTTGATCAGGAGATCCAGCTTCTCCAGACTCACCGGTTTGGTCAGAAAATCAAAGGCCCCACGGCGCATCGCTTCGACCGCAGTCTCGACGTTACCGTATGCCGTCATCATGATACAGATCGGGTGGTTCGGCAACTTGATCGCTTTGTCGATCACCGTAAGACCCGATTTGCCGGCCATGCGCAAATCCGTCAGTACCACATCAAAGGTCTCCGCCTCCATCAGGTTAAAGGCTTCTTCCGCGCTGGAGGCCATGTAGACTTCGTAGTCCTCTTCCAAGGCAAGTCCCAGACCCTCCCGGGTATTTTTCTCATCATCTACAATTAAAATAGTTGCGGGCATGTGTGCCAATAAGGCACATTTTATTTTAAAGATCAATCATCCGATTGACATGAAACCAGGTGTTTTCCCGACTGTCTCTATCTCCTCAAAACTTTACTCCGTTATTAACCGAACAATATGAATCAGGATTTAACTTCCCCCGAAACCGAAGAAAAACTCAAGAAGGCCACGAGCTGGATTCCGGCCCTCCGTGAAGAGATTGGCCGGGTCATCGTGGGCCAGCATTATCTTGTGGACCGCTTGCTCGTTGGCTTGCTTGCAAATGGCCACGTCTTGCTCGAAGGCGTGCCCGGCCTGGCCAAGACCCTAAGCATCCGCACCCTCGCCTCAGCCACTAACGCGGAGTTCAAGCGCATCCAGTTCACACCGGATCTGCTCCCGGCCGATATCATCGGCACCCTCATCTACAGTCCTAAAGAGGAAAGCTTTCACACCCGCAAGGGCCCGATCTTTGCCAACCTGATTTTGGCCGACGAGATCAACCGTGCGCCCGCCAAGGTGCAAAGCGCGCTCCTTGAAGCCATGCAGGAGCGGCAGGTCACGCTCGGCGACGAGACCTATCCCTTGCCCGAGCCTTTCCTCGTGCTCGCGACCGAAAACCCCATCGACCAGGAAGGTACCTACCCATTGCCCGAAGCGCAGGTCGACCGTTTTATGCTTAAGCTTAAAGTCGGCTATCCCGGCAAAACGGACGAGCGGGAGATTCTCGACCGCATGGCCTCGACCGCTCCGAAGCTAGATGTCAACGCCGTTACCTCGCTCGAGGCCATTTGCAACGCGCGCCAGCATGTCAACGAGGTCTATACCGATCCTAAGATTCGCGACTACATCGTGGATCTCGTTCTGGCCAGTCGTGAGCCCGCCCAATTCAAGCTCGATATCGGGCAGTACATTCAATTCGGCGCTAGCCCCCGGGCCACCATCAGCCTGACACTGGCGGCCAAGGCCTGGGCGCTGATGCAGGGGCGGGCCTACGTCATCCCGCAGGACATCAAGGATATCGGCATGGACGTGCTCCGCCACCGCGTCATCCCCAGCTACGAAGCCGAAGCCGAGGAAATGACCAGTGAAGACCTCGTCGGCGCCATTTTCGATGCCGTCCCGGTGCCGTAATGAGATCCGTGAAAAAATCCCGCAACACGTATCCCGCAACTCGTGAATACCTCCGACATCATTAAAAAGGTCCGCCACCTCGAGATCCGTACGCGAAAGCTTGTTACGGATTCCGTCACCGGTGCCTACCACAGCTCGTTCAAGGGGCGCGGCATGGACTTTGAAGAAGTGCGGGAGTATGCCATCGGCGATGACGTGCGTACCATCGACTGGAACGTCTCGGCCAAAATGGATAAGCCGTTCATCAAGGTTTATCGGGAGGAACGGGAGCTCACTCTCATGCTGCTGATCGACTTGAGCGCCTCCGGAATCTTCGGATCGGTCGAGCAAAGTAAACGTGAACGCGCCGCCGAGATTGCCAGTGTGCTCGCTTTCTCCGCCACCCGAAACAACGACAAGGTCGGCCTGCTGCTCTACACCGATGATGTGGAACACTACATCCCGCCCAAAAAAGGTCGGCGGCACATCCTACGCGTCATTCGGGATATCCTCTTTTATGAACCGGCCGGCCGGGCCACCAATCATAAAGCCGCCCTGGATTACCTCAACCGGGTCCAGCGCCGAAAGGCCGTTGTTTTCCTCATTTCCGACTTTCTCGAAAGCCAGGCCTCCGACTCAGCTGTTGATGCGCAACTCTTCAACACGCTGGCCCTGACCAACCAACGCCACGACCTGATCAGCATTGCCCTGACCGATCCGCGCGAGCGTGAACTTCCCAATGTGGGCCTGATCACTCTGGAGGATGCTGAAACCGGCGAAATGGTCGAACTCGACACCGGCAGCCGCGCTGTGCGTGAAAGCTATCAGAAACGGGCCGACGAGCGTCAGGCTGCATTCGATTCCGGCATGCGCAAGAAAGGCCTCGATTGGATTGAAGCCAGCACGGAAGGCCCCTACCTGCCTGCCCTGCGCCAACTCTTCGCCCGCCGCTCCAACCGACACTGAATGTTTCCAATCGCACAGTCGACCGCTCCGCAACTTCCCGCGCTCCCAGACGGCCCGGGCCTTGAAAACGTGCGCGGCCCGATCGAGGTCAACGGTGGCTACGAGATCTGGCAGATCGTCTTGGCCGCAGTTGCGATACTGGTCATTGTCGGCGGCTTCATCTGGCTGTACCGGCGCTCAAAAAACAGGGCACCCACCCCCGTCGATCCACATACAGCGGCTCTGGCCGAACTGGATGCCGCTTCCCAGGCAGCCGACGATGAGCGCTACGCCATGCTCTGCGCCAACGCGGTTCGCCGCTACATGGAAGCCTGCCTGGGCCTGCCCGTCACCTCGAAAACGAGTGCGGAAGCCATCGCCCGCTTACCAATGCCTCCGGAAGAGAAGACCACCCTTCATGACTTTCTGGAAAACTGCGACGGAGTCAAATTTGCCCGACGCACATTGAGCGATGAGCAACGTATCGAACTTATGGATACGGCCAAACATCTCGTTGATAACCTGAAGAAAAAGGAGGCGACCGACCAGCCATGACCTTTTTTCAGTTCCAGGATCCGACCTTCCTCTTACTCCTCTTGCTGATTCCCGTCCTCGCATGGTGGGCGGGGCGCATGGGCCCGGAGGCGGCCGTGCGCTTTTCCAGCACCGCACTGGCCCGATCCGTCAGTCGCGATCGCCGAAGCCGCCCGGGCAAGTTCCTTTTCGGGCTCCGTCTGCTGGCGCTGGCCACCTTGGTTGTTGCACTGGCCCGACCGCAGTTCGGCAAGATGAATGAAAGCTCCGAAGCCGAAGGCATCGACATCGTGGTCACGCTCGACCTCTCGGGCTCCATGCGCGCACTCGATCTCTCGACCCAGGATGATATCGTCACCCGCCTCGATGCCGCCAAGCGGGTGGTCGACGACTTCATCGGTAAGCGGGAGTACGATCGCATCGGCCTGGTGGCCTTTGCCGCGGATGCCTACGTGGTCAGCCCGCTGACACTGAACCACGACTGGTTGAAGCGAAACCTGGAGCGGCTGGAACTGGGCGAGATCGACGGCAGTGGCACCGCGATCGGCACCGCCCTCGGTGCCAGCGTGAATCGCCTGCGGGATCATCAGGCCCGCAGCCGAATTGTCATTCTACTGACGGACGGCGAAAACAACGCCGGCACCCTCTCGCCTATTGGCGCTGCGGAAGCAGCAAAGACCTACGGCGTCAAAGTCTACACGATCGCCACCGGCAAGAAAGGCCGTGTCCCTGTTCCACAAACCGATCGCAGTGGCCGCGTTGTTCGCGACGCGGAAGGCAAGCCGGTTTACCGCGGCCGCAGCGACATCTCGAATTTTGACGAAACCGAGCTCCGCGAAATTGCCACCATGACCGGGGGCAAATTCTTCAGCGCCACGGAAGATGGCGACCTCGAACGCATCTACGATGAGATCGACGAATTGGAAACGACCGAGATCGAGTTGCGCTCCTACGCCAGCTTTACCGAACTCTTCATTTGGCCCGCGCTCGCCGGGCTGGTGCTACTCGGACTTGAACAAATTCTCCGCAACACCCGCTATCACCGCCTGCCATGACCTTTGAAGCTCCCATCTGGTTGGCACTCACGCCTGTACTTACCCTGATCAGCATCAGCCTGGTGCTGCTGGGCTGGCGCAAGCGCAGCCAACTGCTCGGCCGGTTCGCGGCAGCCCGCCTGCTCGACCGGCTCACGGAGAAAGCCAGCGTCCAGCGGCGCTTGCTCAAGTCGGCACTTATCGTGGCTGCCGTATCCCTGCTCGGGCTGGCTCTCGCCCGTCCGCAATATGGCGTCGAATGGTCAGAGCGCAAGGCCCGGGGCCTCGACATCGTCTTCGCCCTCGACAGCTCGAAAAGTATGCTGGCCACCGACCTGCGCCCGACCCGACTGGAGCGGGGCAAGCTCGCCATCCTCGATTTGATCGACCGCCTGGAGAGCGACCGCATCGGGCTGGTGGCCTTTGCCGGCCAAGCCTTCCTACAAACGCCGCCCACCTTGGACTATGGCGCCTTCCGCGAGAGCCTGAATGCGACCGACCCTTCCATTCTTTCGCGCGGGGGCAGCGATCTTGGCAGAGCGATCGAGGAAGCCGCCAAAGCCTTCCCCTCGGAAACCAATGTCAAAGTCGTCGTACTGCTCACCGACGGTGAAGACCTCGGCGGGCAAGCCCTGGAAGCGGCCCGTACCGCCGCCGAAGATGGCATTCAAATTTTCACCATCGGTATCGGCACCCCGCAGGGCGAATACCTGCGTATACGCAACGAGCAGGGGATCGAGGAGTTCGTCCGTGACCGCAACGACCAGCCTGTGCGCAGCCAGCTTGACGAAGCGACCCTGCAGCAGATTGCCCAGCTCACCGGGGGGAGCTACAGCCGCCTGGGCGGTAGTTCGCTCGAAGCACTCTACGATTCCGTGCTGGCCACCTTACCACGCGAGGAGCGCGAATCGGAATTACAGGAAGTGCGTATCGAGCGCTTTCAGTGGCTCCTGACCACCGCCCTGGCCTTCCTGATTCTGGAGATTGTCATCCGCAGTCGCCGCCCCCGGGCCAGCCAGGCCGCACTCCTACTGCTCTCCCTTCTCATGGTTTCGCCGAACCCGGCCGAAGCCACCCCCTACAACGAAGCCCACACCGCGCTCACCGAGGGTGATTACGCCACCGCCAACGAACTTTACACCGAGGCCATGCGGCAAACCAACGACCGCTCGCTCCAGCGCGACGCGCTCTACAACATGGGCCACGCCACCTACCAACTCGGGCGCGCCGATTACGATCAGGGCGACGCCGAGGGCGCGTTGAAACGAATTCGCTCCGCGGAAAAACTTTTTGAATCCGCGCTCGAACTCGATCCGAACGACAACACGATCCGCCAGGATTTGGAACGGACCCGCAAAGTCCGCGAAACCATCGAACAATTCCTCGAGCAACAAAAAGAGCAGGAAAACCAGCAGCAGGAGGAACAAGAGCAGCAGGACTCAGAGCAATCCGATGAGCAGGATGCCTCGGACAGCGAGGCCTCTGAAGACCAGAAAGAGGAAGGCTCGGAACAGGAGAACGAACAAAAGCAGCAGCAATCGCAGGAAGGCGAATCGGGCGAGCAAGAACAAAGCGGGGAGGAGCAATCCGGGCAGCCACAAAACGAAGAGAGCCAGTCCGGCGAACAACAGGAGGGTGAGCAGGATAGCGAGTCTCCTTCCGGCCAGGAGGAGCCTTCGGACGAGCCGTCCGGCAGCAACCAGTCCGAGCCGGGCGAATCCGATGAGCAGGACACCCCAGAGCCCACTCCCGGCGAGTCACAGGAGGAAAACGAGGAAACCGGCGAGTCCACGGAACCGGTGCCTCAGGTTGGCGAACCGGAAGAAAGCGAAAGCGGCGAGCAGGCCAGCGGCGCAGCCCAGTCGTCCGCAAATGCACAGATCGAAGGCATGACCATCAAGGAGGCCCAAGACCTGCTCGACAGCCTGCGCGGAAAAGAAGAGATTTTACCCTTTGCCAAACCGACACCCGGCAAGGGCCGACCCATTCAGGATTGGTAATTTCACCATGCGTTTACTCAGCATATTCACAATTATACTAGCCACGTTTCCGGCCGCTCTGCTTGCCGAGATTCAGGTGACGGCGCGCTTCAATCCGCCCCGCATCGCTTTGGGCGATCGGACGCAATACGTCATCGAAGTTTCAGAGACGAGCGACCGGAGCCAACCGGAAGTCGAGCGCATTACCTCGCTGCCGATTCCCGAATCCAACAAACTGGAATTGCGCAACGGTCGCACCTCGAAAAGCCAGCAGACCCGGATCGTCAACGGTGCCGCAGAATACAGTGTGACCCAAAGCCTGATCATCGACGCCTCGGCTCCCGGCGTGGGCGACTTTACGATTCCGGCATACACCTTTGAATACAAAGGACAGCGCTTGCGAGTGCCCGCCGCCACCTTGAAAGTACTGGAGCGCTCTGCGGATGCCGGCCCCTCCCGCGACGAACTGATTTTTCTTAAGGCCGATCTTCCGGAGAAGCTCTACGTCGGACAGATGGTGGCACTAGACCTGAAGCTCTACGTCGGGGAGGAGGCCCAACTCCGAGGCCTGAACTCATTTGATCGCAGTGCTGACGGATTTACCATCAGTGAACTCCCGGAGGATTACCGCGAGGGTGTGGAAATGGTGAAAGGACGCCGCTACCGAACCCTCACCTGGCCCCTCACACTCACACCGATTCAAACCGGCGAGCAGGCACTGAGTTTTCAGTTCGCCCTCACCGCCCGCTTGCCCGGACAAAACAACAACCGGGACCGCTTCGGCCGCAGTCCCCTTGGCAGCAGCCTCTTCGACGATTTCTTCGGCCGCTCCGAGCGGATCAATGTCTACACGGATGCGCTCTCCATCGACGTTCTGCCACTCCCCGAAGAAGGGCAACCGGAGAGCTTTTCCGGTGCGATTGGCGATATCGCCATGGAAGTCGGAACCGATAGCGATACGACCGCACAGGGTGAACCGATCATGCTCTCCGTTGTCCTAAAGGGGAGCGGCAACTTCGAGCGTATCACCGGTCCAAGCTTTGCCGATTCAGACGACTGGAAGCACTACGATCCGGAAACACAATTTGAACCTGCCGACAGCCTCGGCCTGACCGGCAGCCAGCGCTTCGATTACGTCTTCGTGCCGCAGCGCCCGGGCAAGCTCAGTATCCCGGAAACCAGGTTCAGCTATTTCGACCCGGAGCAGGAGGAATACGTCGAATTAACCGCTCCGCCCATCCCGGTGGAGGTTTCGCCAGCTAAAAACAACTTCAGCCCCACACCGCCTCCACCCACCCGCGGGACGCCCGAACCGGACCTGCAACTTTCAAAAGCCCTGAGTTCGGAGGAAGCGCTGCTCACCCTCGACTACCGCCCGAAAGAGCCGCGTCCGGTCGGCTACGGCATCCTACGAAGCCCCGTCTTCATTGGGCTCAACATCCTTGCGGGGCTTCTCATCGCCGCTGGTGCGACCCTGCTCTACCGCAACCGACGCCACCGCCAGGACCCCCGCTATGCCCTGCGGGCCGAGGCAAAGCAGGCGCTCAAAGCCGCCCGACAGGGCTACCTCGAAGCGCTTCGGGCGGATGATGCGGAAACGTTCTACAAACAGGGGGAGCTGGCCGTCCGCCATGCCGCTACGGTGAAAACCGGTCGATCCATGCAGAGTGCCGAAAGCGCTCAAATCGAAGCTCTTCTCTCCGGGCAGGCCGCAGAGGACTGCCGGGCATTCTTTGAAACTGCCAATGCCCACCGCTTCGGGGGAAACGCAGAAAAAGCTTACACCGATGCCCAACAACAAATCGAAAGGATCCTCAAAGCGCTATGAAGATTCGAATCCTGCTATTCTTTTTCCTCAGCGGTGCCGCGGCATTAGCTGAAGACGCCTTCCAGCAAGGCATCGATGCCTATCACGATTCCGAATACGCGGAGGCCAGCCGTGCCTTCACGGAAGCCGTGGCCGACAAGGAAACCGCAGCCGCACAACACAATCTGGCACTTGCCCTCTACCGGGAAGGTAAGGTCAGCGAATCGGTCTGGCATCTGGAGCGGGCCACCCTGCTCGCACCCGAGAACGTGGAATACCAGTTCAAACTCGGTGCCCTGCGACAACAGCTTGGGCTGCCCAATGCCAGGCCCGAATGGCACGAGCTCGCCAGCAGAATACTCAGCCAGCAGGGCTGGATCATCCTTCTCAGTACCTGTTTCTGGCTCACCCTGGCCGCTATCTGGTTGCCCACGGCCGGCGGTTGCCGCATCAGCCTGCAGATTAAGGCAGCCCGCACCCTCGGCCTCATCGGACTGATCGTTGCCGCCGGTGCTCTGTATCAAAGCCGGCAGCTGCCCACCCAGGGTATCGTGCTCGGACCGTCCCAAGTTACCCTGCACGCCGCACCGGCCAGCGCGGCCCCGCAGGTCGGACTCGCCCGCCCCGGTGAACGCGGACAAAAAGTCGACCAACACGGCGACTACGTCGAAATCAAAACCGAAGGCGGCGCTCAAGGATGGGTCCGTAAACAAAACTACCGACGGGTCCTGGCTTCTATTTCCCGCGATTGAGCCACCATTACCAGCAGCTCAGCCCCATAACACTTCACCATGATACGGCCCGTCAGGGCCGGGTGCCACTATTTTTCCCGATCCTTCGGCTAAGAGAACCCCATGTCCACTTTTCTCAGGACACATCAAAGAGCCGAATTTTAAGCTGCGGGTTGTCTTAAAACTGAAAAATATCGCAGTAATAGCTACTGAAAACACCAGTCCAGGTATAAATCCCAAGGTTGCGTAACGCCATTTGATACCATCGACCGAACGTTAAGAGTAGTCGATGCGAGCCTAACGGGTCAATCGTGCAAGTGGTTCCCGGGGTTTCCAGCGGCGGCACTCGCATTGACTACCTCGACTGGTTGGCACCATTATTTTCATAGATCTTGGTAATGTAGGAAATATGCCATTAGAGCAAATAGACCGAGTGCTGCGGAGCCACCTAAAAGAAATGCCCACCATGGAGCTGTCTTCCCTTTCTTTTTCTTATCGAAAGGCCAATGCCTGTAGGTTCGCCATAGCATAATCGCGATCACGGAAAGCAATAATACGTGCAAACTCCATTCTTCGATTGCCAAAGACATTGGAAACTCCAATTGGCTCATCATGTAGAAGCAAGCTCCGGTTGCTATCAGGTAGGGAGTCCAAAGGACGATGCAGCACGAGAATACTGCAAACGCAGAAGGAAAGACTATTTCTGAATATTCGTAGGGGAGAAAACGGCTAATTATTAGGCAGGCTGCCGAAGCTGGCAAAGCATATAGACTTGGCTTCAGCAGAACCCGGATCGGTCTGGCTAGCGGTTTGTCGAAATTCATTTCATTCTGCCAACAGTGTTAACAGCGTCATTGAATGACGCATATCATGGGGGCGTTTTTGCGGAATACATAAGCGATAAACCGTTAAACTTTACGGACTATAGCTAGTATGGTCAGCAAAAATCGAGTTTCGCGCGATTTTTATCCGGTTGCCCGGGACTAGCAAAACTTTTTTCTCAGCCTTGGTATTTCCACGAAATACGTCGTTCAGAAGCCCATTTCGGGACGAATGACGCAATATCAGGAAAGATCCCCGGGTTCCGTGATGTGATTTTTATTCACAAGAGACTAATGTACAGCGACTTGAGGATTTTTCGTGTGTGTTAGCAGTTTGATAACAAAACAGCGAATGCGTCATTCCTCTGACGAGCGAATGCTACGTGGTACGGGTCGGTCGCGGTATTATTCAGGAGCCTTAACTGGCCTGCTTATCGAGCAAACAAAAAACCCCGTCCGAAGACGGGGTTTTGAAAAAATGTTCCGGGACTGATTAAGCCACGCGCTCGACGATGAGCTCCGGTGGGTTCGGGCGCTTCGGTGCCAGGCGGTAGGCGGTCTTGAGGAACTCGAGGGCCTCTTCCATCTTGGCTTCATCGTTGTAGTGGATCATCATGAGTGGCTCACCCTGCTTGACCTGCGTACCCACCTTCTTGATTTCGGAAACACCGACGGCCGGATCGTACTTGCCGTTCTTCTTCTTGGCCAGCTTGGCCACACCTTCGGCGATGAGCCCGGCATTAATGGTGTGCACGTAGCCGCGCTTCGGTGCGGGCAGTTTACGGATGTGCTTCGCGGTCGGGAACTTGTCCGGATCATCAATCACGGAAGTATCACCTCCCTGTGCTTCGACCATCTCCTTGAACTTTTCGAGGGCGGAGCCGTCCTTGAGGTGACGCTGGACGGTTTGCTTGGCCGAGAGAGTGGACCCGGCCACACCGGCGAGACGGACGATTTCCATGCCGAGCTTGAGCACAAGCTCCTGCAAATCTTCCGGACCTTCGCCCTTGAGAAGGTCGATTGCCTCCTTCAGTTCGAGGGCGGTGCCTACGGTGTCGCCAAGCGGTTGATTCATATCCGTCACCAGTGCCACGCAGCGGCGCTTCATCGAGCGGCCGACGCGGGTAATGGAACGGGCGAGCTGTTTGGCCTGCTCCACATCTTTGATGAAGGAACCGTTGCCCCACTTCACGTCGATGACGAGCCCTTCGGCCCCTTCCGCCAGCTTACGGCTGAGCACCGAACCGGTGATGAGCGGCAAGCTCGGGATCGTACCGGTCTGCAGGCGCATCTTGTAGAGAATACTGTCCACGGGTGCGATCTCCTCATCCTGCTGGATAAAGGTGCAGCCGACTTTCTTAAGCTGAGCCTTAAAACCCTTGAGGTCCAGAACCGGGTTGAATTTCGGAATGGCGGAGAGCTTGTCGAGATTGCTGATGACATGCTCTTCGTCGACCCCGTTCATGGTGGGCATCACCACACCTGCGGCCGCGGCAAGCGGGGCCAGAACCAGTGTCGTCTTGTCCCCGACACCGCCGGTGGAATATTTGTCGATCTTAGGACGGGTAATCCGTGTCAAATCGATTACTTCGCCGGAGAGCATCATTTCTTCGGCAAAAACTGCGGTTTCCTGAGCCGACATGCCCTGGAAATAAACCGCCATGGCAAAGGCAGCTTGTTGATATTCCGGCATTTCCTCGTCGAGAATGGAATCGACGATATAACGGATTTCCTCGTCGGAAAACTCGCCGCCGTCACGCTTCTTCTCCAGAAGATAGCTGTAGGACGGCTTGATAAACTTACGCGCGCTAATGATCTTTTTTCTCATTGAATGAGTTGTGTATGTATGTTGGTGAAAGCCGTTCGAGACGGCATAAGCCTTTTTTTGCATAGGATTCTGCGCTCATTGTCGAGCCTAAAGTGACCAGCCGGTTGAATCAGCCGCGGTCCATGACTGCCCCGCAAAGAGCCACTAAGGACCGATTTTTGATTCCCGATCGCGCCAAATCACTCAACAACAAGAGATCCACTCCCCAACAACCCACCACCCAACCACCTTCAGGCTTGACCCCCGGCATTTGCATTCTTGCTTGGCCAGATGCAGGTTTGGTTCAACCCATCGCTCGTTATTGATCAACACGTTCGCAGCATCGCTGCCGAGCTCGAAGACTTCGGTCCCGAATTCGACCCGGTGGTACGCCCGGCCGATCCCAAGTTCGGTGACTTTCAGGTCAACGGCGTATTGGGTCATGCCAAGCGGCAGAAAGCCAATCCGCGCGAACTCGGGCAAAAATTAATCGACGCGCTGCTAGCCTCCGGAGTATTCGATCCTGAGATGGTCGAGCTTTCGTTGGCTGGCCCCGGATTCATCAATTTCAAGCTGAGCAGTGCCTTCCTCTGGCAATGGCTGCAGGCCTACTCCACCCCGGACGACTACCAGTCCGGCGCGCGCGAACTGAAACACGGCCGCAAAGTGGTCATCGACTACCCGAGTGCCAATACCGCCAAGCAGGCCCACATCGGGCACCTCCGCCCCATGGTGATCGGAGAGGCCATCGCCCGTCTACTCGACTTCTGCGGCGCCGACACCATCCGCGACAACCATATCGGCGACTGGGGCACGAACTTCGGCACCCTGATCATGAAGATCAAGCGCGACAACATCGACCTGGATACGCTTGAGGGCGAAAGTGCGCTGGCCACACTGGACCAGCTCTACAAGGACGGTTCGGCCCTGGAAAAGGAACAGCCCGAACTGCGCGACGTCTCGCGCGACGAGCTGGTCAAGCTGCAGAACGGCGACCCGGACAACACCGCGCTCTGGCAGCAGATCGTCGACATCTCAATGGCGGCCTTTGACAAGCTCTTCGAGCAGATGGGGGTACACGTGGACATGGCCCTGGGCGAGTCCTTCTACCGCGACAAAGTCGAGCGCATCTACGAGGAGCTCACCGATGCCGGTCTGGCCGAAGAGAGTGAAGGCGCACTGGTGGTCTGGCACGACGAGGTAAAAAAATTTGCCCGCGACAACGAACGCCCCTACCCCTTCAATATTCGCAAGAAAGACGGCGCCTCCAACTACGCCACCACCGACCTCGCCACCATTCTCTACCGCGTGGAAGAATTCAAGGCCGACGAGGTGATCTACCTGACCGACGCGCGTCAGCAGGACCACTTCCAGCAGCTCTTTCTGACCACGGAGAAATGGTTTAAGGCCAAGGGCTATCCATTGCCCGAGATGAGCCACGTCTGGTGGGGCACGATTCTGGGCGAGGATAAAAAACCCTTCAAAACCAAGTCCGGGGAATCGATCAAACTCCAGGCCCTCCTGGATGAGGCCCGCGAACGCGCTTATTCCGTGGTCACGGAAAAGAATGCCGACCTCTCGGAAGACGAGCGGCGCGATATCGCCGATGCCGTCGGCATCGGCGCACTCAAATACGCCGACCTTTGCAGCAATCGCACGCAGGATTATGTCTTCGACTGGAACCGTATGCTCAGCTTTGAAGGGAACACCGCACCCTACCTTCTTTATGCGGTCGCCCGGATCAACAGCATCTTCCGGAAAGGGGGAGCGAGCCCCGAAGACAGCTTTGCCGAGGCCAGTCCGCTTGAAACCGAGCCCGAGCATGCGCTCGCCCGGAAGCTGATGGGCTTTGTCAACGCGCTGGAACTGACGCTGAACGACTTGCGCCCCCACTTCCTCTGCACTTACCTGTACGAACTGGCCAGCGCCTACAGCAGTTTCAACAACGCCGACCGTGTTCTGGTGGATGAGCCGGAGATTAAAGCACGCCGGCTGCTACTCTGTGCCCGAACACGCACAGTTCTGAAAACCGGCCTCGAATTACTGGGTATCCGCACGCTGGAAAAGATGTAATGCGACCGGAAGCTAGCCCGCGATCAATCACCCACATCGCATATCCCGCATCACGTATCCCGCATCACGTATCCCGCATCACGTATCCCGTAAAGCTACAACTGACTCCCACTCGGAATCCGGTAATTTTGTAAAATCCGGTTGGTGGCGTCCTCCATCTCCCGGGCATCGAGCACAATATGCTGGATGCGCTCCTCGGGCATGAAACGGATGTTGTGGTAGGCGGTTTCGGGTTCTTCCAGAGCAGTCTGGATATCATTCAGATTGTTGATTGTTCGACCATTAATCTCGTCGACCAGCACGTAGCGGAGGTCTTCGTAGCCAAGGTTATAATCATCGGGCAGGACACCGCTCAGGACAACCAGCCCCTTGCGCCCGTTGACTCCTTTTTGCTGGCTGTAGTAGTCGAGCAAAGGCGGGATGTTCTTACCCAGCGCTTCAAGCAAAGGCCCGTTAAGCGGCTGGAAAACCAGACCTCCTTCAATCAGATATTGCGGCGGGGCATCGTAGCGACGATCCGGGATCAGGCCCTTCTCGAAGTCGGCCCGCGGCAGAGTGTAGTCCACGCGCTGTTCTTTACCGTCACGCCAGATCTTGAAGGCAATGCTCTCACCGGCCGCATGCGCCCGCGTAGCCAGACCACTCATGGAAAGCCGGCCGTAATCGGGATCGATGTATTTCCCCTCACTATCAATCTCGAATCCATCGATCTCTAAAATCACGTCGCCGACCTGCAGCGCATCCGAAGACAAGCCCTTGCCTCCGATTTCGGTGACCACCACACCGACATCACGACGCTCTAAGCCCTTCGATGCCAGCAAGGCCGGATTTTTGCCCCTTATGTATTTAAAATCAAAATAACCCAGCCCGGGATCATTTTCGCGATTGTGGCGCTCAATCACTTTGGCGATAAACTGCGCGGGTAGAATCGTCAGGGTGTCCTTGGATGCGGATGCCGTCAGGCCCACCAGTTGGTTGTCATCGAAAACAACTTCGGACCAACCGGCAGAGCTGATGGTGGAAGAGACCGTCAGCACCAAATGCTGCAAATAGCTCATTTTACTGGTTCCGCTGAAGAGACGGATAATCTCGGCGACCCGTTCCTCGATCCGTCCCCCGCGCCAACGGTAGATTTGCAGTTCACCGCTCTGGGGAATGGTTTTGGCCAGTGCAACCGGCTCCATACCCTTCCAGAAGTCCGGCTCCGGCACATCGAGAATGGCCACATTGGCGTAATAGTCGACCCAGACCAGATCGGCGGTGTATTGCCGGCTCACACCACCCTTCTTGATCCGGCAGAGATACTGCCCCGAGAGACCGTCGGCCGTGGTGAGAATTCGATTGGCCCCGATCAGGATGCCATTCTTGCGGACCTGATCATTCCGTGTGATCCAGGGCGTTCTGTAATCGTAATCCTTCCTGGTGACTTCGATTTCGACAAGCGACGTTTCCGGATTCAACGCCGCGAAGGCTGCCAGCGGAGCCAATGAGAGAGAGAAAAGAATAATTCCAGCGATTTGCTTCATAGTGATCTTAAAGGCGTTGTGCGGATGGAATGTTGTATTGCTGGATGAGTTGCCGGTCGGCTGCCAAGGCATCGGCCCGGTTCAGCGCCTCCTCGGCCCCGGAAAGGAAACGGAAACGATAAAATTCATCCTCGGTATTTTCGAGGGCTGCCTTGAAATCCGCCATGTTGGTAATCTCGCTGCCGTTCAGTTCGGTGAGAATAGAGCGCGAGCCCACGGCAAAATCCACGTTGCTGGGATGCTTCAGGATTTTCGACAGCACGATGGGTTTCTCGCGGGCCTCGTCCTCCCCCAACCGGTTCCGGTAGATCAGCTCGTAGAGAATTTCCGGACTGATCTTGTTGCGCCAGTTACGGCCCAGCGAGCCGAGGTAGTTACTACTGAGTTCGGTAAAGACCAGCCCACCGACGATAATGTAGGGCGGTGGTTCGTACTGGTTCCCCGAAATACGGTCTTCGCGGTTCACGTAGAGTGGTAGCTCGATATCGAGGGCTTCATTCTTGCGCCAGACTTTGAGCTCGATCGATTCACCGTGCTGCACTTCGTCAAAGAGGATGGAGCAGTGCACTCGATTCCCCTGATAAAGAATTGTGCCGTCACTGCCGACCTCGTAGCCGGAAACCTCCAGCAGTACGTCGTTTTCCCGAATCAATTCGTGCGTCTTAGGGAATGGGTGCAGCAGACTGTCGATTCGTGCCCCGGTGTTCGACTGCGGCAGACCGAGCGCCTCGCGAAATGCCGGATTTGTCAGCTTGACGATACTGATCCCCGCGTCGGGAAAGCCGTCATACCTTTCGTCCGCAATGTCTTCCAGAAAATGGCTGATAATAACCGGGGGTATAAAAAATCCGGCATTCTCCAGACCCGGTTTCCCCTGAAAAGAGACACCGACCACTTTGCCGTCCTGGATGACGGGGCCACCACTGTTGCCGGGATTGATCGCAGCATCGGTCTGCACCGTAAGCAGATTACGGTTACTCGGCTGCATGTAGCGCTGCACCTCAATGCGTGAAACCACACCGCTTGTGTAGGAAATCTGGCGACCGCCCGAAGGATAGCCGTAGGTGGTGACCACCGAACGCACACCGGGGAGTTCGCCGATCTCAAGAGCGGGGATGCCCTCAAAAAAAGTGGGATCGTCCACCCGCAACACCGCCAGGTCGCAGTCGTGCCCGATGTATTCCACCGTCGCCCGATAGGGCTGGGGATCCTGAAAACGGTAAACGATGAGCTGTTTCGACCAACTGACAACATGAGCATTCGTCATAATACGCTGGCCTTCGATGACGAACCCGCTGCCCAGGCCTCCACTGACGGGAGAAAAGCGCCAGGGCTCCACCCAGTCCGGCTGTTGCGTGTAGTTGGTAATCTGGACGACCGACTGCTCCGGCCCCGCCGATGCGATATGAATAAAGGCCCAGAAGAATATTATTAAAAGTATAGGTTTTTGATGCATATCGTATCTCAAAAAATTTTCTTCGTCTGCGCTCAATCGACACACACGGATGGGCTATGTTCAAAAGTCATAAGTAGACCGTGATCTCTATTTGCATCCCCTAAAGAACGCGGAGGCCCAATCTCCGTCAAACCAAGAAGAAATTCTCTTTGCTGAATCCAACTGCGCAACCGTACGCCTTCGCGTTTGGTCCGGCCCATCCTATCCACGTAGCCGAACGCCTTCGCGTTTGGTCCATACTCTAGTTTCGTAGTTTGGTCCTCGACCACTTCTTAACCGCAAGGCCTACCGTCCAAAGCCGAAGGGCTTCGGCTACATTCAGATACTCACTTCGAGCGTTTCAGCCATTGGCAGACAGGCAACTGACTACTGGGCCAGCAATTTCCAAAAAAGATCGTTAAAGGCCGGATCTCTGCGGTCCAGATCCGGATAACCGGGCAATAGCGCGCCCAAGTAGGCATAATCCTGCCAATGCTCGACCAATCCGGCTCGCACGGGGTTCATCAGGATATAATTGACCGAATCCGCGTAGCGGCCCGTCGTACGTTCATCTTCACGAACCACATGATCGTGTGCCTGCCGTTGCCAGCGCACCGGACGGATACGCTCCCCAAGGTACTTTCTAAAAAATGAGCATGCTTTGATTTGATCACTCTCGGAACGTGTGCCCACCCAAAAAAGATGAATATGATCCGGCATAATACAGTAAGCCGGAGTCGCCAGCTGATAGCGAATACAGGCGTGCAATAAAACCTCTCGGAAGTTCAAATGAAATTCCCGATTCAAACCAAACTGTTCCCGCTTTTCCGTGGTATGCGTCCAAAAAACATAGGCTTTTCCACGATAATATTCCGGAGCCAGCCTGGGAAGTTTACGCTTCATAGAGTGGACAAAAGGAAAAAAGCAGCCACGAGCAAGGCTCGGATATTTTGAAGAGCATGAAACCCGTAGTATAGTCTGAAATTTCCATGCCGTAGCCGAACGCCTTCGCGTTTGGTCCTCGACCACTTCTTAACCGCAAGGCCCACCGCCCAAAGCCGAAGGGCTTCGGCTAAATTCAAGTTTCTACCGGGGGCGACTTTTTCCTAAGTAATCGCTAACCTACCCACGTAGGCGAACGTCTTCGCGTTTGGTCCATACTCTAGTTTCGTAGTTTGGTCCTCGACCACTTCTTAACCGCAAGGCCTACCGTCCAAAGCCGAAGGGCTTCGGCTACATTCAAGTTTTCGACCAAAGATCTTCCGTTTGATTCACCCTGTACCGATCATATCACATTGTCATCCGACCACACGGATGATGTATTGCTCGATATGCTGCATCGATCTATCCTTCTTCTTTTGCTCGCTCATTGTTGCTCTGCGGCAGGCCCCTACCTCGGCAACGGCGTCAAGGTGGGTGAAGTTGATCAGGACAGTGCCCTGGTCTGGATACGACTGACCGCAAAACCGGCGGCGGACTTTGACCGCCTGCCGATCCTGACGGGAGGTCTGGAGAAGAGAACAAGGGACAACAGCCATATGCCCACCGACATTCTTCCCGGCCAGACGGGCGAGGTCATGATCGAGTATTGGGCCGAGAATGCTGATTCGAATCAAACACACCACACGGGCTGGCACCGCGTAGATCTTGAGCGCGATTTTATCAAACAAGTCGAACTCAACGGGCTGTCTGCAAACACCAGATATGCCTACCGGGTCCAGGCGCGACCGGAGGCCTCGTCAACATGCAGCGCGGTTATCAACGGGAGCTTCCATACCGCACCAAAGCATGAGGATGCAGCGCCGGTCAGGTTCGTCGTCACCACTTGCCAGGCGGTGCGCAGTATCGATTCAGGCCCGGAAGGGCACCACAGCTACCATCAGATGCTGGGCTTTGATCCCCATTTCTTCGTCCACACGGGCGACATTATTTACTACGACAGGGCACCGCTGGCGAAGAACGCGGCCGAGGCCCGCGCCAAGTGGAACCTCATGTTTGCTTATGGCCACAACCGCCGCTTTCACCAGAACGTGACCTCGTACTTCATGAAGGACGACCACGACACCCTCAAAAACGACTGCTGGCCGGGGCAGACCTACGGCGATCTCACCTGGGAAGAAGGGCTCGCTCTTTTTCGCGAACAGGTGCCGATGAAAGAAAAAACCTACCGCACCTTCCGCTGGGGCAAGGACGTGCAGATTTGGATGACGGAAAACCGCGACTTCCGTTCGCCCAACAACATGCCCGACGGCCCCCAAAAAACCATTCTGGGTGAAGCACAAAAAGCATGGCTGAAGCGTACCCTGGAAGAGTCGGACGCGACTTACAAATTTGTGATTACACCGGGCCCAATAGTCGGCCCGGACAAGCGGGGTAAAAACGACAACCACTCCAATGCCGGTTTTTCGCACGAGGGCCGGGAGCTTCGCGACTTCCTCAGCCAACTGGACAATACTTACGTTATCTGCGGGGACCGCCACTGGCAGTATTGCTCGGAAGATCCGAAGACCGGCCTTGTCGAAATGGGCTGCGGCCCGATCAACGACCAGCACAGCTACGGCGGCAATACCGGTTACAAGGCGAAGTTTCACCGCTTCTTCAGCGAAAAGGGTGGCTTCCTCGGCATCACAGTCGAGGACGGCAAAGCCCGCGCCGAATGGTTCGGCGACGATCCGGACTACCCCAATAGCCCCGTGCCTGTCGTTCGCCACCGGGAAGTTCTTTAAGCCTCAGGGCAGGCTGCTGGCGACTGTCTCATTGCCCTACCTTGAACATCGCAAGGCTGTAAGATTAGAAACAGCGCGCAAGAAGCACTCGGGGAAAGACTGACTTACTTTGTCTATGCTTTTAAGCGTGACACCACAACTTACCGCAACATCAATGTAGCTAATGCACACCCCGACCCCCGAAGAAGCCACGTCATTAAACTACCCCGACAACGCAATTCCTTTTCAAATTGAGGAAATCAAAAAGGCAGACGAACTCTTCGATATGACGATCGAGGGGAGCCCGTACGATTTCGAACAAATGCTACCGATCGAGAAACGCGGACAGCGCAGCCTGGCAAAAAAGAAACTGAAGCAACTCAAGGTACTCGACCCTGTAATTCGTGGCATGCTGCACGAGGGAGAAGAAGTCATCTATCTAACCGACGGGGTCAAGGTACACAGCGCCGAGCAACTTTTCATCGGCTGGTTGATGTATTACTACAATCACAATGCATTCATCTTCACGAACGAGCGCATCCTCTTAATCCATGTTATTAAAAAGACGAAGTTGGGTAAGTTTGTGGGGGCGATTAGATATGAGGACCTCCTCAAGGTTAAGACGAGCTTCACCGGTAGTCTCAGGATAAAGTTCAGAAACAAAAAGCAGGTACTCTTCACCCGCGTCGCCGGTCAGGACCGAAAGTTCATCAAGGAATTTCTGGTACCTCTGGTTGAAAACAGCGCAGCCACAGTGGACAAACAGGCACCGATGATTCAGGACCTGTGTCCGGCATGCTATCAAAAGGTCGACGACAAGAATGCATCCGAATGCCCGAGTTGCCAATGCGGGTTCCGCACGCCCAGGCAAGCTGCCATCAGATCCTTAATACTACCTGGATTGGGTGACATTTACCTGGGCTCTGCCCTCGGCTACCTGGAAGCGGCGTTCATGTTATTTTTATGGACTGGCAATATATTCGGAAGCATCGAATTGATCCGTGAAGGTGAAGAGCCTGCGGCTGTCTGGATAAGCACTTTGATATTCCTTGGCATCATTCATCTGCTTGATGCGGCCAAATCCCATTATGTCGCCCGCAAGGGCATATTCCCCAAAGAAGCGATTCAAGGGATTCGCAACCGGCAACAAGCAAAGGTCGGCGAAGGTTACTGCATTCCCACCGCATCAGGTCCCGACACCACGACAAACGAAGCAGTGTAAAGCCTTACAACTGTCGATTATCTGAGCTTCGGCTGATTCTGACTCATACAGTGAAGTGCCCCACCCTCATGGATCAGGTCCGAGCAGTCGAATCCGACGACCTCGCGCTCGGGGAAGCAATCACCGATGATCTCGAGGGCGTCCTGATCCAACTCGGATTGCCCGTAAGTGGGTACGAGCACAGCGCCGTTGAGCACAAGATAGTTTAGGTAACTGGCGGCCAGCGGCTCGCCATTCTGACCCGACACCTCGGGCAGCGGCAGCTGGACGGAGGCGAAGGGATCACCCTGCGGTGTGCGGAAGTTCTGCAACCGCGTGATATTTTCCTGCAAAGCGTCGACATTCGGATTCTTACTGTCGGTGGTATCGGCAATCAAAATCCCATCGCTCTTGAAGAAGCGGGCCAGGTTGTCGATATGCCCGTCGGTATCGTCACCGGCGAGGCCGTCTTTAAACCAGAGAACGGAATCCACGCCCAGCCCGGAGCAAAGTTTTTGCTCCATCTGATGCGTCGATGTTTCGCCGTTGCGATTTTCGTTCAGCAGAACGGCTTCCGTCGTCATGAGCTGACCGTCCCCGTTGCTTTCAATCGCACCTCCCTCAAGCACGGTATCGAAGATGAAGCGCCGCAAGCCGAGCTGATCCGCGATCCAGGCCGAAGCGCGATCGTCCTTTTGCTGTTCGGGAAACTTGTTGCCCCAGGCATTGTAGCGCCAGTCAGCAATGCAAAGTTTGCTGCCGTCCTCATTGATGAGAAAGAGCGGACCAAAATCACGTATCCAGATATCGTCGGTCGTATAATCGTAAAGTTCGATGTCTTTCGCCTCCCCGGAAGAATCGAGCAAGCCGAGCAAGTGCTCGCGGTCCGCCTCGGCGCAGAGCACACGGACAGTCTGATACTTGGCGGCGAGCAAATAGAGCGCAGCCAGTTGTTCTTTGACCCGCTCCAAACGGCCGGGCCAGAGATCGTCCCTGGAGGGCCAGGCGAACCAGACCGCCTCCTGAGGTTCCCACTCTGCGGGAAGCCGGTAGCCAAGTCCTTTCGGTGTGGTCAGTCGCGCCATACCCATAAGCAATGAACACGGAACATCGAACGCTCAACATCGAAAGTGAATAATGACCGGATAGCGGGGGCTGAGACGCAAACCTACGCGCCCACAGAAATACAGGCGGGACGCCTGTGCTAAGTAGAACAGGCGTCCCGCCTGTTTCCTCAAGCAACACCTCAATCCAGCATCCGCCGACTAAGCCCGTCAAAGCTGTCGGTGCGCCGATCACGAAAGAAAGGCCAGATACGGCGGGTGTCTTCGAGGGCCTTTAGGTCACAGTCGGCAAACAAGACCTCTTCTTCCGCAATAGAAGCCCGGGCCACAACTTGGCCGTAAAAGTCGGATACAAAGGATTGGCCCCAAAACTCGGTCTCGCCTTCGGTGCCGGTGCGGTTGACCGCGGCGACATAGCATCCGTTCGCCACCGCATGCCCACGCTGAACTGTCTCCCAGGCATTGTGTTGGGCCTCGCCCAAATCTGCTTTTTCCTTGGGCAGCCAGCCGATCGCGGTCGGATAAAAAAGAATCTCGGCGCCCGAGAGCGCTGCCATCCGGGCGGCTTCCGGATACCACTGGTCCCAGCAAATCAGGACTCCGATCTTGCCGAACTTCGTCTCCCAGACTTTGTAGCCCAGATCTCCAGGAGTGAAGTAGAACTTCTCCTCAAAGCCAGGGTCCTGGGGGATGTGCATCTTGCGGTATTTGCCAAGGTAAGCGCCATCGGCATCCATCACGGCTGCCGTGTTGTGGTAAACTCCGGCGGCGCGGCGCTCAAACACGGCGGCCACGATGACAATGCCCAGCTCGCCGGCCAGGCTCGATAGGGCCTCCGTCGTGGGGCCCGGCACCGGCTCGGCCAGATCAAAAAGCTGCGGATCCTGCTCGCGGCAAAAGTAGGGCAGATTGAAAAGCTCCTGCGTGCAGACGATTTGCGCCCCGCCCTTGGCTGCCTCACGAATGGCACCCTCCGTCCGCTCAAGATTGGACTCGAGCGAGCCTTGGTCCCGCCCTTGAAGCAACGCGATACGGACAGTGCCTGCCTTATGCCCTGCCGAATGGCGGTCTTGCGTCATTTAAAAAACAACCTTGTTCAGCGGGTATTCAACAATTCCCTCCGCCCCGCGTAGCTTCAGCTCAGGAATAATTTCACGGACCACTTTCTCGTCGAGGATCGTCTCGAGCGCCACCCAATTATCATCCGCGAGCTGATTGATGGTGGGATTACGCAGCGAAGCGAGGTCCTCGAGGATCGTATCGAGCTTCGATTTTTCGATATTCAGCTTCAGGCCGACTTTGTTGTTGGCCTCGAGTGCAGCCTGAAGAAGCATGGCGATACTCTCGATCTTCCGACGCTTGTTCCGGTCATTCCAGGCATCCTTGTTGGCGATGAGCACTGTATTGGTGTGGAGCAGCGTGTCGACGATGCGAAGTTTGTTGGCCCGCAACGAGTTCCCCGTTTCCGTAAGATCGACAATGGCGTCGACCAGATCGGGCACCTTCACTTCGGTCGCGCCCCAGGAGAACTCCACCTCGGCGTTCACCCCGTGATCGGCTAAATATTGCTTGGTGATGTTGACCACCTCGGTCGAGATACGCTTACCCTCAAGGTCCTTGACCGTCTTGATCGGCGATGCCTCGGGAACCGCGATCACCCACTTGGAGCGACGATTTGAGGCACGGCTGTAGATCAGGTCGCAGACTTCAACGATTTCCGAATCATTTTCACGCACCCAGTCCTGTCCGGTCAGACCACAGTCAAAATAGCCGTTTTCCACGTAACGGCTCACTTCCTGAGCTCGCACGAAGCGGCCATCCAACTGCTCGTCGTCAATCGACGGGCGGTAGGAACGCGAACTCTTGGAAATCCTGAAGCCTGCTTTGCCAAAAAGGTTAATCGTAGGCTCTTCAAGACTGCCCTTGGGAAGACCAAGCATGAGTAAAGGTGCATTTTCCATAGGGCGGCACAACTTGATCCAGACAGCGATAGGCACAAGTATAAATTTTTTCGACCTCCCTCAACTCCGGTGAAATAAGGAATTGTAAAGTTTTTATTAAGGTCAAAAATAGTAGCTGCTCTACCAAAAGATTATGCCTAAACCCATACCACTCGAAGCCGGCAGCAAAGCTCCCTCCTTTTCATTTATGGAGGCGGGGGAGAAGGTAAGCAGCGCGACACTTGATGGCCCTTGCCTGCTCTACTTCTACCCGAAAGACGATACGCCCGGCTGTACCAAGCAGGCCTGCGGCATTCGCGATGCCTGGAAAAAGTTCCAAAACGCCGGGATCCGGGTCGTGGGCGTGAGCAAGGACAACGACGCCTCACACCGGAAGTTTGCCGAAAAATACAGCCTCCCCTTCCCCCTGATCGCCGATACGGAACTTGAACTGGCCAAAGCATTCGGGGTTTACGGCGAAAAAAAGTTCATGGGAAAAACCTTTGATGGCATCCACCGTATGTCCTTCCTTATTGCCGAGGATGGAAAAATCTTAAAAACCTATCCAAAAGTAAAACCAAACGAACACGCTGAAACCGTGCTCGAGGACTACACTCAACTGACTGCCTAAGATGGAACAATCACCCAAGCCACTCATCGTCATCGCCGAAGACGATAAAGATCTCGCCACTTTGATCGCTACCCAGCTCGACATTGCCGGGATGCAGAGCCAGACCTGCCATCAGGCCAGCCATGTCGAACGCTTCCTGAAAAACAACTTCGCCAATCTACTCCTCCTGGATGTGCACCTGCCGGATGAGTCGGGATTCACACTGATGGATGATCTACGCAAGGGCGGCAACACGACTCCGGTCATCTTCCTCACCGGGGAGAACACGGAAGTGCAAAAAGTGAAAGCCCTGGAAATGGGTGGCGATGACTACATTACCAAGCCATTTGGCTTTCCCGAACTGATCGCTCGGATCAAAGCCGTGCTCCGCCGCGCGGAAACCGCCCACGACAGCAATGTCACCGAAAACGCCACGGTCAGCAATAAGCCCTTTGACTTCTGTGGCGCCGAAGTGAACCCGCAACGACTGGAAGTCACCTTCCCCGACGGCGAAGTGGAAAGTGTGGGCCGGAAGGAACTCGGCATTTTTGTCTATCTCGCGGAGCATCCAAACTCCGTGCTGACCCGGAAGAATCTAATCCACTCTGTCTGGGGTATCCACGCGGATGTGCGCAGTCGATCCATCGATCAGTACATCGTAAAAATCCGTGACCTCTACAAGCGCCACGGCTTGAGTCTCGACGCTTTCCGCACCGTTCACGGCGTCGGCTACATTTACGACGTCAAAGAGCCTGAGTAAACTAGGCGGATGGGGGAGCCAAAGGCGAGCTGCTCCCAACGCACTCCTGCTTTGTCTCGATCACTCTTTAACCGCAAGGCCCACTGACCAAAGCCTAAGGGCTTCGGCTACTTTCAAGCTTCTGATCAATTAACCTTAGCGTTTGCTTCCCCAGCTCCTAAGCCGAACGCCTCAGCGTTTGGTCCATACTCTAGTTTCGTAGCCGAACGCCTTAGCGTTTGGTCTCGATCACTCTTTAACCGCAAGGCCCACCGACCAAGCCTAAGGGCTTCGGCTACTTTCAAGTTTCTGTTCGAAGGCCTATTGTGTCTTCAGCCGGGGAGGCAGACTCACGAATCGGAAATAAAATCGAAGGACGCGTGTGCCTGCAATTCCTCGATCGTGGTAAAGCCGAGCATCACCTTCTTCAGGCCATCATAGCTCAGGGGTTTATAACCTGCCTTGCCCGCAGCCGCCTTCAGCGCTTCTTCGCTCCCCGCGTTGGAGATGATAGTCCGCATCTCATCCGTAATCATGGCGAGCTCATGGAAGGCGATACGCCCGTGATATCCCGTATTCCGGCAATAGGGGCAGCCCTCACCCTCATAAAAAACGGGCGCTTCCACTTCCTTCCAATCGTAGAAGAATTTCCGCAAGATTTCCTTGTCGGGCGTGTAGGAGCGCTTGCAGTGCTCACAGATGCGTGCGGCCAGACGCTGGGCCAAAACCGCCAGAATGGACGGAGCCACCATGTAGGGCTCAATCCCGAGTTCAATTAAGCGGACGACTGCCTGAATCGCGTTATTCGTATGCAGCGTCGAAAAGACCAGGTGCCCGGTCAGGGCCGCTTCCGTTGAAATTTTGGCGGTTTCCAAGTCGCGAATCTCGCCCACCAGGATGACATCCGGGTCCTGCCGGAGCAAAGACCGCAGAATCGTGGAAAACCGGAGATCGATATTATTATTCACCTGCGTCTGGGTGATCCCTTCCATCCGTGTTTCCACGGGATCCTCAATGGTACAAATATTAACGTCGACCGTGTTTATCTCGTGCAGAGCAGCATAGAGAGTCGTCGATTTACCCGAACCGGTTGGGCCTGTCACAAAAATCATACCATTCGGACTGTGGATGATATGTTTAAGGGGTTTGCTGATTTTCTGGGAGATCAGCATCTGATCGAGCGTCCGAAAATCTTTCTTCCCGGTCAAAGCAAGGAGGCGAAGAACCAGTTTCTCGCCGTAAATCGTCGGCATGATCGACACGCGGAAATTTACGTGCTGGGTGCCAAGTGGGATGGAGAACCGGCCATCCTGGGGGAAACGGGCTTCCGCGATGTTGAGATTACAGAGAATCTTAACACGCGAGCGCAGAGCCGGATGCAGTGCCGATGCGATCGTGAAGGTGTCCTGCAAGCGTCCGTCGATACGGAAGCGGATCTTGGTATTATTCATCCGCGGCTCGATGTGAATATCGGAGGCACGCTCTTTGATGGCAAGGTAGAGCAAAGCGTCGCAAAGCCCGATCACCGATTTGGACTCGGCCATATTGGCCAGCTCCTCGGGAGACAGCTGTTTGAGCAGCGCTCCCTGGCTGCGCTCGAGTTGCTCAATCAACTCCTCGACACTTTCGTCCGAGCTGTAATACAGCTCGATCGAATCCTGAACCTCGTTGGTCAGGCAGAACACCGGGCTGATTTGCTTCCCGGTGATGGCAGAGAGTCGGGAAATAAGCGCCTCGTTGTGCGGATCCGGCATGGCAACGGTCAAGGCGTCCTCCACTTCGTACAGTGGCATCAGATTCCCCTTCCGTGCGATTTCCTGAGGCACCGCAGCGATGGCGGAATCACTGATCATGGTCGAGAGCGGATCGACATAAGCAGAGTTGATGCGCGTGCTCCAAAGACGGCACCCCACCTCTTTCGGAATGATCCCGTCATCGATCATATGTTCGACGAGTTCCAGGGAAGATTCATCCGCAGACAACAAGGCCCTGTCATAGACTTCGCTGGAAAGGTTGATTCCGAACTCAGAAAGAAGTTCTTCGCGTATGGTCGCACTCATCTGGCTTTCTTTTTCTTACGCTTGCTCTTGCTGAACATCTTATCGATCTCGGTGGCATCGACCAACTGGCGACCAAACTGGGAATCACGTCGTTCTACCTTAACCTCGTGGAGCATTTCGCGCAAAGAGAACCTGTATTCTCCCGCAGGCGGCTTGGCGGTTGGCATGGTTTCGTCGCTCATTGGTAAAATTTAATCCTCCCAGATTTCATCGATGAGATTATTGATCACTTCAGCCACCTCGTCTTTTTTCATATCCTTGCGGATATAATGCGAAGCACCCAGTTCGACGCTGGTCTCGACTGCCTGCCTTGACGCGACCGATGTCGTCATGACCACCACGGCCTCCTCGTCGTAATCAATAATTTCTTTCAAGGCCTCCAGGCCTTCTTTCACCGGCATATTCACATCCATCAAAACAATGTCAGGCGAATGCTCTTTGTAAAAATCAATCCCCTCCTGACCGTTCACAGCTTCGTGAAAAACAGTAAAACCAATCTGCTTGAGGATTAATTTGAGGTAAGTGCGCAAATGCGCTTCATCATCAACAATTAGTGCAGTCTCCGGCCTAGCCATAGCTCATATATTTTCAGTTTGCATCCCCGCGTGTCGAGAAGAATAAAAGCAGTTTTCCCGCAACCTCGCATGCGCAGCAAGGCTGCGTCCTTTTGAATTTGTTATTACTGTGTTTGCCAACCTGAGCTTGTTTGACGGCTGTATTGTCCTGCTCTACATGGGTGCCGTCCTGGCAATCGGCGTCTATCACTCGAAAAGCAACCGCAACGTCAGGGAATTCATCAGCGCGAACCGGACCATGCCATGGCTGGCCGTACTCGGCTCGATCGTGGCAACTGAGGTCAGTGCCGCCACCTTTCTGGCCACACCGGGTGTCGGCTATGCGGAGAACATGAACTATCTGCAGTTCGGTATCGGCTCGCTGCTGGCCCGGCTATTGATCGCCTTCGTTTTCGTCGGTGCGTTTTATGCCGTCAACAGCCTGACTATCTACGATTATCTTTCCAAGCGCTTCGGCGGCGGCACGCGCTATACCGCAACCGCTTTCTTTATCGTAACACGCCTCCTGGCCTCCGCGGTCCGACTCATGATCGCAGTGACCGGCATCAGCCTCATTCTGAACGCGCCATTCTGGATCTGCCTCTCGGTGTTTACCCTTGTCGCCATCATTTACTCGGGCAGCGGCGGGATCAAGGGCATCATCTGGACCGATGTCCTGCAGGCGATCATCTTTATTTCCTGCGGCATCGTATTGGTCGGCTACGTGGGCTACGCGATCGGCTGGGCGGAAATCTTTGAAATCGGGGCCGAGCACGGACGTTTTGAAGTCTTTCGTTTTCAACCGGAAAGTGCGGACAGCTGGGCCTGGTTGAACGAATCGAAATTTTTTTGGGTCGCCGTTATGTTCGGTTTTCTGAGCACGGCAGCCGCCTTCGGTACGGATCAGGACATGACACAGCGCATCCTGACTTGCCGCGATGTGAAGGCGGCCCGCCGCAGTGTAATCCTGAGCGGGTTTATCTCCATCCCGATCGCCGCGCTCTTTCTCTTCGTCGGCATCGCCCTGTTTGCCTACTATCAGGTATCTGGTGAGGCCACCCTGCCGAGCAGTGTGCTGGCTGATGGTAGCCGCGAAGTGATCGCCGACAAGGTGTTCCCCCACTTCATAGCAAGCGAGTTGCCCAACGGACTTCGCGGCCTCCTACTGGTGGGTGTTCTGGCCGCGGCCATGTCGAGCCTCGACTCGACCATGGGCGCACTGAGTTCCTCCGCCCTTGTGGACCTCTATCGGCCACTGCTGAACAAGGAGATCAGTGAACAACAGGGTCTGATTGTTTCAAGGGTTCTGGTCTGCACCTTCGGACTGATTCTCGCATCGATCGCTTATGCCCTCAAAGATGCCGAGGGGTTCCTTTGGCTCACATTTCAAATTGCCAGTGTCACTTATGGAGCACTACTCGGCGTGTTCCTCCTAGGCACGCTAACCAAGCGGGGGTCGGACCGCGGTAACTGGATCGCCATGCTCACTGCCGCGGCCATTTGCGTCACCCTGCTCACGCTGATCAAACTGGAATATCTACAACTCGGTTGGTCCTGGCTCATCCTGATCGGCACAACCTGGACCTTCGGGATCGGGGCGCTCTGGCATGAAAAAGCCCCGGGCTCGAAAGCGCCGGGGCAGGAGAGTGTCAGTTAATTAACCCGATTATTTGCAGCACTTCCCGCCTGAACCACAGCAGGACTTGCCTTCTTTTTCGCCGGAAGACTTCTTGGCGCATTTTTTATCGGAATCGCAGGACTTTTTGTCCTTGGAGCATTTCTTGTCCCCACCGCATTTGCCGCAGCAGGATTTACCTTCTTTGTCGCAGGACTTTTTATCCTTAGCGCATTGCTTATCGCCACCGCATTTACCGCAGCAGGACTTGCCTTCTTTACAGCAAGACTTCTTGGCGTCGCAGGATTTACCCTTCTTGTCGCAGCTTTTCTTTTCTTTGCAGCACTTCCCGTCTTCACCGCAGCAGGACTTTTCAGCCTTGGCTTTATCATGGCTGTGGTCGGAACCACAGGCACCACAGTGCGCGTAGGCTGCCACTGCGGTCAGGAGGAAACAGAATGGAAGTAGTATTTTTTTCATAGGTAGTTTTTGGTTATCTCTTTGTGAACGATTTGATTCGTTGTGATAGAGTCTTTGCAATAAGGACTTATTCCAGGGTTTTAGCAACAAAGATACGCTGCCAATCGAGCGCGCATCCGTCCTCCGCAGCCACTTCAATCAGACAGCCGTTGATCCAGACATCATTGTCCGCCACAGGAAAGCGTCGCTTCATCCCGTCGAGGAAAGTGGCAATCACTTCTTTTTTATCGCGCCCAAGCACGGAATCGTGCGGACCACACATGCCTGCATCGCTCTGATAGGCCGTGCCACCGGGCAGGACCCGCCCATCGGCCGTCGCGACATGGGTATGGGTGCCAATAACCGCGCAGGCCCGACCTTCGAGATGCCAACCGAGCGCGATTTTTTCAGATGTCGCTTCCATATGGGCCTCGACAAAAAATGCATCACATTCTCCCGCCAGCTCCTTCAGTTTCTGGTCGGTCGCCTGAAAGGGGCAGCTCGCCTTGAGCGCGAGATAATTCCGGCCGAGCACGGTAAAAATCCCGAGCCGAAACCCGTCTTTTTCCACAATCAAATGCCGGCGACCGGGATTGTTGTCGGGGAGATTACTGGGGCGACACACCGCTTCGAGTTCGTTGATCTCATTCTCGAAATTCTTCTGGTCCCAGACATGGTCGCCCAGTGTGATCGCATCGATTCCGGAGGCGATGAGCTGCTCCGCAATCTTTTTGGTAATACCGGCACCGCCAGCGGCGTTCTCCGCATTGGCGATCACAAAATCCGCGTTCAACTCCTCGCGAAGGTCGGCGATACGCTCCATCACAAAGTTGCGGCCCGGTCGACCCACGATGTCACCTAGGAATAAAATTTTTGGCATGAGTGATATTTAAGACCTTTATTTCAGTCCGCCGCAAGTTACTTACAGCCCCGACAAAAGGAAATGAAAGAAACCTGAACATTTGTAGGTTGCGACGGGTCTTCATTCTAACAACTTGGCACTATGCGTTATTTAAGCTCTTTTTCGCTATTCTTCCTTTCCTGTCACTGCTTCGGGGCAAATCAGGCCTCCGTACCAGTCGAAGGCAAAGATCTGATCACTTATCAAGCCGCACCTTTGGCGAATCCTGCAGGAGGTGAGTCGTTCAAAGGAAGCAACTTCATTCATCCCCTTAAGACCCCCTCAGGGTTCACGGTCACAGACAGCCAACCCAAAGACCACCTCCATCACTTCGGTCTCTGGTGGCCCTGGAAATTCATCGAACACGGAGAGCGTAAGATCCTCTGCTGGGAGCTCCAGCAGGGAGAAGGAGTGGTTGAGGCCCGGAACCATATTTCGACGCCTGACGCCCTGATCTCCGAAAGCGTCTATATCGACCGTAAGGCACCCGGCGGCCCCCAGGTCAGGCTCAAAGAGATCACCGAAATCAGTGCGTCGGACATTGTGGATGCTCCGGCACGGGGCTACCATCTTGATCTTAAAATCAGCCACCAGGTTGTGGGGGAGGATCCGATTACGATCACCAAGTACCGCTACAGCGGTCTCGGGCTCCGGGGCACGGCGCTCTGGAACATTGAGAACAGTACTATTTTATCCAGCGAAGGCGCGAGCCGCGAAAACGCGAACGGAAAGTCCGCCCGCTGGATACGCGTGGAAGGCGCTAATGGTGAAGGCGGCACGGCCGGCGTCCTGCTGATGGGGGATCCCAGCAATCACAACCATCCGGAAAGACTGCGCACCTGGAACAAGCACTACAATGGGGCGATTTTTGTGAACTTCAATCCGGTGATGGGTGAGTCCTGGACCTTCGAACCGGGTGAAACCTACACGCGTAATTATCGTCTCTTTATCTACGACGGCACGCTCTCCACTGAAGCCGCCGAACAACTCTGGCAAACTTACGCCGCCACCGGTTCTTGCTGTAAGTCGGCCTCACTGAAGTAATCATACCGTCCACCATCTCTTTACAGGCTCTCGTCTTGTTTAGATCCAACCACCCTCATGTATGATTCGCTTCATCGCATCTATCGTATTACTCTCATTGGCATCCAGCCTACAAGCGACGACCGATAAGCCGAACTTCATTATTATCTTCACCGACGACCAGGGCTACAATGACCTTGGTTGCTTTGGTTCGGAGACAATCAAGACACCTCATCTCGATCAGATGGCCCGCGAGGGGCGAAGGCTCACCTCCTTCTACGTCGCCAGTTCGGTCTGCACACCGTCGCGCGCTGCTCTACTTACGGGGTGCTACCCCAAGCGTATCGGTATGGCAAAAGGCGTTGTTTTCCCCGGCAACAACCATGGTCTGCACACCGACGAGGTCACGATTGCCGACATGCTTAAGAGTGCCGGCTACGCCACCGCCTGCATCGGCAAGTGGCATCTGGGCCACCGCGAGCCCTTCCTCCCGACCAGCCAGGGTTTTGACACCTACTACGGGATCCCCTACTCCAACGACATGAACCATCCCGACAATTCGGGGAGAAAGGGCATCCCGCGCCGCAACAAGAGCTGGCTCAATCAGGAAGAAGCCTGGCGGGCATGGAAGACCCCGCTCATGCAGGACGAGGAAATTATCGAGCTGCCGGTCAACCAGCGTACCATCACCCGCCGCTACACAGATAAGGCGATCGAGTTCATCACAGCCAACCAAGAGAAGCCTTTTTTTCTCTATCTCCCCCACAGCATGCCCCATGTGCCCCTCTTTGTGCCCGAGGACGCCTACGACCCGGACCCGCAGAATGCCTACAAGGCGGTCATCGAGCACATCGATGCGGAAACTGGCCGACTACTCGATACCGTGCGTGAACTCGGCCTGAGCGAGAACACATACATCATTTTCACTAGCGACAACGGTCCTTGGAGCGGGACATGGGGCAACTACAAGAGCCACGCTGGCAGCGCAGACCCGCTCCGCGACGGCAAAGGCACGACCTACGAGGGCGGCCAACGCGTGCCAACCATTATGTGGGGGCCCGGTCGCATTCCTGCGGGAACCGAAACCAATGAGATTGCCGGCACCATCGATCTGCTGCCCAGCATCGCCAGCATTGCGGACCTGCCGCTCAATACCCGCGGACCCATCGACGGCATGGACATTAGTGGGCTGATTCACGGAGACGACCAATCCCCCCGTAATGAGTTCCTCTTTTACAGCAGGGGCGGCAAGCTGGATGCCATTCGCCAGGGCAACTGGAAACTGCGTATGACGACGCAAAGGAAGAAGAATCCGGATAAGACTCCCAGCGTCGAACTCTACAATCTTGCCGAAGACATGGGGGAGTCTGAAAACCTCGCGGAGCAATTCCCGAAACGGGTGGATTCGATGCGCCAGCAAATGAAAGCCCTGGATGATGAAATCACTCAAAACATTCGCCCCAGAGGAAATTATAATCCCTAGAATGATCCTATGAAATTAGCATACACGCTCTTACTGGTTCTCGCCTCAGTTGCCTCGGCGGCGGAGAAACCCAACTTCATCTTCATCCTCTCCGATGATATCGCTCAGGGCGATATGGGCGTCTATGGCCAAGAACTGATTCAGACGCCTACCCTCGACCGCCTTGCCAACGAGGGCACTCTCTTCAATCAGGCCTACACCGGCACCTCTGTCTGCGCTCCATGCCGCTCGGTCTTCTATACTGGCCTGCATTCGGGCAACAGCCCGGTGCGCGGGAACTTCGAATGGGTTCCCGAAGGTCAATATCCCATTGACGCAGAGATCGTGACCGTCGGTGAGATTGCCCGGAACGCCGGCTACCACACCGCCACATTCGGCAAGTGGGGCATGGGCTTTTTCGACACCGAGGGCGCTCCGCAGAAGCAGGGCATGGACTATTTCTTTGGCTACAACTGCCAGCGCCACGCGCATTCCTACTTCCCTACCTACCTCTACAGCAACGATCAGCCCATCGCCCTGCCGGGGAACAACGGGCGTGATGTCGGCGAGACCTACGCGCAGGAGCTCATCCAGCGCGATATGATCCGCTGGCTCAAGAAAAACGGGAAGGATCCCTTCTTCCTATTCTACGCCATTACCCTGCCGCACGGCCGTTTTGAAATCGATGACTACGGGATCTACGCCGACAGGCCGTGGAGCGACAAACAGAAGGCCTACGCCGCCATGGTCACCCGCATCGATTCGGATGTAAAAGAACTGGTCGACACCCTTAAGGCACTGGGCGTGGAGAAAAACACGCTGATTGTTTTTGGTGGCGACAATGGATCCTCATTCGACCCCAAAAGTGATATTGGTAAACTCTTTAATCAGACCATGGACGGCAAGCTGCGCGGCTACAAGCGGGGCATGTATGAGGGCGCGCTGCGCCAGGCCTCCTTCGCCTGGTGGCCCGGCACCGTCCCCGCCGGACGTGTGACCGACGAGCCCTGGGCTTACTGGGACCTCATGCCCACTTTTGTCGAGATGACCGGCGTCGAACCACCCGAGGGCTACGAAACTGATGGCTTCTCACTGCTCTTTTTTCTCAAAGGTGGCGAGGCACCGGAACGCGACTACTTCTACTGGGAACTGCATGAGGGTAGGCCCGCAGGTGCGGTACGCGCCGCCCGTTGGGACGACTGGAAAACGGTGATGCCAAAGCCCATGGGTGAAATCGAGATCTACGATCTGGCCAAGGACGCCGCCGAGACCAACAACCTCGCCGACCAACGACCCGACCTGGTCAAAAAGGCTAAGGCGATTTTCGCAGACGCACACACACCGCATCCCGTCTGGCCACTGGACCGGACCAGTCACCTCAAGAAAGAAGCCAGTTCCAAGGCCTGGCCCATCAAACGCAAGCGCGACAGGGAGGGCTATGTCCCCGAGGGCGCGATCCCCCTTGCGGAGTATTTAAATCATTAAGCAATGCATCGTATCCGGCACGTCCTCCTTGCTCTGCTCTTTGGCCAAACGGCTTTGTTGGCCGCACCGGCGAAAAACGTCATCCTCATCGGTATCGACGATCTGAACGATTGGGTCGGCTGCCTTGATGGACACCCGCAGGTGCAGACGCCGAACATCGACCGCTTGGCAGCCGAAGGCACGCTTTTCAGCAATGCGCACTGCCAGGCGCCGGTGTGCAATCCCTCCAGGACTTCATTGGTCACCGGACTGCGCCCGACCACCACCGGGGTCTACGGCTTGTCCCCTTGGTTTCGCTCCGTCGACGAGCTGAAAGATCTGACCTCGCTGCCCCAGGCCTTCCGGAAGAACGGCTACCGCACCGCCCTGACCGGCAAGATCTTCCACACCTACCCACCAAACAGAAAAGACCGGGCGGCGGAGTTTGAACAATACGGCCCCCCCTGCAATTTCGGACCGATTCCTGAGAAAAAATTCGTCAAGGAACTCCCGCACAAACTGGTCGACTGGGGCGTCTTCCCGGAAAAAGACGAGCAACAGAACGATTACGAAATCGCCAGCTGGGCGGTGGACTTCATTCAGCAGGCCGAAAGCGACGAGAAGCCCTTCTTCCTCGGAGTCGGATTCGGGCGCCCACACGTCCCTCTTTTCGCTTCCCGGGAATGGTTCGACCTGTACCCGGAAGAAACCCTGAAGATGCCACCGGTCTTATTCAATGACCGCGACGATGTTCCCGAGTTTGCCTGGTACCTGAACTGGCGCTTGCCCGAGCCACGCCTGAAATGGGTGCAGGAAAACCATCAATGGCTGCCGTTGGTGCGCGCTTATCTGGCATCTGTTTCCTTTGTCGATTCGCAGGTCGGCCGCGTATTGGATGCACTCGAAAATTCCCCACATGCGGACAATACCATCGTGGTGCTCTTCTCCGACCACGGTTGGCATCTGGGTGAAAAGGGAATTACCGGGAAGAATACGCTTTGGGAGCGGTCGACCCGTGTTCCGCTCATTATTGCGGGGCCCGACTTGCCGAAGTCCCAGGATGTCGAACAGCCCGCCGAACTGCTCGACATCTACCCGACTCTCTTGGAGCTTTGCGGGATTGAAGCAGTTTCCTCTTTGGAAGGCCTGTCGCTGAAACCGCAACTCGACCGCCCGGATACCCCCCGTCGCCCGGCCATTACAACCCACAACATCGGCAATCACAGTGTGCGCTCGAAAGACTGGCGCTACATCCGTTACGCCGATGGGTCCGAGGAACTCTATAATCTTAAGGAAGACCCCAACGAATGGCACAATTTAGCCGCCCAAGCCGGACAGCAGGCGCGCATCGCCGAGCTCCGCCAATATCTCCCAAAAGATGAAGCCAAGCATGTCAAAGGCTCCGGGGGTCGCGTCCTGTGGAAGGAAGACGGAATCTGGTACTGGGAACGAAAAGACATTCGCACCATTGAAAAGAGCTTTTAATCAAAGGGCTTATCCCATATCCCGCTTAAAGCATACATCATATATGAAGCAAACCATCCTATTCTTACTCTTACTCATGGTGCTTTCCGGCTGTAAAACCACCCGATCCTACATGAGCCAGCCCGAGTCCGAGCTCAGCCCGGAGCAAATTGAAATGGCACGGCAGGAGCGCATCGGCTGGTTCAAGGAGGCCCGCTACGGCCTATTCATCCACTGGGGCCTCTACGCGATCCCGGGGGGCACTTGGGGCGACACGGTTCGCAAGCGCGGCTACTCCGAGTGGATCATGTTCAGCGAAAAAATCCCGCGCGAGGAATACGCGCAGCTCGCCGAGCGGTTCAACCCTGTGGACTTTGACGCCGAGGAGTGGGTCGACATCGCGAAGCGCGCCGGCATGCGCTATGTCGTCATCACCGCCAAGCACCACGACGGCTTTGCCATGTTCGACTCTGCGGTGACCGACTACGACATCGTGGATGCGACCCCCTTCAAACGCGACGTTATCAAGGAACTGGAGGAAGCCTGCCACCGGGCCGGCCTCCAATTCGGCGTCTACTACTCGGTGGACCGCGACTGGTACCGCCCCACCGGCCAGGGCAGCGAACGCTACAAGAAACAGACAAACCTCTGGGACTTCCCCGACTCAACCCAGGCCGACTTCGACAAATACTTCGAGGAAATCGCCTACCCCCAGGTGAAGGAGCTCATCACCCAATACGACATCGACCTGATCTGGTTCGACGCCATCGAGATGAAGAGTCCGGAACAGATCGAGCGGCTCGCCAACACCATCCGCAAGCACAGCCCGGAAACCCTGATCAACAGCCGCATCTGGAGCCCGGCCTTCCCGAAGGTCGTGCCTCCGCCCCACTGTGACTACATCTCTTCCGGCGATAACAAGATTCTCAAGAACTCGATCGACTTCGAGTGGGAGAACCCGGGCTCGATGAACACCAGCTACGGCTACAACCCCAACGACCACAACTGGGTCGAGCCGGGCGAGATCGTGGCACGACTGGCCGACATCGTCAGCAAGGGCGGCAACTACCTGCTCAACGTCGGGCCGACGCCCAAAGGCACGTTCGAGCAAACCGCGATCGACCGCCTGCTCGAAGCCGGCAAGTGGATGGATGTCAATGAAGAAGCCATCCGCGACGCCTCGCCCTGGTTGCAATACAGCGAAGGCGAAAGTATTTACTACACCGCCAAGGACGAATACGTCTATGCCATCTGCACGGAATGGCCGGCGGATCAGCTCGTGCTCCAGGCATTCGATGCCGAAAACGCACCTAACGTCAGTGTCGAATCCGTCGAGCTACTGGGCTCGCAGGAGAAGATCGAATGGAAGCATAGCGAGGACGGGCTCAAGCTCTCCATTCCAAAGCAAGTGCCAAACGAACTCGGCCTGGTTTATCGAATCGAGGTCAAATAAGCTGCCGGCTTGTGGCGTGTCCGCTTGCCGGACGCCCTCTTGCGGGTTCAGAAGTCGATTGATTGTTAATACCGCTAAGCGCTCGACAAGCGAGCACGCCACAAGCCGGCTATCGGCTGCGCTCTTGACGGGCGTCGCTTTCAGAGAAGTCTGTTGCGCCTACCAAAAGATTCGGCCAGTTTAACTTCCGATGCAGAAATCCGCTATGAAGACTATCGCCGCCGCTTTTCTCTTCGCCTCTATTTTGCCGCTGCCCGGCGCGGAAAAGCCCAACATCCTGCTGATCCTCACCGACGATCTCGGCTATTCGGACCTCGGTTGCTACGGCTCCGAGATCGAGACCCCGGTGCTGGACCGCTTGGCGGAAAACGGCCTGCGCTTCAACAACTTCTACTCCACCGCCAAGTGCCACTCGTCGCGGGTCAGCCTGCTGACCGGACGCTACAGCCACCAGGCCGGAAACGAGCGCCTGGACCGGGCGGTCACCCTCCCCGAGCTGCTGCAGCCGGCCGGCTATTTCACAACCATGACCGGGAAGTGGCACCTGAAGAAAGAGCCGACGGACTTCGGCTTTCAGCGCTACTGGGGCCACCTCTCCGGGGCCACCCACTTTTTCAAGGGCGACGACACCTTCCGCCTGAACGGCGAGAAATGGGAGGTGCCGGAAAAGGATTTCTACACGACCGTGGCCAACGCCGACTGGGCCTTGAAGTTCATCGAGGAGGCCCGCGAACGGCAACAGCCCTGGCTTTGCTACATGGCCTTCAACGCGCCCCACGCGCCGCTCCACGCCTTGAAGGAGGATTATAAAAAATACGAAGGGCGCTACGCCAAGGGCTGGGATGCAGTCTACGCCGCACGAGTCGCGCGTCAGAAGGAAATGCAGTTGTTCGGCGGGGACTTCAAGGCCCCCGAACGCCCCGTCCACTTGCCCGCCTGGGAGAATCTGTCCCGTGACATCCGGGACTGGGAAGAGAAGCGCATGACCACCTACGCCGCCATGATCGACCGCGTCGACCAGGAAATCGGCCGGGTGGTGGCCGACCTCGAGGCCAACGGCGAACTCGACAACACGCTCATCCTCTTCTTCTCCGATAACGGGGCCTGCCCCTACGACCGGCACAATATCCGCCCGGATCTGATGCCCTGGGACCCGCGCACCCGCTGGACCGACAGCACCGGCTGGGCCTGGGCCCGCAACGCCCCCTTCCGCTTCTACAAGCAAAACCAATTCGAAGGCGGCGCTTCGACGCCTGCCATCATCCACTGGCCGGCCGGCCTCGCCACGGAACCGGGCACCGTCGACGATACGCCCGCCCACCTGATCGACGTGCTCCCCACCCTCGCCGAAATTGCCGGTGCCGAGATCCCCAAAAGCTGGCCCGGCCGCGAACTCACCCCGGTTTCCGGAATTTCCCTCAAACCGATTCTCGACGGGAAAGCGGTCGCCTCACGCCCGCCGATCCACCTGCTCTTCGATAAGGACCGCGGCCTGCGCGACGGCGACTGGAAGCTCGTCAGCTTCCGCTCCAAGGCCTGGGAACTCTATAACCTCGCGGAAGACCGCTGCGAGACCGAGAACCTCGCCGACAAGCATCCGGACAGGGTGACACAAATGGCCGCCGTATGGCACCGTATGGCGGAAAAAGTCGTTTTGGCGCCCGAGGCGAAACGCAAGCCGGTCGCCGACAAAGACCCGCCCCACCTGCATCCCCAGTGGTCGAAGTTTCTGGTGGACCCGGAAATGAAGGCCGACGAATAGTGTGAGGCGCGAATGCAGACGGAGCAGCTGGGACGCGCGCACCCCGGTTGAGCATCGTCCGTGTGGGGCTCGAGCTCGCTCGACGCCGCCTTGTGCGGGTGCTCTCGAAAAAAGACCGCACGGTCTCCGCCATGCGAGCTCATCTTATAGTTAAGAACAAGCTGACGACCCTTAAACAAAACAACTCCAGAGAATTCGCAGGGCCTAAGCTCGGTTATTTAGTCTGTTCGTGTGAATGCCTCTAACACCCATCGCATTTCCGCACGCCCGAGACTGACAACGCTCGAAGAAAAAGCGCGCGCCTTCGTTGACGAATGAGTTTTGAGGATAATAAAAACGGTCAACCACGAGATCAACGCCGTTCGCGTCCAAGGTCTGTAAACATTACAACTTGATTATATTGCCTGATAGAACAAATTTTTTATTAATCTACCAAACCCATCAGTTGTTCTTTTTACCTCCTCTCAAGAGCTTACCCACAAAAGGACAGGTCCGTATCTTTTTTTCTAATTGCCATCCTCAACATCTCATTTCCTAATGCTGGAAGATAAACGCTCCTCGGGTTAAAAAACCCGGAGTCGATTATATTCTATCTAACTCTACCATTACCAAGTAAATCATGAAAAAACACTACTTACTTACCATCGGCCTCGGTATTTTAACCAGCCCCCTTGCCGCAACGCTTTTGGTCGAAGAATCGTTTGAACAGACCCCTGTTGGAAATGATTTGGACACAACTTCAACCAACGGCATCGGCCTATCGGGAAGTTGGTCGAATTCTGGTGGAGATTATATTATGCAGAGCGGAAGCCTTGGATATGGCAGTTTGGCCACTTCAGGGAACTCCATTATTACCGATTCAACAACAGACTCGATAGCCCATAATACCATATCCGCCTCCTTGACAGGTAGCCCCGAAGTGTGGTTTAGCTTTACTTTCCAGACTGACTCGTTGAGCACAAACCCGAAATACCTATTTGCACTCGCCAACGATCGCATTGGTTCGATGTTCGGTAGTTCTATAAACAACTCTGGCACCGGTTTCGGCATTGATCTTAAGTCAGGAACTGCCGGGACCTACACCGGAGGCACTAACGGTAACGTCTTTGTTTCAGGGACTGACTCTGCTGACATTTCAGTCGATACTCCCATATTTATTGTAGGCAAAATCAGATGGGACGTTGACGTTGAAGGCACCGCCACAGATATTTTGGAATTGTACCAACCAAGCAGCTCTGATCTATCAACAGAAGGTGCCGTAGTTAGCACCGCATCAGGCACCTTCACTAATGCAGACTTGACTACCGTCTCACTTGGAAGCCGCCAAAATGCTGGTACGATCTTCGATGAGTTAAGGTTCGGTACAACTTATGCCGACGTAGCTCCCGTTCCTGAGCCTTCCGCCTTTGCACTCCTTTCCGGCTTCCTCGGCCTGACTTGGATCATGCTGCGTCGTCGCCGCTAGTTTCTGATCGAACAAAATTTCCCAAAGCCGTCCGGGTCTGCTACTCGGGCGGTTTTTTTGTGTCAATTCCCTGAACCTTCTGAGCTAGGGTCCTGGTACGGTCTTGGTACAGCCTTCTGCAAAAACGGATGGAGGCAGGCCGACCACGTCAGGCCATCATCCCGTCGGGCTTTTTCGCACGACCGGCGTAGCTAAGAGCGAAGAGTCGCAACAGCCAGCGAATGGGCAAGCGCTCCCACCAAGACTGCGCGGCCTCACCGAGCACGAAACCCTACCCCTTTTCGCAAACCCGCTCAATAGGCCTTGATTCGCGAAGGAGGAAACACAGGCTAAGTTTATGAAATTCATCTGCGGCGCACTCAGTCTTTTCCTCGTTTCTTGTCTTCTTGCCCACGCCGATTGGCAACCGCTCTGGCCGGACGGCGCGCCGGGCTCACCGCATCCGCCGGTGGTCGAGGAAAAAATCAAACCGGCCGGGGCGAAGGAATACCGGCCGAGGGAAGCCTTCAAAGACGCGGATGGGAAGCAGAGTCGCTTCACCGACACCAGCGAACCCGCCTATTGGTACTATCCGGCCGATCCGGACAAAGCCAACGGTGCGGCCGTGGTCATTTTTCCGGGCGGGGGCTACAGCATCCTGGCCATGGGCCACGAGGGGCATGACTATGCCGAGTGGCTGAACGCGCGCGGGATCGCCGCCGTGGTGGTGAAATACCGGGTCAGTTGGAAGGATGAAGCCGGCTTTCACTACCCGGCCCCCTACCTCGATGCGCGGCGGGCCATCCGCCTGACCCGTGAAAAAGCAAAAGAGTGGAATATCGACCCGGACAAGATCGGAGTGATGGGCTCCTCCGCCGGGGGGCATCTGGCCTCAATGTGTGTGACGCTTTTTGACGAGACCTTTGATCTCGAGGGCGCAGAGCAGAAGATCTCCTGCCGTCCGGACTTCGGTATTCTAGTGTATCCGGTCATCGGGATGGATCAGCCCTGGGGCCACGGCGGCTCGCGGCGGCGCCTGCTCGGTCCGGAGAATCCGGATGACCTGGCCGAAGAGCTGGCCACCTATCGCCGGGTGACGGAGAAGACCCCGCCCTGCTTCCTGATCCACGCGGCCGACGACAAGGCCGTACCGGTGCGCAACTCGCTGGCGTTTGCCAGCGCCTGTGCGGAAAACGGCGTTCCGGCCGTGCTGCAGGTGGTGTCCCGGGGCGGCCACGGCTTCGGGCTCTCCGGACGGGGCGATGCGTCCGACTGGCCGGAGCTGCTGGAGCGCTGGTTGGCGATGAAGCCCTGGGAGTAAAGGTGGCGTGTCCGCTTGTCGGACGCCCCTATCCATTTCTAAATCCGCTGCTATTTCTACTTCGCAACGGGCGCTCGACAAGCGAGCACGCCACGGATTGATTCGGTATATGCGTCGGAAGGACCATGTCGGCACGGATCGGCTGCGAAAAGCACGCCTCTCGATACCGAATGCACGGTATTTCCTCACAATCTGCACAAGAGAACGGACACCTGTTCTTGATACCACGAAAAGCGTTGAAGCCATTCGGACGACATTGAGGCGATCTCATTCGGAGAAAGACCTCACCTTGCACTGCGCCACCGTGATGCCTGACCACTGCCACCTACTATTCACGCTAGGAAATCGACTAACCCTTTCTCAAACGGCTTCGAAGATCAAACGGCAGGTCAGGGAAAAGCTGAAAGAAAGCAAACTCTGGCAAAGTAACTTCCATGAGCACCGGGTTCGACCTGAGCAGGAACTCGAACCTTTCGCGAAATATATTTTCCTCAACCCGTATCGAAAACAATTGCTCTCTTGTCGCCAGAACTGGCCAGGCTGGATTCGAAACAAAAACTACCGCCCCGAATTTACCAATCACCTTGTTCAGGGAGAGTTCCCACCCGCAGAATGGGTGGCGACTTCCATAAATTGTTCCCAATTAATCGAAGAGCTTGCCTAGCTTTCCGAGGAATTATCAATCTGTGGCGTGTCCGCTCGCCGGACGCCCCAAACCAATTCGACAGGCTCACAAAAGCTCGATACCACAACGGCGCCCGACAAGCGGGCACGCCACAAAGGAAGCTGCCCTACACCAATAAATTACGGTTCAGCTCACCGCCCTGCTCGGCGTTGACCTGGTAGGTGCCCATGCGGTGGTCCTCGTCGATCTCGACGATGCGGTAGCCTTTGGCCGCGCCCCAGCTGCCGCCGACATGGCTGTCGAAGAAATAACGCTGCTCGCCGGAGACCCACATCCCGGTCTTCAGGTGGTTGTGGCCATGAAAAACGCCACGCAGATTCGGGGTGGATTCGAGCAGGTCCATGACCGCCTCGGCTTTGTCCACCTGATCCTCGGCATAGACCCCGTGACGCGGCCAGCCCTGCACCCCGTGTTTGCGTTGCTGGATATGGATCAGGGCGAAGATGGCCGGGGCGTCACGATGCTGCTCAAATTGTTTCGCCAGCCATTGACGGTCGGCCGCCAGGTAGGTGCCGGCGTGATGCGGGGCCGAGGTATCGGCCATGACGAAGGTGTAACCGTTCACCGTGATGCAATGGTTGGACGGATAGCCCCAAATCGCCTCCCAGGATTCGGTGGGGGATCCGGGCTGCTCGTCGACAAAGTCGTGATTCCCTTTGATGCAGTAATAGGGCAGGTCGAGCTTGGAAAGATGCTTGTCGCGCAAATCGAGCAGGGCCTGGGAGGAATCATTGGTCAGGTCACCGTTGAGAAAGAGCAGATCGAGTCCCCTGCCCTGCTTTTCCAGGTTGATCCAGTCGACCAGGTCGTCCGTCATTTTCTCGTAGGGGGTGCCCTGCTGGCCGTAGTGCAGGTCCGAGGCGATGGCGAAGCGGAGCTTGAGCTTTCGGCCAACGGGCGCTTCCCCGGCCTGAACCCAGCGCGCGGCCAGTAGTCCGCTCGAGGTCAGGAGAGCCGAATCTTTGAGGAATTTCCGACGGGAGGAGCGCATGGCTCCAGATGCAAAAAGTTTGCGGGTTTGAGGCAATCTTTATTCGGAGTGGGCCTGCCGGCCGTCGAGATGAGGTGTCGCCCGTCGGGGTGTCACAAGCTGGCGCAAAGTGCCGCGCCCGTCACCCAGTTTACGCTGGAACCGATCGTGCCGGATTTCGTCTTGCAGGAAACAAAAGCAGCTATCGACTGACAGATAAGAAGGCCGTTTTTTTCGGCTTTGTAATCAACGGCATGAAACTTTTCAGACTGACTTCACGATTTCCCATTATTACGCTGACGCTCCTCCTTTGTGGATCGGGTCTGAGCGCTTATCCGGCGGAGGACCCCCTCAAGACATTAAAGCCCACGCACCCCCGCGTCCTGATCGAGGCCCATCATTGGCCGGCCCTGAAAGCCAAGGCGGAGACCGACCCCTTGCTCGCGCAATACATCGCCCAGTTGCTGGTGGAAGCCGACCAGCTTCTGGAGGCACCGCCACTGGAACGCCGCAAACAGGGACGACGCCTGCTCTCGGTCTCGCGCGAAGCTTTTCGGCGAATCTCAATCTGGGCCACGGCCCGCCACCTCGCCGACGAGCCGCGCTACGCCGAGCGGGCCGAAGCAGAAATGCGGCAGCTGATTCAGTTCAGTGACTGGAATCCCTCCCACTTTCTCGACGTGGCGGAGATGACCGCCGCTCTGGCTATCGGCTACGATTGGCTCTACAACGATCTGGATGCAGCGGCGCGGGAAACCATCCGCAAGGGCATCGTCCGCCTCGGCCTGACGCCGGCCGTGCAGGCCATCCGCAACGACGCCTGGTGGGCCAGCCGTGACATCAACTGGAACCAGGTTTGCCTCGGCGGCCTGACCATGGGGGCGCTCGCGGTCGCGGACGAATCGCCCGAGGTCGCCCGAAAAATATTGCGGGCGGCCCGCGAGGGCATCCCGAACGGCCTGAGTGTGTATGCCCCGGACGGCGTCTATCCGGAAGGTCCCGGCTATTGGGGCTACGGCACCGTGTATCAATGCCTGATGATCGATGCCGTGCGCTCCGGGCTGGGCACCAGTTGGGACATGGAAAAGACGCCCGGATTTCTGCCCAGCGGGCGGGCCCAGGTGCAATTGACCGGCCCCACCGGCCGCTTCTTCAACTTCAGCGACGGCCGGGAAGGCCCCAGCCTGCAGGCAGCCATGTTTTGGTTTGCCCGGGAGCTCGGGGAACCGGAACTGCTCTACCAGCAGCGCGGATTACTGCAAAGCCGCCTGAGCCGGGAAGGATCCCGGGGGCCCGGCATCCTCCCCCTCATCTGGTGGCCGGACAAAGCGACCGATGCCGCGCCCGCCTCACTTCCCCGTGCCTGGCTGGGCGAGGGGCATACCCCCGTCGCTGTCTTCCGAAGCTCGTGGTCCGATCCGGATGCCTTCTATCTTGCCTGCAAAGCGGGCAAAGGCAGTGAATCGCACGCGCATCTCGACGCCGGGTCCTTTGTGCTGGAGGCCGATGGTGTGCGCTGGGCGGTGGATCTCGGGCACCAAGGCTATCATGATCTGGAAAGCAAGGGCATCCAACTCTGGGACAACAGCCAGAACGGCAATCGCTGGGATGTTTTCCGGCTGAACAACCGGAGCCACAACACACTGACCATCAACGATCAATTACACCGGGTGGACGGTCGGGCCAGGTTTACCTATATCGACGAGAGCACCGCGAAAATCGACCTTTCCCCCGTTTTTAAGGGTCAGGCGGAGAAAGTCTGGCGACATTTCGAAATCACCGGTCACAACATGACACTCACGGATAATCTCCAGGGTCTGGAGCCCGGGGCAAAGGTGCGGTGGACCATGGCAACTCGGGCCGATGTCGCGATCGACGGAGCGCAGGCCACCCTGCGGCAGGACGGCAAGCGCATGCAGGTGACCCTGGATTCGCAGAGCGACGGACGGCTCAAGGTGATCCCCGCAGATCCGCCGGACGACGGCTTTAATGCCGCCAATCCGGGCACGTCGCTGCTGATCGTCGACGCACTCGCGCCGGACTCGGGCGCCGTGACGATTGAGGTGCAATTTAAACCGAATGACCTTTGATCGGTAGCGGACGTGGCGTGTCCGCTTGTCGGACGCCCCACCCCTGCTCGACATCCTCCACCACTTCTACTTCGAGAGAGCGCTCGACAAGCGAGCACACCACAACCACTCCAGTATGGCGTATCCGCTGACCCACTGCCCACCGACAACTGCCTCCTCTTTCCTTTTCCCTCTTTCCCCGAAAAACCTCTGACTTTCCAAGCTTGATTCGGGCCTGCTTTGCTGTCTTTTTACGACGCTTTTCGCGATGGCAGATTATCAGCCGGAGCATCCAAACAACGCATAACACCACAGAACCATGAAATCAGATAAAGCTATCGAATTCCCCGAGCAGGATGAAATCGGCCCAGAAATGAAGGGTGCCGACGTCCTCGTCGCCTCACTTGAGCGCGAGGGAGTCGATGTGGTGTATGCCTATCCGGGCGGCGCCTCGATGGAACTTCACCAGGCTCTGACCAAGAGCGAAAAGATCCGGACCATCCTGCCACGCTTTGAACAGGGCGGCGGCTTCATGGCCCACGGGCACGCCCGCTCCACGGGCAAAGCCAGCGTTTGCATGGCGACCTCCGGTCCGGGCGCGACCAACCTCGTCACCTGTATCGCGGACGCCTTCATGGACAGCGTTCCCCTGGTCGCGATCACCGGGCAAGTGTACCAGCAGTTTATCGGCAAGGCCGCTTTCCAGGAAACCGACTTTTACGGCATGACGCTTCCCATAGTGAAGCACAGCTACCTTGTCCTGGACAAGGATGACCTGCCGCGGGTGGTGAAAGAGGCCTTCCACATCGCACAAACCGGCCGCCCCGGTCCGGTCGTGATCGACATTCCCAAGGACGTCCAACAGGCCGTCTACGCCCCCACCTTTCCGGCTTCAATAGACCTGCCCGGTTACCAGGGGGACGTGACCCACCCGGAAGCGAGCGACGAAGAGCTGAGCGAAGTCCTCAGATTGATTGAAGGCGCCAAGCGCCCGGTTCTCTACACCGGTGGCGGTATCATCTCCGCCGAGGCTCACCTCGAACTGCGTGAGTTCGCGGAACTCACGGGTCTGCCGGTGGCCTCCACCCTGATGGGGATCGGGGCATTCGATGCCCAGCACCCGCAGTCACTTTATTGGTTCGGCATGCACGGCACGGTGGCCGGCAACTGGGCCGTCTGTGACAGCGACCTGCTGATCTGCGCCGGCGCGCGTTTCGACGACCGCATCACTGGCAAGGTCGACAAGTTCGCACCGGACGCGGAAATCGTCCACATCGACATCGATGTCTCCGAACACAACAAGAACAAGCGCGTGCAGCACCCGATCCATTCGGACATCAAGTATGCGCTCAGCCGCTTGAGCGAGCTCGCCAGGAAGGACTTCAAAAAACCGGACCTGTCAGAATGGTTTACTACCATCAACGGCTGGAAGGAAGAGCACCCTTTCTCCTACGACAAGAGCGGACACATCACCCAGCAGGAAGCGATTGAGACTCTCTACGAAGAAACCAACGGAGAGGCCATCATCACAACCGGCGTCGGGCAGCACCAGATGTGGACGGCCCAGTTCTACAAATTCCGCGAACCGCGCACCTATATCAGTTCGCTGGGCCTCGGCACCATGGGCTTCGGCCTGCCGGCCGCGATCGGGGCAAAGGTCGCCCACCCGGACAAGCTTGTCATCAATATCGACGGGGATGGCTGTTTCCTCATGAACGTGCAGGAACTCGCCACCGCGAAAATTGAAAACATCCATGCCAAGACCATCATTCTGAACAACCAGCATCTCGGCATGGTGGTTCAATGGGAAGACCTCATGTATGAGAGTGTCCGCGGCCAGACGATCCTTTGCGACAAGGACGACATCGGCAGTCCCGACAATCTGGATGCGATCTACCCGGACTTCGTCAAAATCTCGGAAGGTTTCGGTGTCGCGGGCCGTCGCGTCGTCAAGCGTGAGGACCTGCGTGACGCCATTCGTGAAATGATCGAATTCGACGGACCCTACGTCCTTGAAGTCATCGTTCCGCATACCGAGCACGTGCTCCCCATGATCAAACAGGGGCTTTCCGCCAAAGAAATCCTGATTAAATCCGAGTAAGGGTTGAAATTTTTCACAAGCGGGCTCCCCTCTCGGGGAGCTCGCTTTTATTTGAAGAAATTGCAGTCATATGAAGTTGAAATACGGAAACATCCTTGCGCTTGTTGCGCTCTTGTTCGCCCACAGCTCTTCCGCCGATGAAGTGATCACCACCGATGGAGCCAGGCTCGTCGGCACCATCACTTTGATCGACAAAGGAACCATCCACCTCGATACCAACTATGCCGGTTCGCTGAAAATCTCTCAGGAGCAGGTGGCATCCTTCAGCACGGACGAGCCGCGGGTGGTTCGCCTGCAGAGCGGCACACTGATGGCCGGCCCGGTCCAGTCCTCCGGTAATGGTCAGTTGAAGATCACCTCCGAGGACGGCGTACTCACGACCAACACCTCCAAAGTTGCCGCATCCTGGACTCCGGGAGCCGAAGATCCGGAAGTTGCCCGCAACAAGCGCGAGTGGCGCTATGACGCCAGTCTGGATATGACCGGCAAAGACGGCAACACGGACAAGTTCAGCCTCGGCACCCGGCTTGAAGCCAAGCTGAAGGGGCCAAACGACACCCTCGCCTTTTACGCGGAATACGAGCAAGCCGAGGAGGAAGACCTCAAGACGGAAGACCGCGCGGCCGGGGGTGCCTCTTACGAATCGTTCTTCAGCAAGGTGCTCGGCTGGTACGCCCGCACCGAGCTTGAGACCGACCGGATCGACAACGTCAAATTCCGCTCGACCTCAGCGGGTGGTCTTTCCTACCGGCTGATCAACAAGGACAAGCAAAGCCTGGTCGCCCGCTCCGGTCTCGGTTACCGCTACACGGCCTACACCGATGACACCGAGGACGAGTCCAGCCCGACCATCGACTTCGGGCTGGCCCACAGCTATGAGTACAAGGACATGTTCGTCATGGAAAACGATCTTACTTTCGTGCCCGCAATCGATGATTTCAGTAATTATCGGGTCGTCCACGACAGCGGCATTGAAATCCCCATCGGCAACAGCGACAACTGGAAGCTTCGCATGGGCATCAAGAACGAATACGAAAGCCAGCCGGCTGCGGAAGAAAAGCTCGATACCAGCTACTACACCCGGATGATTTACTCCTGGCGGTAGGGCGCAGTCTCCTACCAGCTGTCACGATTCCTTTGGTAGGGCGGCCTCGCCGAGGCCGCCGTTCGCCGGTTCGATTCATTAACCATAACACTAGACCTACCGGCAAAACTTCTCCGCTTGTAAGAGTGCGCGTTCGTCGAACGCGCACTACCCTTATTCTCCCTTGAATAAAATCCAATCCGGTTCGACGCGCTCGATCAAATCCGACCAGGGCTCAATCGCCTGAATCGTGTCCGGCACCGCACTGATTCCCGTGTGTAAAACGCCAAGCACCGCAATCTTCTCTTTGCGGTTAAACATCCGTAAGCGCAGCCCAAGTTCGTCGAGCATCGGTTTGAGCTCCGTTACATCGACATCCTTAGCGAGGCGGAGCTTGATCTGGTCGGCGGCCATGTAGCGCAGCTCGCCGCTGGCGATGTCCTCGACGATCCGAACATTCGGGTAACTTCCCTCGAATCGAAGTAACCAGACCCGATGGACGGGTTCTCCCTCGGCGGGCAACTCACCGTAATCAATAATGAGACCCTTTTGGATCGATCCGGGCACCTTCTTCGGCAGGGGCTCGGCTCCGGCATCCAGCATGGCGGCATTGTGCTCCAGCCAAGGGTCCACTTTGGCCTGATCGCGCGCGGCTCGCCGGCTCATAATAAGCGAGACCAGGATCAGGCCCATCAGGAAGCCGGTAAAGTAAACCATGATTCGGTTGTTGCCCGCCCTCATCGCCTTTCGCCTCCCTCCTCATGATTCACCAAATACTCCTTCCGCGCCCGCATGACGCAAAGCACGATGGCCAAACCACCGGCCCAAACACCGCCGTATTTCAAACCGTTCATAAAACCAAAGGCGGAAAGGTAAGTAAAATCGGGTTCATCCACAAAGAGGGGCCCGAGCACGACATGGGACAACACCCCCAGCACGGCCCCGACGAAACAGGTCAGCAGGACGAAATAAAGCCAGGTAAAACACCAGCGCAGCACGCCTTTCAAAATACGCAACATTCCTGACAGGGAGACCTGATTCCTTACGCTTGGCAAGCTTTCGGCCGAATCACCGGGCCAAAGTAGGGCTCGAGCTTGCTCGACGCCGCCAGCTGCCAATGTCATCGACCAGACCTTGCGGCCTAAGCGAGCTGAGGCCCTGCCCTACCTGCCTAGCGCCACTCGTGTTTCGGATAACGCCCTGCGAGATCCTTGCGCACTTGCTGGTAGGCGCCGTCCCAGAAGCCATCGAGATCGTCCGTCACATGGGCGGGCCGTCCGTTCGGGGCCAGAAGTTCGATCACTAGAGGCACCCTGCCGTTGGCGATACGCAGGGTTTCCCCCTTCACATCGTAAAAATCCTGCAGCTTCGACGCGATGAAAGCCCGCCCATCCGACTCGTAACGCAATTTGACAGGGCGGTTGCGTCGGGGCAGCCCGATATTTTCCGGGGCGTAGGTCTCAATGTAATAATGCTGCTCGGGAAGGATCCACTCCTTGACCGTGGGCAGTACCTCGCGGTCCTTAATCTCCTTGTAACTGCTGGCTCCGTGGCAGATCTGTTCGATCAGCAGCTGCCGCGCTTCCTCATCGATGGGCGCCACCTCGGTTTCGGGGCAATGCCGGGCCACGAAATTGACCCGCTGGATCCAGTGCTCCACGCCGGCATTCCATTTTTTCAAATTCAAACGACCGGACACCACTTCTTCCGCCAGAAGGCCCGCCGCTTGTCCGGGATCCACCTCACCCCCCTCCTTTTCCTCGAGGACGAGATCGCGGAAACGCGTCTGCCGCTTCGTGCTCACGCGGCGGGTCGAAGGATCATATTCGGTCAAACAGCCCTCCGACATGTCCTCGGGAAAATACTCGCTCAACCACTCCGGCTCGACCGCGGTCGCCAGGCCCAGGAGAACCGTGACCTCCCCGCGCAGCTCACGCTCCTCCAGTTCGGCCGCGACAAAGAGAGGACTTTCCACCAAGCTTTCGCGTCTCAACTCACCGCTTCGCCCGTGCACCATCTTGCAGCGCCGGGTCCCCTTGTCAATGCGCAAGCAGAGGTGGTCGGCAAAAGCCAGAAATAGGCAGCGGCACAGGGCATCCTCGGCCGCCGAAGCGGTCTTTCCCTCTTTGGGGAGGGCCGGGCTCTGTCCGGGCCGTGCGGGTGGGCAACCTTCTTCTTCGTGCTCTCGCGAAGAAGACCGGGCGCGTCCCTCCCGCGGAGCCAGCTGCAGGATTTGCCGGGCGCTCTCCCCCGCCTGGCGGGCCGCCACGCCGTGGATGCCCAGTTCGCTGCAGGCGGGCGGCTTGAACTTTGCAGCCCGGGCCAACTCAAAGGCGCGCAGCAAAAGGAAATAGTCCGAGCGCTCGTCGACCTGGTCCTCGACCTGACGGATCTGCTCGCGGCGAACCAGATCCTCGCGGGACGCGCGGTAAAACGGCCGCCCCTGACTGATTCCGGCCACCAGCGCCGCGTCCGGCAACACACCCAGACGTTCGGCTTCGATCAGCATCCGGGCATAGCGGGGATGCAGGGGAAAGACCGACATCCTGCGCCCCATGTCCGTGACAGCACCCATTGAATCCACCGCGCCAAGGTCGTGCAAAAGGTGCTTCCCCCGTTGCAGCGCGGTCGTCTCCGGCGATTCAAACCAGGGGAAGGCATCCACATCCGTCACCCCAGCGACCGACAGCATGAGCAGTGTTTCGGCCAGATCCACTCGCTTCACTTCCGGGGTCTCGTGGCCGGGCCGCGCCTCGTGCTCGGCTTCACTCCAGAGCCGGATACAACGCCCCGGCCCCGTGCGCCCGGCCCGTCCCTTGCGTTGCTCGGCCGAGGCCTGACTGATCTGCTCAATCAGGATCGAGTTTATCCCCCGCCGCGCATCGTAGCGGGCGATCCGCGCCAAACCGCCGTCGATCACCGCGCGCACGCCCTCGATCGTGATCGAGGTCTCGGCCACGTTGGTCGAAACGATCACCTTCGGCCCGTCGCCCGTACGCACGGCCCGGTCTTGCGCCTCGGGCGGCAGCTCCCCGTACAGCGGCAGCACCTCGAAACCGCGCGACTCCGGCAGGGCCTCGATCGCGGCAATCGTCTTCCGGATCTCAAAGGCACCCGGCATGAAAACCAGCGCATCGCCGCGCAGGCCGTCCCGTTGCAACTGCTTGAAGGCCCGCGCGGCCCGCTCCCAGACGGGGGCGGCCTCACGACCGAGCGAAGCCCCGGCGTAATCGACCTCGACGGGATAGAGTCGGCCACCGGCCTCAATCCGCGCGCAGGGCTGCAAAAAATCCTCCATCTGCTCGATGTCGAGCGTGGCCGACATCACCACCAGTTTCAGATCGGGCCGCTGCCGCTGCACGCTTTGCAGGGCGCAGGCCAGACTCAGGTCACTGGTCAGATGCCGCTCGTGAAATTCATCGAAGACCACCGCGCCCACGCCCTTCAGCGAGGGATCCTGCAAAATCTGTCGAAGCAGGATCGCTTCCGTCACAAAGCGGATGCGGGTCCGCGCGCTCACCCGGTTCTCAAAACGGATTTGGTAACCGACCTCTTCCCCCAGTTGCACCCCGCGCTCCGCTGCGACCCGCTTGGCCAAGAGCCGAGCGGCCAGACGACGCGGTTGCAAAACCACCACCTCGCCCTCAATCCCGGCCCGGTCGATCAGGATCTGCGGCACTTGGGTGGATTTGCCCGAGCCAGTCGGGGCACTCAGAACGAGGCGACCGTGCGCCCGCAAGCCCTCGACCAGTGGGTCGGCGACTTCGTAGATCGGAAGTGGTGGATTCTGCTCGAGCACCCACAAGAGATGGAAAGCGGCTGTGTTTCGGTCAATGACTTATGCATTGCAATCGGCCCACTATAGACAACAAGCCGTTAGAGCGCAGCGAAACAACCCTGAACGACACCCCTGCGTCCAATCTCACTGCGTCCTACCGCTGGTCAAAAGATCTGGTGAGCTTCCATGCCGACGGCTATGAGAGTGCAGGCAGCACCGTGAGCTTTACCCAGGATCCGCCAGCAAATGGAATGGTCACCGTCACGGCTACAGTCAGCGGAACCGCGTTGGACCGCCTCTTTGTCCACATTGAGGTGGCAGAGAATTAATACGCTTGAACCTTGTACCTTCGCTTGCGGTTCTCAAAACGAATTTGGTAGCCGACCTCTTCCCCCAGTTGCACACCACGTTCCACTGCGACCCGCTTGGCCAAGAGCCGAGCGGCCAGACGAGGTGGTTGCAAAACTACCACCTCGCCCTCAATCCCGGCCCGGTCGGGGGACGACGTCGGCAAGATAGAATTGTTGCACATTGACATCATCGCCGTGGATTTCCGCCAAGCATCATCCGTACTCCACAGACGCAGGAACACTCTTGGTGCGGCGAACTACAACAAAAATATCGCATCTTTTTACGAGGCAGGTCTCTCGGAAACTGTAACTCGAATGACTCAAAAAATCACAAGTTGTTATAGATTGGTAATTTAATCTGGGATACAGCTCGGAAAACCATTGCGTTGGCGAAAAAAAAATTTTACATACTATGAGAGCTTAAAAAGTTCTTAACAAAGCTCAACTAATTCTCATTCCACACGAAAGCCTATGAGATACGACCTGACACTAACCATAATTTCCCTGCTTGCAGCAGCTAGTGGGCAAGCTCAAACTATTGTCGCTGAATATACCTTTAGTTCCAACTCGTTCGCATCAAGCGATGCAGATACGAATTCGACGGCCAGCGATATCACATTTCCAGGAATTTCAGGAGAAACTGCAGGAGTGAGCCTTCAACCTGGAATCGATGGAAGCGTCGGCCAACTTGCGCCTGCCTATGTTTTTTATATGGGAAATATCAATGACCAGGGTGATGATGACGTAGCGGGTGATACTGACGCGGCTGAATTTAGTGTGACCCCTAGTTCTTCATTGGACTTCACTTCTTTCTCTTTTGACTTTCAAAAGAACTCCGGAGGTGCAGACATCGAAATTGACCTTTTTTGGTCCGTAGACAGCTATGCCACGGCTATTGATAGCTATACAATTTCAGACACTGGCTCTTGGGGATCCTTCAGCACTGATCTCAGTAGCTTGGCGAACCAGGCCACCACCACAACTTTTAGGCTTCAATTCTTTACGACTGGCGGAAGTCCGGGCAACGAACTCTACCTCGATAACGTCGAATTGCAGGCCGTCCCCGAACCCTCCGCGTTCGCCCTCCTCGCCGGGTGCCTCGGCCTGACTTGGATTATGGTGCGACGCCGTTAAGCGGACCCGCGAGCAAAAACTTTCCAAACGCCGAGGAGTTCGCCTCTCTGGGCGTTTTTTTGGGTTCAGTCTCGTGGCGTGTCCGCTCGCGGGCGCCCCGTCCCGATCGAACCTCCGACGTCATCCCAGCCGGCCCCCGACAAGCGGGCACGCCACAAAGCAACAAGCGCAACGACACCCCAAAAACACATCGCTTCTGTGTTGTGCCCCCGGCGAAAAAGCGTTCGCATCGTGACATGGATGGTGAGACCCGATTGCAGCAGCTTCAGCAGGAGATCCTTTTTGCCCGTCGGCGGGTTTACGAAGTCGGCGACGCGACGCCCCTGCAGTCGATCCGCTTGGAGAACGACATCGATCTGTGGGTCAAACGCGAGGACCTCTCCCCGATCCATGCCTATAAATGGCGCGGGGCCTACAACAAGATGGCGCAGCTCAGTGCCGACGAACTCAAGCGCGGGGTGGTGACGGCATCGGCGGGTAACCATGCCCAGGGCGTGGCCCTGGCCGCCTGCAAGCTGGATACCAAGGCCACGATTTTCATGCCGCTGTCGACCCCCCGCATGAAACAGCTGGCCGTCCGGCGTCACGGGGGCGAGTCCGTCGAGATCCGCCTGCTTGGTGACACCTACGATGCCGCCAGCAAAGCCGCCCACCAGGCCGCCAAGCAAGACGGGCTCAGCTATATTCACGCCTACGACGATCTGGCCGTCATGGCCGGCCAGGGCACCCTCGCCGACGAGATCGTCATGTCCGGGCATGGCCCCTTCGATGTGGCCTTCCTCCAAGTCGGCGGGGGCGGCATGGCGGGAGCGACCGCCGCCTGGCTGAAGGTGCACTACCCCGATATCAAAATTATCGGGGTCGAGGGCGAGGGTCAGGCCTCGATGGCGGCGGCGGTCCAAGCCGGAAAACCGGTGGCTCTGGACAAGCTGGATATCTTTTGCGACGGCACCGCCGTCCGGAAGGCCGGCACGCTGACACGCGAGATCTGCGCGGAGGTCATCGATGAATGGATGACCGTCAGCAACGACGAAGTCGCCGCCGCCATCCAGTTCCACTGGGAGCAGCTTCGTTGCGTGCCGGAACCCTCCGGCGCGATGGGCATGGCCGCCGCTCTCAAAACAAAGGATAAGCTCAAGGGGAAGCGGGCGCTTACCATCCTCTGCGGCGCCAACATGGATTTTGAACAACTCGCTTCAGTGGCACGGCGCGCGGCGGTCGGCGCGTTGCACCGCCGCTACCTCAAGATCGGCATTCCGGAAAAGAGCGGTGCCATGTACAGCCTGCTCAACGCATTGCCGGACACCGTCAACATCGTCGATTTCCAATACGGCAAAATTGATCAGCATGAAGCCGCCCCGGTCATCGGATTTGACCTCAATCCCTTGGAATTCGACGGGTTGAAAAAAGCACTGCGCGACGGAGGCTATGAGATTTCCGAAGTGACCTCGGATATCGATGTCAACTTCCGGATGATTCACTACGATCCGAAACTTTTCGCCTATCCGAGATTTATCACCCTTGAATTCCACGAACGCCCGGGGGCTCTGGCCGACTTCCTTCGCGAGGTGAGCCCGCACGCCAACCTCTGTTACTTCAACTACGTTTACTCCGGCGAGCGCGTGGGCCGCGCCCTGCTGGGCTTCGAATTCAGCAGCCGACAGGAACACGACGAATTCACCGACCACCTCGATAAGGCCGACGCCTACCGCGACTATAAAATTGTCAGCAAGGACACTCTCGACCGCATGGTCTGAGCCGGTGACCTACCCTTTTCCGGGGGAAGAGCTTGCAGACAAACTCCCCTCCTTGAGAAGGAGGGGTGCCGCGCAGCAAACTACTCTTAAAACTCCCCTCCTTGCCAAGGAGGAGTGCCGCACGGCGGCGGGGTGGTTCCCAACCGTCCCCACCAACACAGCTTAAAAGCCAATTTTCATTCTGTTCATCTTGTGCTTCCTGTCATAAAGATCATCACCGATGGACACCACCTCACTCGTCTTCACCGCCATGCTGCCGATCTTTCTCATTATCGGCAGCGGCTTCCTCGTCAGACGACTCGGGTGGCTGAGCGAAGAGGCCGACCACAGCCTGATGCGGGTGGTCGTCAATCTCCTCTACCCGGCGATGATCCTCTCCTTCATCCTGGGCAATGATGCCCTGAGGCACCCGTCCAACCTCATCCTGCCTCCGTTGATCGGCATGACCACGATCGTCGCGGGCTTCGGCATAAGCATGCTCGTCGCACGTCGAATCAATCTGGGCAACCAGCGCGAATGCCGGACCTTTGCCTTCAGTTCCGGGATGTATAATTACGGCTACTTCCCGATACCGATCATCGCCCTGCTCTTCGACCGGGAAACCACCGGAGTCCTGCTTGTCCACAATCTGGGCGTCGAATTCGCCATGTGGGCCCTCGGGGTCGGCTTTATACTCTCGGCGAACGACCCAAAATCGATTTGGCGGCGCATCTTAAGCGGACCGGTCATCGCCATCTTGATCGGCGCCCCGCTCAATCTCATGCGGGCCGACCAACATGTCCCCAATTTTGTTTTGGAAACCATCGACCTGTTTGGTCAATGCGCCATCCCGCTGGGACTCATTTTAATCGGGGCCACCTTCGCCGACTTGGCCAAAGGCGCCAAACTTCGGGAAGGCATTCGTGTTCCGGTCGCCGCTTGCGCGCTACGACTCGGGGTCTTTCCCGTCATCTTCATTCTGTTCGCCTTTCTCTTTCCGCTGCCGGTCGAACTCAAACGGGTTTTGATCATTCAGGCCGCGATGCCCTGTGCCGTCTTTCCGATTGTTCTCGCCCGGCATTTTGACGGATCCCCGGAGGTCGCATTCAAGGTCGTACTCAGCACCACAGTGGTCAGCCTTATCACCATTCCAATCTGGATCAGTTTGGGGCTCGCCCTGATTCCGGTGAACTGAGCAGGTATTCGATCACGTCCCCGGCCGTCGGGAGCGCGGAAGCACCGCCTCCGAGTCTATCGAGAAAACTCAGGTCGTCACCGATGGTGACCAGTGGCAGGACCGAACGCCCACGGCGGATCTGCCCCAGGCCGATGGTGGCAAGCAGACCGTTACAAAGACAACGCCGCCCTTCACAGTCCTCCGGCCGGCCGCCTTTCAGCACATAGTTCTTTTTCGGAGCGGCAGGACAGCGGTAGCCGAGCGTACCATCCTCCTTTTCGAAGATATGCCGAAGGTAGCCCAAATCACAGACGCGGCAGGCATCCGCGCCCTTGTTGGCTTTGAGTTCCAAACGTTTGAAAGGATAATCGGTCGGCGAGGCGCGGAAGTCTGTGATCACTTTGATTCTGCCACTACGGTACTGCTCGATAATCTCGTTTTTGATCGACGTGGCGATGCCTGACTCTTTGGAACAAGCGAAGGCCGAGCCGACCTGGACGCCCTCCGCTCCCGTGGATCGGGCCGCCTGCAAACTCTCGGGCGAGGCACAACCACCCGCCAGCCAGAAGGGCAGGGACAGGGCGGCTATCTTCTCCAGTGAACAGACATCCCGGTCGGAATAAGCCCCGTCTCGCCGCGGTGGTGCGTTGTGTCCCCCCGCCGAATAGTGCTCGACGATCAGGCCGTCGACACGGCCGCTGGCTTTGCGCACCAGCGTCTTTGCCAGGGTTTCGGAAGAGACCACCGGAAAAAAGCAGGGACGTTTGAGCCGATCCTGCGAGGCGGGCACGTGGGTGCCGGGATGAAACTCGACCTTGTGCTCGTGTGAACGATCGGCTCCCACGACATGCAGTTTTAATGCAACCGGCCGCAATTGCGCCATTTCATCGAGCACCCCCGGGATCGCCAACGGAATCCCGCCGCCCATAATGACGACGTCCACGCCCGCCAGCATCGCGCCGAAGAGGGACGGCAGCGTGGGAAGCTGGATCTTCTCAAGCAGATTGATACCGACCCAGCCATCGTGCCCCTCCTTCGCCAAGTACACCTCGGCGAAATTCGCCACGATCATCAGTTCCTCGTCAAGCCGGCCCATCTCCACTTCGGGGAGCGGTTTCAAGCGGTAAGGAGCATCCGGCGCTTTTCCACCCTCCGTGTACCATTCATTGAGTATCCGCTCCGCCATCTCACGATAGGGAAACGCGCCCAGCGCGCGTCGCATTGCCCCGTCGGGATCTCCGTCCTGCAAGCGGCGGATCAGAATCGTATCGAGCGCCGTGCCGGAAATGACTCCCATCTGCCCGGCCTTCGCGACCGCACGCGCCAGGCGCCAGTCCGAGACGCCCGCCCCCATGCCACCTTGAATGATGCTGGGCCAATGAGATGCAGTCGGTGCTTTAAAACGATCTTCCATAAGTTTATTTAATGATAAACAAACTTGAAATTTTCGATGCTAATCGACCGGCAGGTCGTGTTATTACGGATCATACTATGTCCCATTAAATCCGGAAACTGACGGGTAGGCCTTGCCGCGGAACGGAAAAGAGCCAGCCTCGAGACATGTCTCTTTCCGAGGATTTTTATAAAACCAGCCTGCAGCTTCAGGCCAATGTTCTGGCAAAAAACGAATCGACCCTGAAAGCAGCCGGTCAGCAAATTGCCGAGTCCATCGCGGCCGACGGGATTCTGCACACCTTTGGCAGCGGACACTCACAGATCCTGGCCGCCGAGATCGAACGCCGCGCCGGGGGGCTTGTTCCCGTAAGCAGTATTCACGACCCCGCCGACGGCTGGCCGGAGCAAATTGTCGGATACGGCAAGCGCCTCTTTCAAAGGTATGCCTATCAATACGCGGTCCGGCCCGGCGACTGGGTCCTCGTCATTTCCAATTCCGGCCGCAACGCCAGTCCGATTGAAGTGGCCATGGAAGCCCAAGCCCACGGACTCCGGGTCATCGTCCTAACCTCACTCGAAATGTCGAAGGCCTCGACATCACGCCATCCCTCCGGGAAAAAACTTTATGAACTCGGCGACCATGTCCTGGACAACTGCGGCACTCCCGGCGATGCCGCGATCGAGGCGCCGGGATTCGCTCACAAAGTGGGCCCCACCTCGACGATGAGCGGCGCACTCATCCTCAATCTGCTCACGATGGAGATCATTGAAAACTTGATCGGGATGGGGGTCACGCCGCCGACCTACGTCAGCCAAAACGCCGACGGCGGCGCGGAACATAACGAAGCGCTCGCCCAAAAGTACCGCCACCGCATTCGCCGCCCGATTTGATTCTCGCGACAATCCCGACTAAATAACCTCTATGAAAACACCTGCTTACTCCAAAGACCTCGGCCTCCTCATCCTTCGTATCGGCATCGGCGCGATGTTCATCCTCCACGGCATTCCGAAATTGCTAGGCGGCCCCGGTGGCTGGGAAGGCCTGGCGCAATTCGGCCTGCCCTTCCTGCCGGAAGGCATTGTTTCCGTCGCTTTCGGTTTCGCCGCCATGGCCACCGAGCTGGGTGGCGGCATCCTGCTCGCTCTAGGCAAATTCCACCGCCTCGTCTGTGCCGCGCTTGCCGGCGTCATGTTCGTCGCGTTTACCACAAAAATCGGCGATGTGACCGGCTTCGGCGACTTTGCCAAAACCGCAGGCTGGCCGCTGGAACTGATGGTCGTGTTTATCGCGCTCTTCTTCACCGGCCCGGGCCGCTATGTTGTCGGCAAGCGGTAAGCACAATTTGTAAAGATTTTACCCCGTCGAGGCTCCGCTTGCGGATACCTCAAGGGCCATTTCTACCACGCACGATGCAAATAAATCCGGCATTAGTATAGACGCATCCCCCATCCCAGATCCCAGATCCCGCATCCCATATCCGGCTCCACCTACCTCGACTGCAGACGAATCTTGTTCAGTTGGTTCGAGCGGCAAATATCCATCACCTCGGTTACGTTTTTGAGCGGCGTATCTTCGTCAGCAATGAGAAGGACCGGCATTTCAGGCGTCAACTCCCCGGCCAACTTAATGGCTTCCTTTAGTTTCTCTTTCTCGAGGGCTCGATCGTTTAGGTAAAATTTTCCCTCCGGACTCACGGCAATGACAATCTGCTCGGCGATTTCATTTTCACCGGCGGTTTCGATCTTGGGCACGGTGATGTTCAGCGAACTCACCTGCTTGAATTGCATGGTCACGAGAAAAAAGAAAAGCAGCACGGTGAGGACATCGACCAGGGGAACGATGTTGATCGATGGCGTGCGTCGCCGGCGGCGAATGAGATGCAGCTCAGACATTCGACGTTCAGCGTTCAGCGTTCGATGTTCGATGTTCGATCAGGCATTCGACACCCACGCTAATGCGTGCCGCCAGAGCTTCGACACGGCGCAGCAGATAAGAATGGGCAGCCAGCACAGGAATGGCGATCGCCAAACCGAGGATCGTCGTATTCAAGGCAAGAGCGATACCGGTGATGAACGCTTCCGGCTCGGGGAGTCCCGTTTCGGCGGAGAAGCCCCCAAAAACCTGGGTCAAGCCGGTAACCGTACCGAGCAAACCGAGGAGCGGCGCGGCCCCGATCACAACCTCCAGAAGAAAGACCCCCCGTTCCATCCGACTCACTTCCAACCGGGCAAAGGCTTTCAACCCCTCGGGGTCGGGCCCGCGCTCACGATAGAAGCCCACGATTCGGCCAACAACAGAACGCTGGTCCGGCTCTATTTTTTCGACCTCACCTGCGACGAAGGCATCGACTGTGGCCCGCGGGATGATCTGCGAGTTACGCAGAGCAATAAGCCGCTCTGCTGTAATAAAGACCGCGATAAATGAACAAACCGCGAGCGGGTAGATAAAAATCCCGGTATTAGCAAAGAGATCCATGACGGAGAGATTGGAAAGAAAAGAAAAAAGGCGCAACCGTCGCTGCGCCTTTTGTCAAAGTTTCAGGAAGTCTGTTCCCTGGCTAGAGCACAAGAATCAGTGCGTGAATCAGGCCGGGAACGTAAAAGAAGATTGTGAGGATAATGTTGATGAGCAGCGATTTTCCTGCACCGCATTTTAGAGCGACTGCCACAGGTGGAAGAATGATCGCGAGGATGATGAGAACGATTTTATTGTCCATGGTATGCTGAGTTCGTTAGAGATCGCCGATTCAGGCAATCATAAGCTAACCATTTACCGCGCATTGTCACGCCCGCATGTAGGGCAACTTGTCTGCCGTCTCGCCAACCGCATCCGCTCCCTCAAGCAACTCATCCAGCGGGTCGTAAGTACCGCGCAACAGGCTGTCGCGCGCGCCCGGACGCATATCGCAGGTGATATACTGATCACCGAACCAGATCTTGTGCTCATTCACATCGATGGTGATTTCAAGCTCGGGATTGGCTTCGATCGCCTTGGCCAGGACTTCACGGTCCAGGCTGGTCGCTGTCACACAAACGATGCCGAGGTTCGTGGAGTTGCCGTAGAAAATCTCCGCGAAGCTGCCGGCGATCACCGCCTTGAAGCCGGCGCGCATGATCGACTGGGGTGCGTGCTCGCGGGAGCTGCCGCAGCCGAAATTGTTGCCGCTTACGATGATTGAAGCCCCGGCGAAGCGCGGGTCGTTCAGGTTGTGCTTCTTGTCTTCGCCGTCCTCGGTCTTGCGCACGTCATAGAAGAGGTAGTCGCCTAGACCGTCGAAGGTGATGCACTTCATGAAGCGGGCGGGGATGATGCGGTCGGTATCGATATCGTCACCCGGCACGTAAACACCCGTGCCGGCGACTTGTTTAATTGGTTCGGAAGCCATGATGAATCCTTGTTTGAAGTTAAAGATATTAATTAAGCGTTTACCGGCTCACCCACGCCGAAGACCTCGCGCGCGTCGGAAATTTCACCGGTAATGGCGGCGGCAGCTACCATGAGCGGACTCATGAGCATGGTGCGGCCGGTTGGAGAGCCCTGACGACCCTTGAAGTTACGGTTCGAGGAACTGGCGCAGAGCTGATCACCGACCAACTTGTCCGGGTTCATGGCCAGACACATGGAGCAACCGGCGCCACGCCACTCGAAGCCAGCCTCTTTGTAAATCTTGTCGAGGCCGAGCTCGACCGCGATTTGCGAAACGACTTGCGAACCGGGCACGACAATCGCCTGAACATTGTCCGCAACTTTGCGGCCCTTGATATACTGCGCCACTTCCTTCAAGTCGGACAGGCGTCCGTTCGTGCAGGAACCGAGGAAGGCCACGTCGATTTTCTTCCCCTTTACCGGGCTACCACCCTCAAACTTCATGTGTTCAAGAGCTTCGGAAATGGACTCCCGGTCCGACTGGGTTTCCCCGTCGCTTGAGGCGGGAATATTTTCGTTAATTCCCACGCCCTGTCCGGGGGTGATCCCCCAAGTCACGGTCGGCTCGATATCCGCAGCGTTGATGTTCACCACATCGTCGTAGTGGCAATCGGGATCGGAAGCGAAGGACTTCCAGTTCTCAACCGCCGCGTCCCAAGCATCCCCCTGTGGCGAATAAGGACGACCCTTGAGATATTCAAAAGTGGTCTCGTCCGGATTGACATAGCCAACGCGCGCACCGCCTTCAATCGACATATTGCAGACGGTCATCCGCTCTTCCATAGTGAAGTTGTCGAAAGTGGAACCGCCGTATTCGTAAGCAAAGCCGGTGCCACCCTGCGTGCCGAGCAGGCGAATAATATGAAGGATCACGTCCTTGGAATAGACGCCGGGGCGCAGCTCGCCGTCCACGTTGATGCGACGAACCTTAAGTTTGTTCAGGGCAATGGTTTGCGTTGCCAAAACATCCCGCACCTGACTGGTACCGATACCAAAGGCAATGGCTCCAAACGCGCCGTGCGTGGAGGTATGGGAGTCGCCGCAGGCGATCGTGGTACCGGGCTGCGTAATCCCCTGCTCCGGACCGACGATGTGAACAATCCCCTGCTTCCCGGTATTGGTATCGAAAAACTTCACCTTGTTCTCCGCACAATTCTTCCGGAGCTCCTCGATCATGCCCTGGGCCAGGGCATCACTGTATGGCTCAACCGCTTCGTTGGTCGGCACAATGTGGTCGACCGTCGCAAAGGTCCGCTCCGGATATTTGACCGGTAGCCCCCGGTCGCGAAGCATGCCAAAAGCCTGCGGACTCGTCACCTCGTGGATAAGGTGCGTGCCAATGAGCAGTTGTGTCTGACCGTTGCCAAGCTCACGGACAGCATGCGCGTTCCATACTTTTTCAAATAAACTTTGTCCCATATTACGTTCCTGAAGAAGGTTTTATTCTCAAAAGCGTCTCAATAAGGATAGGTTCATGCCATCTGGCAACTGCAAAGGCCAAAAAAACAAAAAACCCGCAGCCGAAGCTGCGGGTTTTGAAACTGATAACACTTAGCGTGGGGTAGCGCTTAGAGTGCTGCCTTCAGGCCGGCACCAGCCTTGAACTTCACAGCCTTGGAAGCCTTGATTTGGATCTTCTCACCGGTCTGTGGGTTGATGCCTTGGCGGGCAGCGCGTTTCGTCACGGAGAATGTGCCGAAACCGATAAGCTGAACGCTCTTATCCTTCTTGACGCCCTTCTTCACGCCTTCGAGAACAGCTTCAACAGCACGCTCTGCGGCGGCTTTTGAGGTATCGGAACCGAGGGACTTTTGGACTTCTGCAACAAGTTCTGCTTTATTCATATGTATAGTATTGTTTTATTGAGGTTATTTGGCGAATTAGCCGGAACAACTATCTGCCTCGAGAGCAATTTCCGTCAACTACAAATCCGCTCAAACCCCTTATTTTTAGGGTTTCAGAGCAGGCGCCCCGCCTAAACCCTTTATTTTAAAGGGATTACGAGCCCTGACGCGCCTCAATCACCTGTTTTAAAAGGTTTTCCAAGGCCTCCAATTCTGTAATTTCACGCTCGTCGGCAATTTGTTTTGCCCGTTTCAACAGTTGCCGGGCCATCAAATCCGCCTGGGAACGATCCGCTCCCAAACGCAAAAAAAGCGAGGCAACCTGATCCAGTTTCTTCTCATCGGGACTATCCATGCTAGCTTCTGCTTACGTAGTTCGCCTCGACAGTTGCTCGACCTTCACCCAGCGCAAGCTCCATACCGCATTCCACAAATCGTGATTTGAGCATGGCAACGCCGGTCCATCCGGATGCCGCGGGAACGATCGTACGCAGCTCTCCAAGCGCCTTGCCCTCGGCATTCGCGGCCGGGCATGGCGCCTCAGGCGGAGCCCCGAAACCGGCAATCGTGTACAATCCCCGTTGCGGGCGGCCGACATTGTGCATGCGGGCAACCACTTCCTGCCCGAGGAAACACCCCTTGGTCAGGGAGACCGCACTATCGACCAACCCCGCCTCGCCCGGCAAGTCGCCCGACAACACCTCGAACCCTACAGATGCAAGACCGGACTCCATTCGCTCTTTTTGTATCCATTCTTTTGATACGATTTCACAAGCGTTTTGCTCCACCCACTTGCTGCGTGCTGCCGCATCGGAAAACAACAACTCGTAAGACGGACGATTTGAGCGCCTGCCGGGAAATGAGAAGAGAACATCATCCAATGGTGCGACCAGGTCGCCTTCCTCTTCTCCCACCGCGGCCAGCGCTGCCATTTTTTCACCCGACTCGATTTCGACGTCATCCGCGATAATGTGATGTTCGAGCTTTTCGCGGATGGATTGCTCATCGCAGTGTTCACTGAAAATCCGGAACCGTTCCTCATCTTCACAAAGCACCCAGCTATCCGCCAAGATCTTACCCTTTACGTCCAACCAAAGTCCGTAGGTACACTGCCCCGGCGAGAAAGGGCGGAGGTCATTGCTGAACTGGCTCTGGAGGAAATCCGCCGCATCCTCGTCGCTCACAATCAGGTGCGCAGCCAATTCGTAGGGATATGCATATAAGACCATGCCATACAGCAATGCGAAGCTTGGCGGAACTTTCAACCAGCAATTCAGAATTGGGACTTGTTCCCCACGAAGCGCTACTTTACACCTCCACGCCTTGTGAAAAACGTCACGGATATCAATATTACTTCCAAGACCTTGCTACCGTCTCCACTGGAGCTGTGCGGCGAGATCACCAAATCTGAAGCTGCCGAGCAATTCGTCGCGGACAGCCGGGAAGCCATCAACCGGATTATTTTCGGTGATGACCGCCGGCTGCTTGTCGTCGTCGGCCCCTGCTCCATCCATGACCTGGAGGCTGGGCGTGAATATGCGCGCAAGCTGGCCGAGCTCTCTAAAAAAGTGAGCGACCGCATCCTTCCTGTTATGCGCGTCTACTTTGAGAAACCCCGCACCACGGTCGGCTGGAAAGGTTTGATCATGGACCCAAAGCTCGACGGCACCAGCGACATCCCGGAAGGACTACGCATCGCCCGCCGCTTCCTCCGCGAAGTGATTGAGATGGGCGTGCCCACGGCCACCGAACTGCTCGATCCGATCACGCCCCAATATATTGCCGATCTGGTCTGCTGGTCGGCGATCGGCGCACGCACCACCGAAAGCCAGACCCACCGCCAGATGGCTTCCGGCCTTTCCATGCCGCTGGGCTTCAAAAACGGAACCGACGGCGGACTGGATGTCGCGATCAATGCCATCAAAGCGGCGAGCCAGCCTCAGACTTTCCTCGGCGTCGACAACGAAGGACGCGCCAATGCACTCACCACGAGCGGCAATCCCAGCTGCCACATCGTCCTGCGCGGCGGCTCGAAAGGACCGAACTACGGGGCCGACGATGTCGCACAAGCCCGGGAACAGCTCGAAGCAGCCGGGCTGACACCCGCTATCATGACCGACTGCAACCATGCCAACAGTGGAAAAGATCCGAGCAAGCAACCCGCGATCTTTGAAGAAATCGTCCGCCAGAGCCTGACCGATCCGAGTGTGATTGGTGCCATGGTGGAAAGTAATTTAAACCACGGCAGCCAGACCTTCCCGCAGCCGGTCGAAGATCTCGAGTATGGTGTCTCCATTACCGATGCCTGCATTGACTGGGCCACCACCGAGGCGATGCTGCTTAAAGCCCATGCCGACCTCGCACCTTTGTTTTCTTAACTGCCCTATAACGGTAGGTTTTAATCATCCATCCTTGTAAAAGCGACTTTACCTTCGAAAAAGCCTACGCACAACTCAACGACTCAACCAAATACGAATTCTATCATGAGCAAAGAACCTATCCGCGTCGCCGTCACCGGCGCAGCCGGCAACATCGGCTATGCCCTACTCTTCCGCATCGCGTCCGGTGCCATGTTTGGCCCCGACCAACCGGTCGCCTTAAATCTGATCGAGATTCCGCCCGCGCTGGACGCCCTGAAAGGCGTCTGCATGGAGCTCGACGATTGCGCCTTCCCCCTGCTCAAGGACGTTGTGGCAACCACAGACCTCGACGAGGGCTTCAAGGACGTTAACTGGGCACTTCTGGTTGGATCTGTTCCCCGCAAAGACGGTATGGAACGCGCCGACCTCCTTGGGATCAACGGCAAGGTCTTCACCGGACAAGGCAAGGCGATCGCGGCCAACGCCGCCTCCGATGTACGTGTGCTCGTCGTGGGCAATCCCTGCAACACCAACTGCCTGATCGCCATGAACAATGCCGAAGGCGTGCCCAATGACCGCTTCTTCGCCATGACCATGCTGGACGAAAATCGGGCCAAGACGCAGCTCGCCCAAAAGGCCGGCGTCGATGTGACCGAAGTCACCAATATGACCATCTGGGGCAACCACTCCGCCACGCAGTATCCGGACTTCTACTCCGCTCAGATCGGCGGCAAGTCAGCTGCCGATGTCATCGGAGACGAGAGCTGGCTGAAGGAGACCTTCATCCCTACCGTGCAGAAGCGTGGCGCGGCAATCATCAAGGCGCGCGGGGCCTCCTCTGCCGCCTCCGCCGCCAATGGCATCGTCGATTCCGTGCGCAGGCTCACCACACCGACGCCGGCAGGTGACACCTTTAGCATGTGCCTCTGCTCCGACGGCAGCTACGACACCCCCGAGGGCCTGATCATTTCCTTCCCCTGCCGTAGCAACGGCAGCGAGATCGAGATCGTTCAGGACGTCGAGCTCAACGACTTCAGCCGTGAGAAATTCGACGCTTCGGTGAAAGAACTCGCGGAGGAACGCGATGCTGTCAAAGACCTGATCTAAAGCTTACAGGTATTGACGAATGCCTCTCAAACAAAGCCCGGCCGCATGGCTGGGCTTTTTTGTGCCGACTGCTTTTTCAGTAAGGGCTTTACAATAACGGGAGATTATTAGACTCCATAATAGAGAACGTCATTTCCACCACTGACGGTTAAGCCCAATTTATGCTGCCATACTTACATATCCTGATCCGTGTGGAAGATGATGGATCGCTGCATGCGATGGGCGCCTTCACATCGAAGGAAAAACTGTCAACCTACCAGAAAGAGACTGGTCTCGAAGACAATCAGGTTCGGCTCGATTTCTACAACGGTCCGTTCGATGAGGATATTGAGGTGATCTATGCCGGCCACCGCCGCTGGAACATGGATCGCTTTCAACTCGGCGGCTACTTTAAGAGTGAGGGCGAGGCCTGGAACTGGGTGACACAAGAGGGCTACGTCAGCGTCCTGAGGATTGACGTCACCTACGAAGAAGAGAAGCGGTTTGAGAAAGAGGCCCTCGAACTCTACGCTAAACTGCAAAAGCGTTGGCGCTTGGTTTCCTACCAAAGCCTGGTCGCATCCGAGGGTGCCGACAAAGCCCGGGCCAATATCACCCTGCGCTTTTATGAAGACGCCCTGGAGTCCTTCAAGCCCAAGACCAGACGTGATGTCCGCGCCCTCTACGCATTCATCGTCCTGGTGCTCCTCTTGCCGATTGCCATCTACTTCTACGCCAGCAGCGGCCCGGATTACGGGGAGAATGTGGCCCGCGTGAGCTGGTTGCCCAACTACGCATCCAATGTATCCTTCTATCGCTCCAACCAGGTCCGCGTTTATGAGTTCGATATCAAGGCAGAAGACTTCAAAACCTGGGCCGGTCAAAACGGAATGGATGTACAGCGCGTGACCACTCCGGAAATCCTCAGCCGCTATAAGGCCTACATCCCAACCCCAGAGGCCGAATCCAGCGAACCGGCTGTCCCGCAGGGCCAAGTCAGCATGGAACAATTTCAGGACTGGCAGGACCAGATCAGCATCACCGTCAATTCCGGCATGATCGCCAGAGGCAAGCAAGACGATGTTGCCGTCTACGACTTAAAAACACAAAAAGCTTATTACGAGCAACTTATAAATTTCTAAATTCAAATCGGGTGCCTTAGCTATAATGATGCCAGATTTTACAACAAGTGCCTGGCTATCATTAATCTACGTCATTTCAGCCCATAACCTGTGATTGACAAAAAAATTTTAATGGGCAGTATACCCTAGGTTCGTAAAGATCAATGAAAACGCAGCGCAAGGCAGGTTTTACCATAGTTGAGCTGATGGTTGTTGTCACAACTATCGGTATTCTTGCGCTGCTGGGCATGCCGGGGATCCGAATGGCCCGTGAACGCACTGAAGCGACTGCGACTGCCAACGATGTTCGGGTCTTCACCGAAGCCGTCGAATTTTACAGTACGGCCGAAGGCGGCTACCCCGACTTCATGACCTACACCAATATGCCGGGCGATATCGGTGACTATCTCCCACCGGTCTGGAAAAACGGCTCCCACAGCTGGTTTTATGTGAATTCTGCCAGCTACACTTACGTCTATCTTTACAATCTAAACTTTACCGCCGAGCAGGCCGTGCGCCTCGACAGCATTCTGGATGACGGCAACATTGCGACCGGTGATGTCCGCGTCGCCTACAACGGAAGCGGCCTCATATATCTCTTCAGATACATTCCGCCCACCACACCGGATGCTGAGAATGCATAGCGATCCGGCTTGCTTTTACCGAACTTGGTGTAACCTTATATGGGTGTTCTTTGAAAAGACCGTTGCGCCAGCAACAGGTTCTTTTCCGGAAGTGGCCAGCCCACTTTCACGCTGACTCTCACTTTCACTTTTGAGGGGGTGTTCCGGATTCGACCCTGTGTCCTAGCTGGCGGTTGCATGTCGGAGATGATGGAGGCTCCGTATCAATCCATCTCAAAAATTAATTGGCGAAGAACAATTCGCTATGGCTGCCTAAGTTGCACCACGTTTCCACCCAGACGCCTGCTATGGACTGGAAGCGACGACTAGCAGGTATAGTGGGTAAATTGGTTTTCGATTGCCCACCGTATTTTAGAAAACCTGGAAGTGGCATAGCGCGCTTGGTCGCGATGCCATGACGACAATAAACACGAAGCTAAGCATGTAGATGCCGCTTGTGAAAGCACAGGGGACGCGGGTTCGACTCCCGCCACCTCCACCAAGCTTCGTCCGAAACTTGTTTCGACGATCGAAGCCTGTCCCGGCGTATTGAGAAGGAGCCGGATCCAACATGTACAGGCGTTCCCTACGCCGCACGAACGTCGTCAGTCTCTGCCAGCACAACGGAACTGCGCAGCAGGGACACGACTGCGCGACCAACTTCTTGTCATAGAGGGGGCGCTGATGAATCCCATTTTAACGGACCGGCCCGATCGTGCCGCCCTCGAAAAATTTTGCCTTGAACCCCACTTGTCGCAGGTCATTTTTCCCGCTGGCTACGTTCCTTGCCCAACGGACCGCCCGGCGCACCAGAGGATCGTAATCCAAATGGAAATGTGCGGGGGCGGGATCGCACCAGGCGAAGCTTGGATCAGATTCGCCGACCAAAAGCGAGATATCGTGGGGTGCATGATATCCAAGTTTGGAAATGTGCGCCCGGGCCGCAGTGAAGATGGCAGTTTCCTGAAAGATGAGTGCCGTCGGTGAACTGAGGCGAAACAATTCATTGAGTAGGCGATGCAGTCCCTCTCGGGTTTCGACCCATTCGGGGAGATTGTACTCTCCGGTTTGAATTCCCGCCGCCTTCAGTTCATCCAGAAAGGCTTGCTCCGGCTTTGAGGGAACGGGCTTGCGACGCTCCCTGCGGGCAAACATGACGATCCGTTTGTGGCCCCGGGCAATGAGCACCTTGATGGCCTCTCTCAGGGAAGGAATGAATACATTATGCGCGGATGCGATCGACAGGCCACTCGTTCTTCCATTAATGGCAAGTGCCGGGAAAGCTTGTTCCGAAAACCACTGGTTGATCTCCCGCGAGGCGGCAGAGGTGATCCAGGCATCCGCGGGATGGCTCTTTACATATCGAGCCACCCGGTCGACCCGCATGCCGAAATCCTGCATCGATTTCTCCGCATAGGCGATGTTGACCCCGGCCTCCAGCAAGCGGATCAGGATTTCGGCATTGTCGGGCGATTTACGGTCCTCTTTTGCATAGGGGAGGATTCGAATGCGGAAAGTCTCCAGCGGGCGGTCGGCATCCGGCAAGACGATCCTGCGTCGTTTGCCCTGCCCCTGAGGGACCAGCAGGCCTTCGTTTTCCAGTTGGCCGAGGGCGGATTTCACAGTTTGAAAGCCGACTTGAAGCTCTTTAACCAGACATTGCACTCCCGGCATCGTCTCGGTCCATGTTCGTCGCATGATTTGCTCGTGCAACAGATCCGCCACTTGTTCGGAAGCAGTTTTGATCGGCTGCTTTTTCATGACCATAACTTAGATAAAATAGTTACAGTTAAACAATGTAAATATTCTAGTTTCGGGGTGGTTGATACATACATTCGCCATGTTCGTGGCCAGAGGATATTTGAAGACTACCGATACTGGAAGCTCGATCATGTGGAAGAAGCGTCGAGCAAGTTGTGAGGTAAGAGAACAAGACCATCCTTAGGCTACCGTCAGATTGAAATCGAAGATTAGCCTGCCTCCAGGCTCGCAAAGCAACTTTCACCAATGACAATTCCAGATTACATCCGCCTGCTTACACTGATTATTCCTGCCTCGTTAATGGGTACGGCCGACTTGAGCGCGCAAACGAACATCGCTTTCAACCCGGCACCGAAGGCCAACGACCCGAAGGGTTGGACGATCCAGAACTTCGGGCCCGTAGGTATCGGCATCGACTTGGAGCAGGGCTTTGTAATGAAGATCAACAATGTCGAAGCCGGTTCCCCTGCTGCGAAAACAGGCCAGCTACAAAAAGGCCAGGTCATTAAAAGCATTAATGGCGTCCGACTGAAAGACGATTACGATCCGCGCATTGTGCTGGGACAACTGATCACCAATGCCGAAGCCAGTGATGGTCGAATCACGCTCGATATACAGGGCCAGGGTGATGTGACCGTAACGATTCCAGTTCTCGGCAGCTACAGTCCAACCTGGCCGCTCAATTGCCCGAAGTCGGATAAGATTGTGCGCAACCTGGCTGACCGTATCGCCGAGCACGGGAAAAACGATTGGAGCGGCATGCTTTTTTTGCTTTCGACCGGCGAGGAAAAAGATCTCGCTGTAGTTCGTGAATGGATACAAAACGGCGCCAGCGTTGGCGGCATCAACTGGTCCATCGGCATGTCGGGCATGGCCTTCTGCGAATACTACCTTCGCACTGGAGACCAGTCAGTACTCCCCACCATCCAAAAAGGTGCCGATCACCTCAGGGACCATATCTACAATGGGGCCTGGGCCGGGCGCGCTTCGGGAAATTTTCTTTATCAAAACGGAGGCCATGTGAATGCCTCGGGCGTCCATTGCCTGACTTTTTTGCTTCTGGCCAAGGCCTGCGGGGTGAATGTCGATGAATTCACCCTACAGAGCAGCCTGCGTCATTTCTACCGCTATTCCGGGCGTGGAAGTGTGCCTTATGGCGACTTCACCTCGAAGCCCGGCTTCAGAGATTGCAACGGAAAGACAGGGGGACTGGCCATGGCGATGGCTGCGGCAAGACGATTGACGCCCGACGGAGACAACTCGATTTATGCGCAAGCAGCCCATGTGAGCGCGATTAAGGATTACTATGGGATCAATGTTTACCACATTGGTCACACCGGTGGGGGCATTGGGGAGATCTGGAAGTCGACCGCCATGGCACTGCTGGCTGATGAACGTCCGGATCAATACCGACAATACATGGATGCGCGACGTTGGGCCCTTGAACTGTCGCGGCGTCATGACGGAGGCATCGGCATTGCCGGAGGTAAGGATGACAACTATGATAGAGCCGTGGGCGAGCACAACATCGCATGGGGCACCTTCTTTGCCCTCAATTATACTCTGCCGCGGAAAAAGCTCTTCCTCTACGGAGCACCCAGCCCCTATGCCAAGTCGTATCAACTTCCATTACGTCCTTGGGGCACTCCGGCCGACGACGCCTTCAGTTCGCCCTACCCCGTCCCGGGCGGTCCCTGGACGCGAGGCGATGTGCATAAGGAAAAGCTGGAAAAGCACATCGGCGATCCTGTCTATGAGATTCTTCGCAGCGATAAAGTTTCCGACCGGGATCTCGTCACCTACCTGCATCACCCGGAGATAACCCACCGTTTCGAAGCCAAGCAGGCGGTGGTTCGACTAAGGAAAAACGATATCGTTCGTGGTCTCCTCCTCTCCTCCGATCCTCGCTTACAGCATATGGGCGTAATGGCGCTGCATGATTTGTTGGGCACCTGGTCAAAATCCAACATGGACCCCGGCATGGTGACCCCTGAGATGTGGGCGCAAGTTGAGAAGATCATCCGCGAGCCGCACCGATCTGAATACGTCAGGGGTTGGGCCCTCGGACTCCTCAGGCACTTGGATATTGATGAACTGCGCAACTACAAGGATGTGCTCCTCAAAATAATTAATGATAGCGGCCATGGTGGAGCCATCAGTGCCAGCATACCTTTGCTCAGTGACCCGGAGAGTTACAAGGAACTCTTCCCCCCAATCGCCCGGGCGATTTCCGAGTCGACTTCATTTTCTATGATTTCAAGTGCCCGCCAAATTACTCAAAACTTAGATAAAGCCGATCCGGAGATCCAGGAGTATGGGCTGAACATCATGAAGAAGGTCTATAAAATCCTACCCGATGACATGATGAGTGAGAACGGGCGCAATGTGATCGGACAGGGCGGAGGCTACAAACGTAAAATGGTCGGGCAAGTGATAGGATTCTCGGACGAAGGCAGGGGATTCCTGAACTCCCTGCCCAAGGTCACCTCCGAGTGGAAAGTGAGCGGGCGCGATTCCGACCGCTTTATCTACAGCGGCCGATTCCAACCCAATCCTGCCTTTGTGGGAGCCTGGTGCCTTGTGGACCACGATCAATTCGAGAATAGAGCAGAGGCCGAGAACTTTTTAAAAAAGCGCCTGACACAAAACAAGGTGCCGACCGAATTTAAGAGTAGAGGCGTCAATTACGGATTCAAGGTCGATGCCAAGGGTCAGGTTGAACCGGTTAGTTTGACTAAGCGGGCCTATGAATTCCCCATGCGCTATTCAGGTAACATGGCCTTCAGCACCTATGACGACAAGGCCTATCATTACGAAGTCATCAGCCTTGGAGGTCGGGACTTCCTGCTCTTCGAACTTGGCTTCGACTCAGAACCTGATCCGGGTTTCAAGGCGAAATATAAAACCTACGTCAAAGTAGAGTAAGCCCTACCCCCCGAGGACAACGCTATTGCTGCCGAGGTCTGCGACAAATTGACCCCCGTTTGGTTCTGGACGCCCGATAGGAAGTGGCAACCCAAGGATGCTCCTGAGGTGGTGGACATGCTGCGTTTATGCAACAGCCGCAAAACCAACTATCTGCTGAACGTCGCTCCCGATCGTTCAGGACGTATTCTGGAAGACAGCGTCACCCGCCTGAAAGAAATCGACAGCTTACTGGGCTTAAACCATGTTGGCCCGTAGAGTCTTCCATCTGCAACAAACAGAATCGGGCAAGCTGATTTTGGGTCTTATTCTACGATCAACCCACTTATCTCAAGCCTTTCGCAACCGAAAGTCCTAGGGCGCGTTCAGATTGAGCTAGTCCCGATAGCGCATGGATAGGAAAATGCAGGCAATTAGTATGGTAATGAGAGTTAAGTTTTTGTTCTCATCCGACAAGCCAATTAGACTGACATGTGCTGTGCTTTGAGTGAGACTTTAAGAACTATGACTGACTCGATGAAGCCAAGAACCGGCATCTATCTCCGGCCATTCACCCCTTACCGTTCATTGCAGCGTCCAGTCATCCGCTTGTCGGCACTGTTTCTTTTTCTGCTGGGAACTTTGATCCATCCAGCGTCGGCAGAAGAGATCAAACCTCTCGGGCCACTGACTGCCAAGGCAGTTTCCGAACTTAAGAACAGCAAAGCCTCGAGTGTGACCGACGGCATCAGTTCGGACGACTCCCGTTGGCTCGGCGGCCCGGATGCAGACGGAAAGATCCGCCTCGAGCTGCAGTTACCCTCAATACAAACAATTGGCGCGGCCCACATCTACAGCGGATACAGGAATGAATCAGCGTTCAAAGACTTTTACCTGGAACACAAAAACCCGAGCGGTGATTGGACATTGATACAGGGCACCGAGATCTTCGGCAACAAGGAGACCGCGCTCGCGGTTCCCTTTGATCCCGGCGAAGCGATCGTCACTGATTCCATCCGCCTCGTCGTCACCCAAACCCCGGATAAGATCGCCCGCATCCGCGAGATCACCCTCTGGCCTTTGGGCAAGGAGCTCCCTGAATTGGGGACCGGAGTCAAAATGCCGAAGGCACCCAAGCCCATAGTTCATTCGAAGGATGGCGACATCCCGCGCATCTATCTGAATCAAAGCGGCTTCAATTTCGGAGAGCTCAAGCGCTTCACCGCCCCCACCCTGGACGACGGCACGGCTTTCCAAATCAAGCCCGCCAAAGGAGGCAACGCTTTATACACGGGCACGATTGAGGGGCACATTGGCGACTTCACGGCATTCAACCCGGCAAGCTCCGGGGAATTTGTAGTCACGGCGGGTAGCGAAACCTCCGTCCCCTTTACCATCGGGCTCTGGCAGTTCGAGCGGATCAGCTATCCGGCAGCCATCGACTTCATGGTCGACACCCGTCACTACGTGGGCAACTACAAACGGAGGTGCCGGGGTTCCTTCGGCTGGCGCGATGACCACCACTTCTCCTGGACACTCTACACGCTGGTCCCCCAGTATCTTTCCAACCCGGCCGCCTACGAGCATCTGCCGCAACAGATCACCTACGACGAGCCGAAGCCTGGTCTCTGGGGAGCGCTTGAACCTTATGACGAAAGTGCACCGGATATCGTCAAAATGATTCACTGGGGTGCGGATGTCATCCTGACCCAAGACGTTAAACACGAATGCATGAAGTCAGATCTGGCCTTTTTCCTCTACGCCTGGCCAACCATGAAACAATGGCTTCCTCAGCAGAACTACGATGCCGTTCGCCAGTTTGTTGAAGCAAAATGGGGACAGTCCGACATCGATATCAAATACCCCTACGATGCCTCCTCCGATCACAACTTGTTCGCCCTGAAAACTGTGGTCGGCAGCACCAAAGGCGAACTTCCTCCCGGCTTTAGCGTCCTACCCAATCTGCTCATGCACGAGGTGGCCGTCCGCGACGGACTTCCCAATGCGGACAAATATCTAGAGGCCGCTTTCGCCCAGACCCGATGGATCATCGACGAACTGGACTGGGAAGCCCCGCAGACGACAAAGGGTCAGCGGATGAGCGAGCACGTCACCATCACAGGACTCGCCGCTTGCCTGCAACTGCATCCGGGCAAGGCTCCGGATGGACTGCGTGAAAAGATCAACGAGTGGGCCCGCATTATGGTGCGCCGTTCGGAAAACATGTGGGACTTCCGTAAATACACCGATGACGGAGATTGGACACCCATGGATTATTCTCACAGGCACAAGTGGAACGAACCAGGTAACGTGGTCGGCTTTCCCGCGATCGCACTGGCGGCTTCTACCTATGTCACCGCCCCGGAAGTCCGCGAACGATTACATGAGTTGGCCTGGAGCCATCTGGACAACTGCTTCGGGCGCAACCCCACCGGTCGTCACTTCTCCTATGATGCGCCCCGCGAGGTGGAAGGCGTCGAACACGGATGGTACACCTTTTACCGTGGCGGGATCGGCCAGTTGGAGGAAGCCCGCTTTGTCCTCGACGGTTCACCCAAGACTTTCCACTACCCCTACCATCCGGAAGTCGGAAATAAAGGTTACACTGAAGGCTGGGTTGCCTTCAACACCGCCTTCAACCTGAGTCTCGCCTACATGGCGCGGGCGGAAACAGAGCTTAAACTGATCCAGGAAGGTGACTCCATCCTCGTCGGGTTGCGCGCCCCAGTCAATTTCGACATCAGCAAGGAAGAGCCAATCACCCTTACCTTAAAAGGCCCGAAGGCGGCGATGGTTACGCTGGTCGAGAAGGACCCGGACTCGGATATTCACGTCGGCCGCATCCGGCTCTCGGACCTGGGCGCCCAACCCGGCGACCGCATCCACTGCAGCTACGGCTACGGTTACATGGGGAGCCACGCCGAATTAGAGGTCACTCCCTGAAAACGGCTACTCGTAGGCCCTGGGATAAATTACAATCGGTCGCTTCTTTAAATTTTGCGTTCCGGGCACCACCGGCAATTACCGATCACAGATCCCCCTGACCTGTTTTTCACGCTCTCCATCAAAGATTGGGGACATGGAGCAATTAAGCTACCATGTCCCCGATGATTAACAAGATAGGTCTAGCAGGATACGAAGTGATCGAGGTCTCTAGCAAGGCTGATGTTTACGAGTTGCGGGTTCGTTTGCGCGAGGAGCCGAAGGAGTGTCCTTGCTGCGGGGC